>NZ_CP119677.1:1500000-1587500 GCF_029318685.1 Ruminiclostridium papyrosolvens DSM 2782
GCGCGTCTGCCAATTCCGCCACATCCGCACGAGCAGTTTTTATTATAAAGACATTTGATGGTTTTGTCAACAAAATATTAAATAAATATTTATATTAAGTCATATTGACTGACAAAAATTTAACTAAGTTACATTTATTAAAAAAAATTGAAATACATGGTACATAAATCTATTTAATTAATATATAATTAGTCTAAATAATATTTATCGATGGGAGGTAATGCAAATGACTAACGGTTTTTGGGATGGTGATGATTACGAAGACCATGACCTTCAAAGTGACACTGATTATGACACAGATGATATAGAGGATGAAGATTCAGAAGATGATGACACTGAAGATTACGATGATGACGACAGAGATTACGGCGAACATGATGAAGATAAGGAAGAGGATGCCGAAGATAATGACATGGAAGAGAATTCAGACGTGCATTCTAATCAAAGCATAATAAAACAGAAATCTTCACATAGTCCAAGTTTCCACGGATATGGAAAATGTATGCGTTATCTTTGCAACTGTCAACATTTTGAGAGCATATCCGGTAATACTTGCAGTAATTGCGGACATAACTACAGTGACCACTGGTAATTGTAATGAAATTAAGAAACTTAATATACGAGGGGGGTAAAATATGGCGTTTGGAGTAGACGATATAATTGTGCTGGTTGTATCAAGACTGGTAACCAGAGCAATTTCCTCCGTAGCACAAAAGTCATACGACTTTTTTACAGGTAAGGAGCAAAAGGATATACAGAAGAAAAAGGACGAAGCAGCCATTAGCTTTGAGAACAAAAGCAAGATACAGCTCATTGATCATCAGTTCAGGCTAACGGAAGCAAGAACGCAATTTGAAATGCGCATGGAGGAGTGGAAGCAAAAAACCTTTTATTCCAACTGCTGGCCTTTAAGAGAACCTTTTGACATGCGCTTTGCCCTTAACACGCCTTTTGAAGGTTGCAGTATTGACGGTAAAGAAGTTATTCCATGCAGGATAATCACGTCATTAAAAGATAAAGACCATCCTATTGCAAGAAATATAAACGGAAATCTGTCTTCATTTCTTATAACACATTATAATAGCGTAAGTTCTCACCCTGTTATATCAGATATAGGAAGTTGGAGAGAGGATGCACCTTCTAATGATGCCTCAATAAATTATCTGTTTTCAGGGCTTCAAGGTCAGCCGGTTCTGGTTTTTTCACCGGAATTTGTTAATGACGGACAAACAATAATTCTTAAAATATGGTCATGGGGGTTGGGCGAAAAAGTAAATCTCCCTGTGGGAATTGAGTTTGGCAGTATTAATATAAAGCCCATGTATCTGAATGCTTTATATGAAGAAACTAAAAAGAGTATGGAGCTTATACAGGAGTTGGGAATAAAACCAGAGGGATTTTATTCTGAAAAACTAATTAATAACATAAAGATTATTAAAATGCTTGAAAAGCTTAGTGAAGAGGATGAGGATAAAAAGGAAATGATTCAGCATCTGTATTCACAATTATCAGAAACCGATGAAATAAGAGATGTTGTGAAAGAGAAGATATCTAAGCAGGTATCAGGTATATTTTCCTGTTGTGCAGGGATGTATGCCGACGCATATCATCTGGTGGAGTATGGAACTGTCCCAAAACTTCCTTTGCTGGTGGGAAGTATACCGGGAGCGAATATGATACGACGTTCCATAGCAGATTTTTACATATCGTTGCTTTCGGAAATTGAGCAAATCGAAAATTACAGCAAATTATTGCCTGCCATTTATGCAGATACGGCAAATGCGCTAGCCAATATGGGTGCAACTTACGAGGAAGTTAACAATTACGTAAAGCCTTTGTTGAGCCGTGGGATAAATCTGGTTACATATGGTGATTGCAGTAACTTGTCAAAGTCAAAAATCCAAAATATCAGCAGCCTTGATGAGAGCCTTGATAAACTCTTGAGGGACAATGCAGCAAGTTTGGACAAAAGCCTTTTGGATAAGATAAATTCGGTACTAAAGTCTATACACCACCCGGCCTATCCTATACAGTGACTTGTATAAGATTTGGAAAAGAGATAAGGAGGAGCGTTAATGTACAACAGTGATAAGTTAAAGGCAACCCAGAAACTCCTGGAGGATTTGGGCAACGGGATGATAGCCCTTTTTAATGAATACAAGGAAGATTTTTTAGGAGATGAGCTGGTTACTTCACAATTCAAAAGTTTTTTTGAAGAACACAAACGTGCAATGGAAAGGATAAAAAATCCCGTGCTTTCTATTGCTACAATCGGGACTACTTCGTCGGGAAAATCAACACTTACAAATGCATTGGCAGGAAAAATGGTAGCTCCCATAGATTCCGGTGAAAAAAGTGCCGGAATTCTGGTTTTGAGAAATTCTAATAAACGGTCTCTTTACATAGAAAAAACTAAAAATTCTAAGTGGAAGACAGGCCAGATTAAGCAGGATATTTCAGACGAGGAAACATATAACATTAACAGTGATACAATGAAAACATATTTTGATAACAGAAAGAACTCTGCTCCTCCGAGGATTTACTCAAAAGGGCCTTTGCTTATAGGTTCATCGCCTGAAATGCTTAACCTTCCCGAGGATATATGTGTTGAACTTGTAGACCTTCCGGGACTGAAAAACAGCGGAGACAAGGAAAATCTGAGCGTTATACAGGAGATGCTGACAAGGTCTCTGTGCCTTGTGGCTATGGACTATAGCCACACAGATGATGAAAACCGCAAAAAGCTTCTGGGAGAACTGAAGGATATAGTGAATTTTCTGGGAGGCAGACAAGATTCCATAATTTTTTTGCTTAACAGAGTAGATTTGAGAAATGAGACAGATGTAGAACTTGATTTAAATATATCTAACCTCAAAAAAGAGATTAAAGAAGTACTAGCTTTGAAAAACGAGCCTGAGATAATACCCTTTACCGCACTGCCCCTTTTCTATGCACAGTGTGCCTGGGGGCCTGTTTCACATAAAGATAAAAACAAGGAGCCTCAATATCCCAATGATGCTCTGAAATATAACTACAAATGGTTTCTCAAAAGCCTGATGAAGGATTGCTATGATATATATGACAGCAATGCAAATAATGCTGAACTTGAAAAGTGGCTTTCCGATTTGAGGATTAATGTAAAACACGGTGAAGATTTAAGTGAAGAGGATTTAAGAAAGCTTTTAGACTATACTTACCAATGCAGTAACGGCAATCTTCTGTTTAAGAGAATACAGGAGAGGCTTAACAACAGTTTTTCCCAGTTAATTATAATGCCTGCAATATGCGAATTATTCAAAATATTCTGTGCACTACACAGTACCTTGAAAACCCTTGGGAGTATCAGAGTTACAAAATCAAAGCTGAGACTTGTAAATTATTATCTTGGTACCGTAAGACTTAAAAACGAGCTTATAGGCTGTGATAGTGAAGAAGCAGCCAATAGTATTAAAAGGGACTTGAACTCAATATCAGATGAACTGTCAGGGTACGAAAGTAAGGATATACCTGAGGAGGAGAGAAAAAGAATTGAAAAAGTCAAGTCTGAGGTTTTGTCCTTAAAGGGGGAAATAGAAATATCACCCGGGAGAATAGGTGAAAAAAAGCAGGAATTTCAGGAAAATCTTCAGGAAATAACAAGGAAGATTAACGAGGGAAAAGGAACATATGATGCAGAACAGTTTGTTAATGACCATGAAGAAATATTTGGAAGCATTGAGGATTTTTCAAATATGTTTGACTCAGTTGCACACCTCACGGATGAGCTAAGGTTGGGAATAATAGAAATTATAGGGGATTCAATTATAAATAATGATACATACGACGAAGTAATGGAAAAAATGGATTTTCTTCCTGTTGAAGTGTCCTCCCGACTTGCAAGGGCATATGATTATGTCAGCAGAATTATGCTTGGCGGACTGAGGGACAAGGAGGTAGCTAACAATCACTTTGTTATAAAATCCGTAAATAAAACCGAAGAAATTCAGAAGTATATGGAGCGTTATGATTTTTTAGACGTGGCAATGAACAGGGCGCTTTCTGCAAGAGCGGGGCTGCTTCTCCAATCGTATTCAAATGAGTTGGTGCTTCCTCTAAGAAATATGATTCAGGGACATATAGACGAAATCGCAGAAATATGCCGAAGAAAGCTGGGGATTATCGACCTTGAATTAACTGAAACAATTGAGAATATTCTTCAAGCTGTGGATATTAACGAACTGTCTTTGCCAGACGGAGTTTTTGAGTTTGCTTCAAAACCTCCCGAGGAAGATATCAGTATAGGTAAAAAAACAGAATGGAAGACACGGGTAAAGCAAGGTTCATTTTGTGGAAGCGACACCACGGAAACCTATTTGGATTTTGTCGACGTAATGGGGAATGCATATTATTTTCCTAATGGTGTAGCCTTGAAACAAAAATGGGACTATGGCTTAACCAATGCTAAAGAATTGTTCTGGAAGTATATGTTTGAATGGATGGCTCAACAGCTGAACAGTTACTCTGATGCATTTTCAGTTTCAATAAATACTCTTATAACTACAGTAAACGCAACGATAAAATCGAAAATAACCATGAGTGAGCAAAAGCATGAAGAGGAAGTGGGCAGGTGGAATAAAATTTTACTTCAGGCCAATAATGCAGCTGCGGTATCAAATGGTATTAAGGACGTTGCTGTTGACGGGAACGGAGTTTGAGATGAAAGTAGGCGATAATATTAAAGCTTGGAAAAAAGATTTTGAGACAAAATGGGATTCTTGTGAAAAACAAAAAGACCCGTTAAAATGTGCCGTAAAAATATTATCAAGTATTATTCTCTCTGAAACCGCAACAGATAAGGACAATGGAAAAGTAATAGATGCATGCACAGATTACTTCTCTGAATCGTTTGAGCCTTTATATATAAATGAAAACAAGAAAAAAGGAGGATTAAGAATGAAGGGTCTTTTTATAGCAGGTCTGGCGATAGTAGGTATATCCATGATTTTTATTTACCAAAGAAAATATAACAATGACCAGAAGAAAAATCCCCCGGAAATAGAAAGAAATGAAAAAATAGAGAAAGTTGATAATGTTTATAAACCATCCCATACACCGAATCAAAATGTATTGATACTGGTACTTAGAGCAGGTAATGAAAGTTGTTTGAATACCTTGAAAGAGAACATGCGGCTTTCAGCTGAAGTTTATGATGAGCTGTACAAGGCAACCAGATACTTATGGGTAGGAAATGCTAATCAATTTAATAACTCAAAGATAATAAATTGGTTTGACGAAAGTAACAACCAGACACAAGCAAGTAGTTTGGATGTATATCTGATTAAATTAGCATTAGAAAAAAACTACAGTGGTTTGTTGCAGTCGGCAGACGGACAGGCCAGATTGAGTGCATTTAAACAGCTGTGTCAGGATGGAGCAAAGATTGAGGAGTTTTCTCCAAGAGTTTCAAATGCTGCCTATGGTACTACCGAGGTATATGAAAAATAGGGACTTGGTGGAGGGTGTATTATTTTATGCTTACATCCTCCATACTCTCATTTTTTTCAAAAAATACAGAGCTATGATTTGTGCACAGCCTATAAACAGCAAAAAATAGTTAAGGCTTCGGTCATATTTTACAAACCACAGCAAACCTATGAGTATCAGCAGACTTACTACTCTGCCCATATTTAGAATAATCTCTTTATTGATAATATATTCAAGCCGCAAATCCTCCTGATGCTGAAGACTTATAATGTTGAAGCCGGCAGAAGAAAAAGGAACCATAAAAAAGGGCAGAAATGCAGAGTCCATTATTATAAATAACAGCAGAGTTCCGTAACTGATATTGACAACCAATCCCCATACTGCCAAAAACATTAAACCGGCCCCTGCCAGCATTGACTTTAACCTTGATTTTGGCTTAACCAGCTTTTGCTCAATCACAAAAGCTACCGATGAAATAAGTGAGCCAATAAGTGAAAAAGTACCCACAGACCATTCACTGCCTGTAGTTTTAAAAACCAGTACAAATATTAGGAAACCTATAATAACATCTCTAAAGCCCCACGTGAACAGGCCCTTTCTTAAAAAGCTCCAATCGTGAGAGTTTGTACCGATTATCTTTTTAAAGTCCATCTTCCTTCCGTAATATTCTGCTTTTAATAAAAAGGATACCAATATCAGTACTACGAATAGCAGTAATGAGATAGAAAAGACAATAGTGTAGCCCATTCCCAGGACATTTTTATTAATTATATAGGCAGAAGATATTGGTGCAACAGCACCGCAGATTCCTGCAATAGAACCATTGTAACCATTAAAGGTATCCCTGTTTTCAGTTGATGTAAAATCAAAACTCAGAACATGAAATGCAAGCCAATAAAAACCTGCGGCTACCCCGAATAATATTCCAAATATCAGTACAAAATTTGAAATTTTGTCTTGAAATAGAAGAATAAGCCCGAATAAGATAATGAAAAAAAGTATTCCCAACCTTAGTGACCAGATACCATTTTTTCTTTTGGAAAGCCATCCGGCAAAAATGAAGGTGATGGGGAGGAACATATACTGCATGAGATTATATTCTGCTAAAACTATAAAGTTTTTTGATTCTTTCCACAATAAGATATTAAGAAAAACATTTGAAATGCCCATTGCAAGTGTGAAAAGGGCACTTACGGTTAACAACAGCTTAGCCTTTTTCGACATTCAAAACCTCCCAATCAGTATTTTGAATGTTTTTATTTTATACAAATAAATTAATATAATACCGTATATTTGTATAAAAAGAAAAACGGTAATAATCTCTTAATGAGTCATTACCGTTTTTGTATGTATTAACATTTAAATAAATTTATTGAAATCTTACACGATGTTTTACTTGGAAATTATGGTCATTGGAACACAAATAAACAATACCTTCGATAAAAGCAATAAAACTTGGAATAAAGGTCCAGCAGAACAACATATAAAGTATACCTTTACCTATTTTGCCCATGTAAAACTTGTGAATTCCAAGTCCACCTAAAAATATTGCCAAAAGTCCGGCAACAATTTTGTTTTTTATTGGCCAGGAAGGATCTATGCCATTATTTATATTCTGCTGCTGAGCATATTGCTGTTGTGCAACACGCTGTTGGTATAGCAGTGCCTCGGCTGCTTGGGGGTCAAACTCCTGCTGTTTAGGAACAGGTCTCTGAGCAGCTGATGGAGCAGAATTTTGTACGGTCAAAGCTTCACCGCAATATTTACATTCTCTATCACTAAGAGCAGTTGGTGCCCCGCATTGAGGACATTCATTTTGAGCCATTTTTATACCATCCTATCTTATTTATTTAATTATACTTTTAAAAAAAATGATATATTACAAAAATTTGATCACACTAATCACAGTTTTTTACCGCATTGTGGGCAAAATTTAGTGCCTATTGGGATTTCTGTACCGCATTCACAGATCCTGCTTCCCATAGGAGTTCCACATTCAGGACAGAATTTGGGATTGCCGGTTACTAATGCTCCACAGGAAATACATTTCTTCTTTGGAGTTTCCAACGGCTTTCCACATTCACAGCAAAATTTTGATTTTGCTGAATTTTCAGCACTACAGGAGGGACATGCTAAGGTTGCAGCATCTGTGGCTGCTTTTGTATTAATGGTGTTATGCATGTCGGAACCCAGAGATGCACCTATTCCAAAACCAACACCTCCTGAAGCAAACACACCTGCTACACCTGAATTATTGCCGGCAGCTTGGTCATATACATCAAAAGAACGTTTTGTTACATAACGGTTGTCTCCCATAATTTCGAATTCAGCCTTGCTTTTTAGAATCTTGTTAATTTCTTCAAAGTCTTCATCGGGGAAATTAATGGATTTTATAATTAAGTTGATTGCAATTAATCCATATTTGGAAAATTCAGGAGAAATCATTTCAAGGGTGTAATTTGCAATATCATCCAGTCTGGCAGTAATCTCCAATGCAGATATTTTTTGATTTACAATTACATTGGCGATTATGCTTTTTATCTTCTGAATCAAGATTCCTTTGAAGAAATCTATGACATTGTCAAATTTAATAAAGTCCGCCGGATTCATTACTCCAATCAGTTCACGAAAAAAGGTTTCATAGTTATCAAGTTTTAAGCCCATCTGGCCAAAAGCACGAACTCTGAGTCTGGTATAATATTTTGGGTCAATTATTTGTACCGGATCAGATGTTCCCCAGTTGATATCTAGTTTCGTAGTAGTGTTGATATAGAAAATTTCTGCACTGAAAGGGGTTTTTCCTCCAAAAGGCAGATTAACAAAGGCTTTAAGTATTGGAAGATTTTTAGCATCAAGAGTATAAGTTCCAGGAGAAAATAAATCACAAATCTCTCCGCCTTTAACAAAAACTGCAATTTGTCCTTCACCTACAATAAGCTGTGTTCCATATACAAGATCTTCGGCCGGATGTTTATAAACAATCCAATCACGGGATCTAAGCCCGTCAAATTTTACTCTATCAATGATAGCCATTTTGGACATCACCTCACAAAATATTAGTCTTAATTATAGCATAATATACCATACAAATCAAACCCTTGAGGCTGTTAATCTGCAGGGTATACTTCAAATTCATTCTTGTCAAAATCAAGTATGTTTTATTGTTTCATTTTTGATAATTCTCTTGATAAAGCACTTCGGTTTACACACAAAAAGTCTGCAAGTTCGTCACGTGAAAAAGGAATCCTGAATCTGTTTTTCCCTGTTCTCTGCACCTGCATATAGAAATAGGCCATGAGCTTTTCACGGGTCGACCTCTGAGAGAGAATCTCTATTTTGCTATTTAGAAAAATATTTTTTTGTGCAATAAGTGAAAGCATGTTTTCAATAAGCTTGGTGTGAAAGCTGCAGGAGGAGGAACAGGTGGTAACAATCCTGCTAAAGCCGATATACATTACGGTGCAACCGGTAGTAGTGAGAACTGTTACCGGGCTTTTCGCTAACTTTGCACATGAAAAAGCCTCTCCGAACATGTCTGCCGTACCGATTTCATATACTATATTTCTGTTGCCCATTATATCTTCTTTAACAATCTGGGCAGAACCGGATAAAATTATACCTACAGAGGATACCTTATCTCCTGCCAACAGCAGTATATCATTTTTAGTATAAACCTGTTCATAGGATTCAAGGCATTTTAACATATGAAGAATACTTTCATCGCTTATATTTTGAAAAATTGCAACTTGTTAATGGAGTTGCAGCACAGGATAACTACGATATGGAAAATCTCTGGAATGCACACGAGGACATCCGTTCACTGAAATCCCTTATTTTATTCGGAATCAGAGGAATGGCTGCTTATGCCTACCATGCATTGGTTCTGGGATATTCCGATGATGAGGTTAACGCATTCTTCTACAAGGCACTAAGAGCTGTAGGCAGCGACATGGCTATTGACGAACTGCTCTCAATTGTTATGGAAACAGGAGAAGTTAATTTAAAGTGTATGGCACTTCTTGATAAGGCAAATACAGAAACCTATGGAACTCCTGTACCGACTTCCGTACCAATGACTGTTGAAAAAGGTCCATTTATTGTAATTTCAGGTCACGATCTTTATGATTTATATCTTCTTCTGGAACAAACAAAGGATAAGGGAATAAACATTTACACTCATGGTGAAATGCTTCCTGCACATGCATATCCTAAGCTTAAGGCATACCCTCATTTAAAGGGCAACTTCGGTACAGCTTGGCAGAATCAACAGAAGGAATTTGACAATCTTCCGGCTCCCGTACTGTTTACAACAAACTGTCTTATGCCTGTAAAACCAAGCTATAGTGACAGAGTATTTACAACTGAAGTAGTTGCATATCCAGAAATGGTTCATATAGGAGACGAAAAGAACTTTACTCCTGTAATAAACAAGGCGCTTGAACTTGGAGGATATAAGGAAGATACAAGATTCACAGGCATCAACGGCGGGGATACATTAACCACCGGTTTTGCCAGAGGAACAGTTCTGTCAGTAGTAGATAAGGTAATTGATGCCGTTAAGGCAGGAGCAATAAAACACTTCTTCTTGGTAGGAGGATGTGACGGTGCAAAGGTTGGAAGAAATTACTACACAGAATTTGTTAATAAAACTCCAAAGGATACCGTAATACTGACACTTGCTTGCGGAAAATACCGTTTCAATGACCTTGATATCGGTGAAATAGGCGGACTTCCAAGAATTATGGATATGGGACAATGTAATGATGCCTACAGTGCAATACAGGTGGCAGCTGCTTTGTCAAACGCTTTTGAGTGTGAAATCAATGAGTTACCTCTCTCAATGGTGCTTTCCTGGTACGAACAGAAGGCTGTCTGCATACTGCTGACTCTGCTTTCCCTGGGAATTAAGAACATTTACCTTGGGCCTACACTGCCTGCATTTGTTTCACAAAATGTACTAAATATATTAGTAGAAAAATTCAACATCAGCCCGATTTCTACTCCTGATGAGGACTTGAAAAAAATTCTCGGATAAGCTTAAAGTAAATTTTCCCGGCCTTCCTGTAGGCTTAGTGCTATTAGCTGGCCGGGATTCTCCCAATATATATAATTCTGAGGTTCAATCATTTGTGCGCTTCCAAAAGCTCATAGATGATTGGACTTTTTCTTGCTGTTTGTTTTACATATCCCACTAATTTATGTATAATTTTTGTATATACTAATGAAACTAAAATATATAAAAATTAAAAGGATGCTTGTATGAGAAAATCGAAATTCATATCTGAATTTAAAGAGTTTATATCAAGAGGAAATGTAGTGGATTTGGCTGTGGGTGTCATAATTGGTTCTGCTTTTACAGCCATAGTTAATTCCCTTGTGAATCAAATTATTATGCCTGTTATCGGATATATAATAGGGGGCATAAACTTTTCTGACTTTAAATGGACTTTAGAAGAGGCAAAGGGAGATGCACCTGAAGTAGCCGTATATTTCGGCTCGTTTATTCAGCAGATAGTTAATTTTCTCATAATTGCTTTTGTAGTTTTTATGATGGTAAAGCTTATAAATGTGCTGAAACGTAAAAAGGAAGAAGCAGTAGAAGAAATAAAGGAAGAAAAAGCTTCAAAGGAAGAAATATTGCTTACGGAAATAAGGGATTTACTTAAAAAACAATTGTAGATTTATTTCATACACATAATGAAGATTTTGTTATACTAACGTCAAAATTTATAATTATTGTAACTTGAAAGAGCCATAAATAAGTATAATAGGAAAACGGTTAGAATAAAATAATTGCTTAACTCAACTTTTTTATTAGGGGAAAATTCAATAGAATATCAATTAGTGTATTAACAATACTTAAAACTAAACCTTTTACTTACTAAGGCACTTTTTATAGGTTCCCAAATATTTATTATAAAAAATACAAGACACCCAACTATTATAGTTGCAATATTAAAGTAATAATTGTTTTTCATAATTGCTGATAAAATAAAGAAAAACATTACACAAATCATAAATACATCTTTTATGCCAAACTTTTTATTCATATTAATCCCCATTTTTTACATATATTATAACGGAATTTACTTCATAAGTATATGATTTTTATATAAAAAGAGTGCAGCCCCATGACATGGGAATGCACTCTCTCCATACTAGCATTAAATTATTATCCTATAAACTGCTGAGTCCAGTACAATCTTCCGCTGGAGTTCTTTGCTACTCCTACACCAATCTGTGTAAAGGATGCTTTAAGGATGTTTGCCCTGTGTCCGGGTGAATTCATCCAACCCTTCATTACTTGTTCAGGTGTAGTCTGTCCCATTGCAATGTTTTCGCCTGCGGTTCTGTAGCTGATACCATATTTCTTCATCATATCAAAGGGTGAACCGTAAGTCGGTGAATTGTGGTCAAAGTAGCCCAGTTTAGCCATGTCCTGTGATTTGAGGGTTGCTGTTTTATTTACCTGAGCATTCATTGTTAAAGGTTTTAAACCATTTTTTGCTCTTTCTGCATTAACGAGTTCCACAACTCTTTTCTGGAAAGCTGCATAGTCACCGCTTACAGCAGGTGTTGCAGCAGGCTTTTGAGGAGCCGGCTTGGTAGCTGATGGTTTTGAAGCAGCAGGCTTAGCTGCTGATGACCCAGACTTCAAAAATGAATTCAATGCAGACTGAATATCTGAATAATTAGTGTTTTTGGCAGTTGAATTATTACAATTCTTTGTATATGCTATTGTTTGCAGCTTATCCATAATATCTGCTGATTCGATATTATTATTGGTAGCTGTAGTCGGCTGATTATAGTTGTTTGGGGCTGTAGTTGTATCAACATTATTTTTAGTTGGGCAATTTGTTGATTTTGAAGTATTGGCGTTCACGTTGTTAACTGCTGATTTGTTAACTGCCGCTGTATTGGAGTCATTTTTACTTTGCGCCGTATTTTGTGAAACTTTAGATATAATTGACTCTAGTGCATTGGATGGTGCTTTAGTTGATTGGCTGATATTTGTTTTATCTTGTGCAGCAATACTTTCTGCTTTTGTTTTTCCAATTGCAAAACCGTTAAAAGCAAAGGCTGATGCGAATATTGCACATGCAGCTACACTTGAAATGACAATAGATGATTTTTTATTCATATCTTACCTCCATTAGTTTAGATTAATTTTACGTTCTTTCCTTCTTCTTGCCTATAATCAGCGTTCTTGCGACGTTGCTTCTGCCAAAAGAATTATCAGCGTAATATTCATCAGCCTACCGGGGTATGGACATTATGTTAACACCAGTGTCCCAATGTAACAACCCCCCAATTTCTTACAGTTAGTATTCGCATATCTGTTCATCGTAGTGGTACTTAGTCGCAGGCCTTGCACGTAATGGGATTGCCAGACAATGACTCGAGATTGAAACATTTTCAGGTTAGTTAATATTGCTATTTTATTTATTGAAATTGGACAAGGTATTGTTTACTTTTAATAAATAAGGGTATTAATATATTCGAAAAATCCACATTGAAAGGTGAGACACTATGGAATGGTTAAATAATCAAAATCCTATATTATTGGCGCTTTTTGCTACATTAGGAACTTGGGCGCTAACAGCATTGGGAGCCGCAATGGTTTTCTTTTTCAAAGAAATAAACCAACGCCTGCTTAATACAATGCTTGGTTTTGCAGCGGGTGTAATGATTGCGGCAAGCTTTTGGTCACTGCTCGCACCTGCAATTGAAATGGCAGAGAAATCATCAAATATACCTGCTTGGCTTGTTGCCGCTCTGGGCTTTCTGGGAGGTGCGGTTTTTCTTTACATGGCCGATAAGATTATTCCTCATATGCATTTAAATTCTAAAGATGGGGAAAGCGAGGGAATATCAACAAAGCTCAGGCGAAGCATACTTCTTGTATTTTCAATAACTTTACATAATATACCTGAGGGACTAGCGGTAGGAGTGGCTTTCGGGGCTGCGGCAAATGGATTTAACAATATAACTTTATTGTCTGCAATTGCTGTTGCAATGGGAATTGGAATTCAAAATTTTCCTGAGGGTGCTGCTGTGTCAATTCCATTACGACGTGAGGGTTTATCACGTACAAAGAGCTTTCTATACGGTCAGGCTTCTGGTCTTGTTGAGCCAATTGCAGGTGTTTTGGGTGCAGCACTAGTAATGTATATTCAGCCTATTCTGCCGTACGCACTTGCTTTTGCGGCGGGAGCAATGATATTTGTTGTTGTGGAAGAACTCATTCCGGAAGCTCAGAGCGGAGGCCACAAAAGCACACATATGGCCACCGCAGGCTGTATTATAGGGTTTACCGTAATGATGATACTGGATGTTGCCCTTGGATAGGCATATATCAACCGGCATTCTTCCTTTTTTCCATTGAAGGAGGAATTCCGTAGTATTTCTTATAAAGTTTGCTGAAGTAAAAGGCATCATCATAACCTACATTTCTTGCAACGGTTTTAATAGGCATATCTCCTGATATCAGCAGTTCCCGTGCTTTTGTAAGGCGAATCCTTATCAGATGATTTATTGGAGATTCACCGGTCTCCTCCTTGAATATTTTAGAAATATAAACCGGGCTCAGGTACATATTGTGAGCTATTCTATACAGAGAAATCTGCTTCATATAATTTGAGCTCAGATATTCAAGAATGTCATTTACAATATAAGTCTTTTCCGAGGTTTGAATATCAAGCCTTGTTTTTTCAGTTCTTTCCTTACTGGCAGTCATCCCCCTGTGCAACAGTGCAGTCAGTTTCATTATGCTGCTTTTAATAAACAGGTCACAGTAAGGCTCGTTTTTTTCCTGTTCGCTTAGTGTTTCATTAATACACTTGATTATTTCAGGTTGATGAAGGGGCAAACTAAAAACGGGCTGGGAGGAGGGCTCAATAAGGAAATTTTCAGGAAGTTCCTTAAACTGTAAATTGCCCAAAGCATAATTAAACTCCTCAATATTAACTCCCTCAGGAATAATCTTTTTATGTTGTACACCGGGGTTTATAATTATAATATTCCCTTTGGTTACTTCATATAATTTATCATCTATTATATATGTAAAATATCCCGACAGGATTATTTTTACTTCCGTAAAGTCGTGGGTATGCAGTGTAATATGGCTTTCGGAATTAGCAAAATTAATAAAAGCATATAACAATGTTGGATTGAAATTTTCAGCACAGATTTGCGGCTTACACAAAAGAATCACCCCCTGTTATTTACAATATATATGTGTAAAGTAATCCTATCTTATCACAAACTAAATTTTATTCCAATCGGCAAACTATGAAAGTTTCTCTATTAATATTGATAAAAATGTACATTACCAGATAAAGAATATCCATTCCATAAGAAAACTTATCAATTATAATTAAAAAGGAAAATTACTGGCATTGTGAAAGGGATTTATTATGGAAAATGTAAAGTGGGTTTGGATGTATATACGAAAATATAAACTCCGAATGTGTATTGCCCTGATATTTGTTTTGGTAGCTTCGGCTCTTTGTATGGTACCCCCATATGTTTCCGGCATAATAATTGACAAGGTAATTAAGCAAAGTCAATATGACCTGCTTTTAAAGCTGTGTATGCTTATGCTAGGAGCTACGGTGATAAAATCTATAATCAGATTTTCGTATCAGATTATGTTTGAAACCATATCACAGGGAGCTTATATGAAAATCAGGGAGAGTATGTACCAAAAGCTTCAAAATATGGATTTCAAATTTTTTGACACTACCAGAACCGGTGACATAATGGCTAGAATGACAGGTGATATGGAGACAGTGCGCCATCTTATTGCGTGGGTAATCTACATGGTTTTTGAAAACGCTACAATATTTATTTTTGCAGTAACATTGTTATTCACAATTAACTGGCAGTTTACTCTGGTTATGCTTCTGGTTGTACCTTTTCTGGCATGGGCTGCTATAAGGCTGGCAGGTGAAGTCAGACCAACTTTCGCAGCAATAAGGGAACAATTCTCAAGACTCAATTCTGTTGTGCAGGAAAATATAAGCGGCAACAGAGTAATAAAGGCATTTGCAACAGAATACATAGAAATAAGCAAATTTGACAAGGAAAACGAAGCCTATCGTCAGAGAAACATGGCTTCTGCAAAAGTATGGTCAAAATATCTTCCTGTTATAGATGCTTTGGCGGGAACTCTTTCGCTGATTATACTGATAGCAGGGGGAATACTTACAATTAATAATAAAATAACCATAGGTGAGTTAGTAACCTTTAACTCTATAGTATGGGCACTGGGTAATCCCATGAGGAATTTCGGCTGGCTTATAAATGACATCCAAAGATTCAACGCATCTGCAGATAAAATACGTGAATATCTGAATAATGAATCTGAAATAAGCAATATAGAAAAACCTGCTAAAAAAGAAATAACGGGATTTGTTGAATTCAGAAATGTCAGCTTTGGTTATGATAATGACGAAGTATTGAAAAATGTCAGCCTCAATGCCAAACCGGGGGAAACGGTTGCAATAATTGGCCCCACAGGGTCTGGAAAATCCACTCTTGTAAACCTGATATGCAGATTTTATGATTGCAGCGAAGGAGAAGTACTGGTTGACAACGTGAATGTAAAAGAAATGGATTTAAGAACACTGCGTTCAAAAGTTTCAGTTGCAATGCAGGATGTATTTCTTTTTTCAGATACAATTGAAGGAAATATCGCCTATGGTGTGCCAGATGCTCCCTATGAGAGCATAAAACAGGCAGCAGGTATAGCAGATGCAGATGGTTTTATATCCTCCTTGCCGGAAGGCTATGATACCATCATAGGAGAACGTGGGGTAGGACTTTCCGGCGGTCAGAGACAGAGAATTGCTTTAGCAAGGGCAATACTCAAAGACCCGTCTATACTTATACTTGACGATACAACCTCCAGTGTTGACATGGAAACGGAATTTGAAATCCACAGGACGCTAAGGTCTTTTTACAATAATAAGACCACTTTTATTATCGCACACAGAATATCTTCCGTAAAAAATGCAGACAAAATTATTGTATTGAATGGCGGACAGATAATTGAGCAGGGAACACATAAGGAACTACTGAATTTAAAGGGTTATTACTACGATGTTTATCAAAGCCAGTACGGGGACTTTGATGGTCTTGATGAAAAGGAGGTGGGCTAAATGGCAAGAAACAAATATGATGTTGATGAAGAATTATTAACAAAATTTAAAATGAAAGACCTTATCCGGCTTTTAAGATACTTGAAACCATACAAGATGACAATGTTTGTAACGGTCTTATTAATGCTTACTGCAAGCGTGGCTAATCTTGTAGGTCCGCTTCTGGTACAGGATGCAATGGATTATAAGATACCAGCCGGCAATATAAAAGGACTGGTTTTTCTGTCAGGCATTTTTATAGTCACCTTGATAGTGAATGCAATATGTTTTAAGTTCAGGGTAATACTCATGTCCCAGCTTGGAAACAATGTAGTTAAAAAGATTAGGGAAGATATATTCTATAAGATTCAGAAGCTTCCTTTTTCCTATTATGACAGCCGTCCCCATGGTAAAATACTCGTAAGGGTTGTGAATTATGTAAACTCACTCAGCGACCTGCTTACAAACGGCTTTATAAACTTTATAACAGATATGTTCACCCTTGTATGTATAATAGTTTTCATGCTCTTTATAAATGTGAAGCTTACCTTAATCAGTATGATTGGACTTCCTCCATTATTTATTTGCATAATGCTTATAAAAAATATTCAGAGGAAAAATACACAGGCCTTGAGCATGAAGCAGTCAAACCTCAATGCGTATATACATGAAAGCATATGCGGTGTAAAGGTAACACAGTCCTTTGCAAGAGAAGAACAGAACCAAGGCATTTTTCATGAATTAAATAAGATTTACAGAAGGGCATGGATGAGATTTGTAAAAGCCAATTTCATACTGTGGCCAATAATAGAGACCATTTCCACAATAGGTATAATAATACTTTATTTTGGCGGGATATTTTGGGTAAAGGGAATAACCATAGGTGTCCTCATTGCTTTTACAAGCTATATTTCAAGGTTCTGGCAGCCCATAACCAATCTGGGAAATTTCTACAACGCAATGATAAATGCCATGGCATATCTGGAAAGAATATTTGAGACACTGGATGAGGAGGTTTCTATAGAAAATCTGCCGGGAGCCATTCCAATGCCGGAGGTAAAGGGAGCTGTGGAATTCAGAAATGTAAGCTTTAGTTATGAAGAAGGCAAAAAGATTCTTGATAATATAAACTTCACATTCCGGTTGGGAAGTACAATAGCATTGGTAGGCCCCACCGGAGCCGGTAAGAGTACCATAATTAATCTTCTGAGCAGGTTCTATGATGTCCAGGAGGGCGAGGTGCTGATAGACGGCATAAACATAAGAGATGTACAGCTTGAGACACTGAGAAAACAGATGGGAGTTATGCTGCAAGATACTTTTCTTTTCTCAGGCACTGTTATGAGTAACATAAAATATGCAAGACCCGATGCCACCGATGAAGAAGCCATCAGAGCTGCAAAAACAGTTTGCGCCCATGAATTTATTATGAATATGTCAAATGGCTATTACACTGAAATAAACGAAAGAGGTACAAGGCTGTCAATTGGCGAAAGGCAGCTTATATCCTTTGCAAGGGCACTTTTGGCAGACCCAAGAATACTGATACTGGATGAAGCAACCTCCAGTATTGACACAAGGACGGAGCTAGCACTGCAAAAAGGGTTACAGGGCCTTTTGGTTGGAAGAACCTCATTTATTATAGCTCACAGGCTATCAACAATAAAAAATGCTCATTGTATTATGTATGTTGATAACGGCTCAATTGTTGAGAGGGGAACACACGATGAGCTGATGGCTGCTAGAGGACACTATTACAATTTATACAATTCACAATTCAGTGTTATGGAAGCAGTATAAAAGTGTTTACATTATGTATTATATTGAATTATTATATAGTTGAATATATAGTAATATAGAATCAATTAACAGGAGGATATAACATTGTCAATAACTAAGAAGATTTTTGGAAAAATGCCGGATGGTACGCAAGTAGATATTTACACTTTGAAAAATTCAAACAATATGTCTGTAGATATATTAAACTACGGAGGAACTATTGTTTCTATACTTATGCCGGATAAAAATGGGAAGATTGCAGATATTGCTTTGGGATTTGACGATATTAAAAGATATATGGAAAATGATGCATATCTGGGAGCGTTAATAGGAAGACATGGAAATCGTATTGAGGCAGCAGAATTTGAATTAAACGGAAAAGTATATGAACTTGTAAAGAATGATGGAAATAACCATCTCCATGGCGGTAAAGTAGGTTTTCATAATGTAATTTGGAATGTTGAAATACATGAAGAAAATGGAGCAGAAAAATTAGTTCTGACTCATACAAGCCCTGACGGTGAAGAGAATTACCCCGGTAATCTCAATGTAAAGGTAGAATATTCACTTTCAGAAGACAATGAGCTGAAACTGGACTATAATGCAGTTTCTGATAAGGACACGGTTGTAAACCTTACAAACCACGCATACTTTAACTTGTCCGGACATGCTTCAGGTGATGTTTTGAAACATCAGATATACATTAATGCAGACAAGTTTACTCCTGTAAATGATGAATGTATTCCTACGGGAGAAATCAAAGATGTTAAAGGTACTGTAATGGACTTTACAAAAATGAGCAGTTTCGCAGAAGGCATTGCAAGCGGCGACGAGCAAATTGTATATGGTCTGGGTTACGACCATAACTGGGCATTGAATACAAATGGAAATATAAATGAAGTTGCCTGTGAGCTGTATGAACCGCAAAGCGGTCGTGCTATGCAGGTATTCACAACAAAACCCGGCATACAGTTCTATACAGGAAACCATTTAAATGAGAATGTGGAGCTGATTGGAAAGAATAATACTGTTTACAACAAGAGAACAGGACTTTGTCTTGAAACACAGTTTTTCCCTAATGCAATGAAGCATAAGAATTTTCCTTCACCTATTCTTAAAGCAAACGAAACCTATCATTATGTAACTATATATAAATTTTTAAATAAGTAAAATCAAAAAGCCCCTGATTCTTCAGGGGCTTCAATTTGCTCTAAGTTACGAAAATTACCTTCTGTTAAATCCGCCATTAAAGCTTTTCTGGGATGCCTTCTTAGCTCTTCTGCAGTCAGGGCATCTAGCTGGTTCATTAGTGAATCCTTTTTCGGCGTAGAATTGTTGCTCGCCAACCGTAAATGTAAAAGTTGCACCGCAATCTTTACAAGTAAGTGTTTTATCTTCCATGGGACTACCTCCTATAAAATTTTATTGCTGAGCGTATAAGAACTTAAACATTACGGACCAAAAAGGATGTTATGAATTAGTATAAGAAATTATAAGCTTTGCATCTTTATTATACACTTTGAAAAAACAATAATCAATAAATTTAAAGCAATTATTGTAAAAAAATTACATATAAGAATTTAAATGGATTGATAAATTGCAAAGAAATACTTAATTTACATTATTTTTATATAGAAAGGGCTATTTGATAAAAAATAGTGAAAAATAATTTAATTTCTATTGACAAAAGTAACATTGTACCGTAAAATATCAAATGTGTCTTGCGGGACATACTTATAGATGGTGGGTATAGCTCAGTCGGTTAGAGCGCCAGATTGTGGCTCTGGAGGCCGTGGATTCGAATTCCACTATTCACCCCATATTAAAAGAAAAGCCGATAAATTTGATTTATCGGCTCTTTTGCTATTTGTCAGTCTCATCATAGTTGTATTCTATAATCAAGTCAGGATTGTGTTTTTTTCCCATTTTATGTCTTGTTTTTCGGTTTTCCACAGTATCAAATATTATTGAAAAATCGTAGTCGGGCGGATAGAGCTCACTTGCAGGCACATGCAGCTTTATTCTTTTGTGGGAGATAAGCTTTTTTTGTCCTTTAATCTGAACACCTAATTCACCTTGCTCATTGGCTTTTTGGTATACCAGTCCCAATTCTTTCTGAGGAAAGACCATAACGCTGTCTCCTATGTTAAATTTGCTGCATCTGTTTTGAGGCACATCCTTTTTTGGGGTTTCTCTAATAAGTACAGGTGATTTCAAGTTCCGTTGAATTTCATACTGGTTTTCCTGACCAATAGAGCTTAAAAAAGATTCTTTATTTTCAGAAGCATTAACCTTGGCGCAGTGGTGCTCTTTATAGGCAGCCTCATGAGCAAGCCTGAGAAGATGAGCAGGAAAACCCAACCTTTTAGCAATATACAGGGCACAGCTTTCTCCGGCCTCACCAATTTCAAGTTGATACAAAGGTTTAAGGCTTTCCTTGTCAAAAGCCATTCTGGCGTTTACAAGACCTGCTGTATTTCTGGCATAGTCCTTTATTTCGGGGTAATGGGTGGTTGCCACGAAAAGGCAGCCCCTGTTTTTTAGCTCTTCAAGAATTGCCGTTGCTATACCCATACCTTCTGCCGGGTCTGTTCCTGAGCCGACCTCATCCAGCAGGACAAGGCTTTCTGCTGTTGACTGTTTTAGGATATCATTAATGGTTGTTATGTGTGCCGAAAAGGTTGATAAATTTTCGGTAATGCTTTGACCGTCGCCGATATCGCACAAAATCATATTGTGCATTGAAAATTCACTTCCCGAAGCCGCAGGAACATGAAGTCCGCTTTGAGCCATAATTGAAAGCAATCCTACAGTTTTAAGGGCAACTGTTTTACCTCCCGTATTGGGGCCTGTTATAACAACTCCTCTGATGCCATTACCAATTTCAAAGTCAAGAGGTACACATTCAGACTGGTTGAGAAGAGGGTGTCGTCCTGCTTTAATAACAATCCTACGGTTCATATGGATATCAGCTGCATTTGCCTTCATTTGAACAGAAAGCTTAGCCTTGGCAAAAAAGACATCTAAAGTTTCCATAATATCTGCATTGGTTTTAAAAACCTGCAATTGTTCATCTACCAATGAAGTCAGAGTATATAGTATTTTTCTTTCTTCATTTTCCTCTTCAACAGCAATAGTAGATATATCATCCTGAAGTCTGCGAACAACAGAAGGCTCAATAAAACATGTTCCTCCCGTGGAGGAGGTTTCTATCAGAGAACCGGCTACCATGTTCTTATATTCTCTTTTTACCGGCAGCACGAAATGCCCGTTCCTCATAGAAACAAAACTGTCTGCAAACCATAGCTTATTACCCCTTAAAATACTTTCAAGCTTTGAACGGATTTGCTGATGGGCATTTTCCTTTCTTCTGCGAATATCCCTCAGCTTTGGTGATGCTGCATCATCAACACGTCCGTTTCTTATTGAACGCTCAATTTCTTCGCAAAGGTCGTTAAGAGCGTCTATTGAGCTGCCATAGTAAGTAATTTCATTCTCTTGGCTTTCAGCCCTTTTTAGGTATGATTTCATGCGTCTGCAAGCCAGAAGGAACTGTGATACCTCTTCGAATTGTTCAGGAACAAGCATTGCTCCCTTTGCGCATAAATCAAGAATTTTATCAAGGTCATTCATTGAAGACAGCGGGGGAGTACCCAAGCTTTCAAGAAGCCTCTTTGAATCAGTAGTTTCCTTTATTCTTCTTTTGCATTCATTTTCCCTCAGGTATGGCTCAAGGAGTGCAAGCCTTTCTTTTGCTTTTGGTGATACTGCATTTTCTTTAAGCATTTCAATTATTTTATTAAACTCGAGTGTTATAGCATATTTATTCATGATTACCCTCCTGTTATCGGCAGGCAGAGAGGTGTGTCCAATCTGCGTGAAACTTTATTTTAATTATGCGGACACAAAGCTTGTACATACTTTCTCCAGAACGAATAAAAAAGCATAACAGGAACAAACCCGTTACGCTTTGCTAAAATCATTTGAATACGGCTAATGACTATATACTAATAAAAATGGTTTTGAAGCATATCTGTAATGTACTGAACGTACGAAGCAGGTGTCCGACGATACCAAAACACAGGTATCGTTAATAAAAAGGTACACTAAATAAACAGGATTACAACCTGTCTAAGAAAAGAACCTTTTTGCAACTATTTAGTTGTTAATCACCTTTACAGATAATACCGACATCAAAACCTTCCTTTCATGTTGAAATTTATTTCAGAATAGCATATGCAATTTGAAATTGTCAAGATAACAATTGATAATACAAAAATAAAACCCTTCAATCTATTTAAGATTAAAGGGTTTTTGGTGACCCATCGCAGATTCGAACTGCGGACACCTTGATTAAAAGTCAAGTGCTCTGCCAACTGAGCTAATGGGTCAAATGGCTGGGATGGCTGGACTCGAACCAACGAAATGCCAGAGTCAAAGTCTGGTGCCTTACCGGCTTGGCTACATCCCAACGTCAAGCGCAAAACCTATTATAAAGGGGTTTGCACTTTTTGTCAAGCTTTATCGAAGAATTTATTTTTTTATTTTTGAACTTTAAAATCCTGTGTTGCTATGTCAATAAGTTTAAGGTCTTTGTTTCTTTCTTCTGCCATACGAATAGACCATTCGTTTTCAAATAAAATGGAATTTCTTCCTTCTTTATCCTCAACAATAATTGATGTACTTGGCAGGTTTAATTTTCTGGGATCCAGACCTTCATTCTCAATCCATCTGGCGTGTCTGAAAGGAAGATTCTGTACACGAAGTGATACGCCATATTCATTCTTTAGTCTGTATTCAAGGACTTCAAACTGCAAGGCACCTACAACACCTATAATTAAGGCTTCTATACCTATATCAATCTGTTTAAATACCTGTATGGCACCTTCCTCGGATAATTGGTCTATGCCCTTAATAAATTGCTTTCTCTTCATTGTATCGGCAGGAGATACCCTTGCGAAAAATTCGGCAGGGAAGATAGGAATACCTTCAAACCTTACGTTGCCGTTTCCTTCATATAATGTATCACCCAGATTGAAAATGCCCGGATCAAACAAACCAATAATGTCACCGGGATACGCTTCTTCTACGATTGTTCTTTCCTGAGCCATAAACTGCTGAGGTTGTGAAAGTCGTACATCCTTGCCGGCATTTACATGTTTTACGGTCATACCTTTTGTAAACTTTCCGGAGCATATTCTTATAAAAGCAAGTCTGTCCCTGTGAGTGGGATTCATATTTGCCTGAATTTTAAATATAAAGCCGGAGAATTTGTCACTTTCCGGGTCAATTTCACCATTGGAAGTTGTCTTGATTCCCGGTGAAGGAGCTAATTCCAAAAATGACTCAAGAAATGGCTGCACACCGAAATTTGTCATGGCACTTCCGAAGAACATGGGAGTTAATTCACCGCTGCGAATTTTTTCCTTATCGAATTCGTCTCCTGCCATATCCAAAAGCTCTATATCCTCACAAAGCTTGTCATGGTAATGACTTCCTAAAAGGTCAGCAAATATAGTATCATCAACTTTACCAACTGTTGACGATACTTGAGTTTGTCCATGAGCACCGCCGTCAAAAAGCTCTATTTGTGAATGCTTTCTATTATATATACCTTTAAAATCCCCCTCTGTACCTATAGGCCAGTTCATGGGGTAGGAACGTATTCCCAGTACCTGTTCGATTTCTTCCATAAGCTCAAAGGGGTCTTTGCTGGCACGGTCCATTTTATTTACAAATGTGAATATGGGAATACCTCTCATTTTACAAACATGAAATAACTTTATTGTTTGTGCTTCCACACCTTTCGCACCGTCAATAAGCATGACTGCACTATCAGCGGCAACAAGAGTTCGGTAAGTATCCTCACTGAAGTCCTGATGGCCGGGTGTATCCAATATATTGATACAATAGTCGTTATATTCAAACTGCATTACACTGGAGGTAACTGATATTCCTCTTTGCTTCTCAATCTCCATCCAGTCGGACACAGCGTATTTATTGGCTTTTCTTGCCTTAACAGAACCTGCAAGTCGGATAGCTCCTCCATAAAGGAGCAGTTTCTCGGTCAAAGTGGTTTTTCCTGCGTCAGGATGAGAAATAATAGCAAAAGTTTTTCTGCGAGATACTTCTTTTTTTATTTCATTTTTTAAATCAGGCATCTTTTATAACCTCTCGAAATTCTATTTATAACCACGTTTCATTGTATATTATAGCCTTGTTACTGTCAAATAGTAATGAATTTAGAAAATGGTTTTACAATATTTAATATTGTGTGCTAGAATTTACCAAAGACTTTATAAAAACATCATATTTATTTGAAAGGGTATTTAAAAATTCTTATAGAATAGTATAATTAGGTAAATGTTATATAAGGTCATATATTAAAGCTTTCGGAGGTTTTGGATGAGCGATAGTCAAATATTTATTACTATAAAGAATCAAAAGTATGAATTGGAGGATAGCACTACTTTACTGGAGCTAAGTGAACGCTTCAAAAAGGAATATTTATCCACAATTGTTGCAGCAAGGGTTAATAATGATATTAAGGAACTTAGCTTCAGAATAAAAGAAGATGCTGAGATAGGTTTTATAGATTTAACCGATGAAGACGGAATGAGAATCTACAGGAGAAGCCTGTATTTTATATTTATAATGGCTGTACATGATGTTTTTCCCGATAGAAAAGCAGTGATAACCCATCCCATGAGTAACGGTGTTTACTGTGAAATAAATGGTGAAGATGAGCTTACTGAGGATGACATTGAGCTGGTAGATAAAAGAATGAGGGAGATAGTCTCAATGAAAATCCCCTTTGAAAAGAAGGAGATTTCAACAGAAAGTGCGAGAAGGCAGTATAAGGACAGCGGTAAACTTGACAAGTATGAGGTTTTAGAACACAGGCAGAAGCCTTATGTTACTTCTTACAATTGTGGAGGCTATGAAGATTACTATTATGGATACATGGTACCTGATACAGGGTATATTAATTGTTTTGCTCTGAAGTTCCACAAACCGGGAGTAGTCATTCAGTATCCGGCAAAGACAGACCCATGTAAACTTCAGACCTTTACTGAGCAGAAAAAGCTGTTTAACGTATTTATTGAGTATAAAAAATGGGTAAGGATATTAGATGTTGAAAACATTGGTTCACTTAATGAAATAGTAAAGGCGGGCGAAATAGGTGATCTTATAAGAGTAAGTGAAGCCCTCCATGAGAAAAAGATTGCTCAGATTGCAGATAAAATAACAAATAATGAAGAGGAAAAAAGAATTGTACTTATTTCAGGCCCATCGTCTTCAGGCAAAACTACCTTTGCTAACAGGCTGGGGATACAGCTTAGGGTAAACGGTTTTGTACCAAGAACCATTTCTCTTGACAACTACTTTGTAAACAGGGACAAAACTCCTATAGATGAAGATGGAGAATTTGATTATGAGGCACTTGAAGCTATTGACATTGAGTTGTTTAATGAACATCTTTCAGAATTGCTGAAGGGCAATGAAGTTGAAATACCTGTCTACAATTTTGAGACCGGCTCAAGAGAACTTAAAGGTAAGAAAATGATTATGAAGGATAATAATATCCTTGTAATAGAAGGAATTCACGGCTTGAATGACAAGCTTACCAAATCAGTGTCCTGTGAAGATAAGTATAAAATTTATGTAAGTGCATTAACATCGTTAAGCATTGATGACCATAATAGAATACCGTCAACTGATACCAGAATACTAAGAAGAATTGTAAGAGATAATCAATTCAGAGGGTGTTCTGCAATTAATACTATAAACAGGTGGCCTTCAGTGAGAAGGGGTGAGGAAAAAAACATATTCCCCTTTCAGGAGAATGCAGACATTATGTTTAATTCCTCCCTTGTTTACGAGCTGTGTCTGTTAAAAGTATATGCGGAGCCTTTGCTGCTAAAACTGGGGCCGGATAATGAGAGATATTCAGAAGTGAAAAGATTAATAGAGTTTTTAAGCTACTTCCTGCCAATAGATGCAAAAGATGTTCCTAATAATTCAATTGTAAAAGAGTTTATCGGAGGAAGCTGCTTCTTCTAAAAAAATTTAAAAGCGGTTTCAAGGGGCTGTTCTGCCGGAAGGAGAGTCACAATTATTCTAAAAAGCAGGGCAGCCGTGAACATCTTTTTTGGAGGCAAGGTATGACGCTGGAAAAGCTTTTGCAGAAAATTGACGGTAAAGTGATAACGGAAAATACAAAAGAGATTACTATTGACAACATTTACATATGTGATTTATTGAGTTGGGTTATGTCCCATGCAAAAAAAGGTGATGCGTGGATTACCGTACTAACAAATGTCAATGTACCTGCGGTTGCACTTCTTGCCGAAGTAGCCTGTGTTATTATTCCGGAAGATATTCCGGTGGAGGAACTGACATTAAGAAAAGCCAAGGAAAACGGCATCATAATAATAGGCACACAATATAGTGCTTTTGATATTTGTAAGAAGTTTATAGAGCAATAGTTGGTACAAATTACGGAGGAAAAATCTTATATGAATTATATACAAAGCAGCCAGAATTCAACTTTAAAGGAAATCAAGGCCCTGCACCTGAAAAAAAACAGGGATTCTCAGGGCTTATATTTCGTAGAGGGAATACGATTTGTCAACGATGCCATTGATAACGGACAGGTTATATCAAAAGTAATAGTTTCTGATAAGCTGGAAGGACTTAATGGTGGTAGTGAACTCATAGAAAAGGTTAAAGGTGTTTGCAGCGACATAAGTCTTGTTCCCGAAAAATTGTTCAAAGAAGTCTCAGATACTCAGACACCTCAAGGTATTCTTGCAGTACTTGAAAAGAATCAATTTGATTTTCAGGAGGTTATTGAGAAAGGCAATTCTGTGGTAATACTGGATTGTCTCCAAGACCCCGGCAACGCAGGGACAATCATAAGAACTGCGGATGCTGCCGGAATTTCAGCAGTTCTTATGTCAAAAGGCTGCGTTGATCTTTATTCTCCCAAAGTTCTCAGATCTACAATGGGTTCTGTTTTTCATGTTCCTATATTTGAAGGACTCAATATTACAGAAACTATCCAATTACTTAAACAAAAGGGTTACAAGGTAATAGCATCTCATTTGTCAGGCAAAAACAATTACTTTCAGGAGGACTTGACAGGCAGGAGCGCTATTATTGTAGGCAATGAAGCAAACGGCATTTCTGATGAAACAGCCAATATGGCAGACAGTTTGGTGAAAATACCCATGCCTGGCAAGGCTGAATCCTTGAATGCTTCTGTTGCAGCATCTATAATGATTTATGAAATAGTAAGACAAAAAGTCATGTAAATTTTTGCTATTAGTCCTTGTAGATATACCAAAACACATATATAATATTAATTAATGGGAACGTTCCCATTAATTAAGCTTCATGGAGGAATTTTGAACAATATTTTTGATATAGCTAGAATGGCAGGTGTATCAAAAACCACGGTTTCAAGGGTTATAAATAACCAGCCCGGTGTCCGGGAAGAAACACGTGAAAAGATACAGGAAGCCATAAAAAAGCTGAATTACATTCCTAATCATGCTGCCAGAAGTCTGGTTTCAAGAAAATCCGGTGTTATCGGAGTTGTTTTAAATGAGTTTAATGCTTCTGTGTATCTCAAACTTGCAAATTATCTGGAAAAATATGCTGCTCTGTATAACTACAATGTAGTTTTTTGCAGCTCAAACGACAATTTCGAGTCCAAATCCAGATATGTTCAGTATTTTACAGGAGGTGCGGCAGACGGTCTTATACTTTTTGGTAGTGACACAAGAGATAGGGAATTGGTTAAAAAAGTTCTTAAAACAGGATTTCCGTTAGTATTGATAGAAAATTACTTTGATAATATACAGGTAAATGATGTAATGATTGACAACTTCTCGGGAGCAGTAAATGCTGTCAACTATCTGGTAAAACTGGGACATCGTAAAATTGCACATATTACCGGAAATATAATCCATAAAGTTGCGCTGGAAAGGCTTAACGGTTATTTAAAAGCCTTAAACGAAAACGGTATGGTTTACAACAAGGAGTACGTCATTAACACGGATTCCGGTGAGCAAAGTGGATTTAAAGCTGCAGAGAAATTGCTGAAACTAAAGGAACCTCCCACTGCCATATTTACGTTTAACGATATGCAGGGATATGAGGTGATTCAAAGAGCGGCTGAGTTGGGAATAAGTGTTCCAACGGATTTATCGGTGGTTGGTTTTGATAATATTTACGATATACTCAGGTTTATACCGTCAAATATTAGGCTCACCTCTATGAAGCAGCCTATGGACAAAGTAGCTGAGGCAGCTATTAGTTTAATGATGAAGAATATTCATGACATTAATTCAAAGCCTCAGATTATTTCATTTGAAACAGAAATATTTCATGGTACATCTTGTTGTGAAAAGAAATAGCTGGGTGAAAGCTTTATAAAATAATATATTTTAGCATTAAGATGGGAACGTTCCCACTTAGTGCAGAGGAGGAAAATATGAGGTTTGGATATTTTGATCGACAGAACAGGGAGTATGTTGTTACAAGACCTGACACACCAACGCCATGGATTAATTACATAGGCAGCGGAAATTACGGTGGTATTGTTTCAAACACGGGAGGAGGGTACAGTTTTCATAAGGACCCTCAGAATCGCAGGGTAACAAGATACAGATACAACAATATCCCAATGGACAGACCCGGACGTTACATTTATATTAGAAATAAGGACACTGGGGAATACTGGAACCCCGGATACCAGCCTGTACAGAAGCAACTGGACGGATACAGCTGCCGTCACGGACTTGGATACACCGTTTTGACCGGAGAATATAAAGGGGTTATAGGAGAGGTTACATATTTTGTTCCTGACGATAAGAACTTTGAGCTGTGGTTTGTCAAAGTGTCCAATACCCGAAGCATAAAGCAGAATCTTCAGGTTTTCGCATACTCCGAATTCTGCTTCTGGGAAGCAATAATGGATCAGCAAAATGTTGACTGGGTTCAGCAGATTAATCAGGGCAGATATGACGACGGAATTATCACCTGGCATCCCCACCACATCAAAGACAATGCTGCTTTTTTTGCAACAGGTGAAGAAGTAAGCAGCTATGATACCAATCTGGAAACCTTTATAGGAAAATATAGATCCGAAGGCAATCCAATTGCAGTAGAACAGGGCGGTTGCAGCAATTCCGTATCTTACAGGACAAACGGAGTAGGAGCCTTTTGCATTGATTGTGAGCTTGGCCCAAATGAAGAACGTGAGTTGGTTTTTGTACTTGGTTTTGCAGAAGAAAAATCAGAAATTAAAAATGACATAAAGGATTATCTTATGCCGGAAAATGCCAAGGCAGCTTTCAGCAGACTACAGGGTTCATGGGGGGATTTTATATCCAAGCTGAATGTTGAAACGCCTGATGAGGATATGAATTTATTTGTAAATATATGGAACCAGTATCAGTGTAAAACCACCTTTAACTGGTCAAGATTCGTTTCACTGTATCAACTGGGTCTGGGAAGAGGTATGGGTATCAGAGACAGTGCACAGGATACACTGGGGGTAATGCATACCATACCTGAGGAGGCTAAGGAGCTTATTATAAAGCTTCTCAAATGTCAGTACACTGACGGAAGGGCATATCATCTGTTTTTCCCTCTTACAGGAGAAGGGGGACAGGGGGATGCACCAGTCCAGAAATTTGACTGGTACTCTGATGACCATTTATGGCTAATACTTGCCGTAAATGCTTACATAAAGGAAACGGGAGATTTTGATTTCCTTGATATGGAAGTTTTGTATAATGATAAGATTACCTCTCAGACTGTACTTCAGCACCTTGATATGGCCTTGGAATTTACAAATAATAATCGCGGTCCTCACAATATTGCTTTGGCAGGCCGAGCTGACTGGAATGACACACTTAACCTTGATACAGGTAAGGGTGTTGCTGAAAGTGTATTCACGGCTATGCTTTATTGCAGGGCATTAATAGAAATGATTGAAATACTTGAATTCTTAAAAAAGAAGGATATGATAGGGAAGTATTCCGGTATGTACGAGGATATGAAAAAAGCCATAAACAACACCTGCTGGGATGGAGAATGGTACAAGAGGGCTTTTGATGATAATAGTCAGCCTCTTGGCTCAAAGGAAAACAAGTTTGGTAAAATATTTATAAATTCCCAGTCCTGGGCAGTTTTAAGCAAAGTAGCGGACAAGGGAAGAGAAGAGATGTCAATGGAATCCGTTGAAAAGTATCTGAATTCTAAGTACGGCATTGTAACCATGTATCCTGCTTATACGGAGTATGACACCACAAAGGGCGGAGTAACGACATATCCACCGGGCACTAAGGAAAACGGAGGAATTTTCCTTCATACGAATCCTTGGGTTATGATTTCAGAGGTAATGCTTGGTCACGGAGACAAGGCTTTTATGTATTACAATCAGATTTTACCGGGTAAAAGGAATGATGATGCTGAGCTTTATGAGGTGGAGCCTTACGTTTATTGCCAGAATATACTGGGCAAAGAGCATCCCCAGTTCGGAATAGGCAGAAATTCATGGCTTTCGGGAACGGCTGCATGGAATATGGTTGCTTCCAGTCAGTACATACTTGGAATAAGAGCAAACTATGATTCTCTGACGGTAGACCCGTGTATTCCTTCAAACTGGAAAGGTTTTAAAGCTACAAGAGTATTCAGAGGTGCTACCTATAATATAGAAGTACAAAATCCAAACAGGGTTTGTGCAGGAATATCAAAGATAATTGTAGACGGTGTTGAAGGGGAAAAAATACCTGTATTTGACGCCGGAACAGAGCACAATGTAGTGGTTGTTATGAAATAAGATAGTAAAAAGGGAGTGCCATGGCACTCCCTTTGCTAATTCCTTTCTTTTGAGCATACCCCGTAAATTATAACGAATAGTGAAATAATGAATTGAATTCCAAGCAGGAGCTTTATAACCGGATTTATATCACTTATAATTCCTCCGTGACTTCCACCGTATGTCCTGCGGATTATGTTTGAATCACTCAGGGTTATTACTGTCATCATTTCAAATATATTTACAAACAGTAGTGCAATTCCAAATTTCAGCATAGATAATCCGGCTTGAGTTATTCTGTATACATGTTTATGAAGATTAGCTCGTTCCACAAGGTCTATATGACAGTCACTGCACTGAGTATAACCTTCTTCATATTCTGCTTTGCAATTTGGACAAATCATTATTGCAACCTCCTTAAGAGTTTATATTTCTATTGATGAGATTAGGTCTGCTTTTTTGCTTTCATTATCCGAAAGGTTTCTTTTTAGTTCTTTTCTGCCATTTTCAAGAGCTTTCAATACTTTATTTATTTTATTCATGAGGTTTCTTAGACTTTCAGCATCACTTCGAATCCTGTCTCTTACTTTTAAATCCGTGAAAATATTATCAAACCAGAAATCAACTGCTCTGGTAGTAGAATCTATTTCGGAATATAGGTATGGGGCTTGCAGATTCACATCCTGCAGTTCGTTTTCAAAGGCCTTAACTTGCGAGTTCAATATATTGAAATTTCTTTGGGCTTCTTCAATGTGATTATATTTTGCCGTATGAGTTAAAAGCCCTCCATCCAGCCATACATCAAGGGTAGCCAGATCTTCTGCCTTGTTGAGATGCTCCATGGCATTATTAGCTGTTCTTAATACATTGTTACCTGCCCTGATAGCTTCTTCTGTCTCAACCAGCTGTCCGGAAAGGAACTCATGTTCCTGACTTATTTCCATGTACGTTTTGTATGACTCGGCTGAAATATTGCTTTTTATTGATTCCTCACGTTTTGCCAATTCATCCTCTACAGTGCGTTTTAATTTGTAAAGTTCAGACAGCCTCAAATTTAGTTCTGATTCTTGCTTTAGCAATTCGCTAACATTTTCGGCAGCTCTGTCATATTCCATTTTTGCAGCGAACATTTCCTGAGTTTCCTTATTAACTTTTCCTTCATATTTTCCAAGGAGTTTTCTCAGAGAGTTTGCCAAAGAATCCTTTTTAATGTTTTCCACGTCCAGGGATTCAGCTTCAAATTTATGAAGAAGAGCATTTACATTGGCCTTTGCATCAGATATTTTTTCGCGAAGACTTTCCATTCTGTGTTCCAGTACGGGAAGCACTTCGAGACGATCTTTTATTTCCTGCAATTGATTATTGTCCATTTTAATCCCTCCGATTAATTAGTTAATACTAGTATAAAGAACCATATTCTATATTATCAAGTAATATGTATAGGCGGTGTATCAACAACATATATTATTTTCTTCAATACATCTTCGTTTTCCTTATAAGAATAACTGTCGTTTAAGATTCTAAGACTGGTTCCGTAGTCTATAAGTCCTCTTGAGATAATAGTACCTTTTTTGGTGAGAATATTGTCAACCTTTAATATGTTTTTCCAGAACTGCCTTGATGACCCCAAATCTATCTCCTTGTCGTTTTTAAACTTCAAAACATAGTGAAGCTGTACTTTTGAACTGGAACGTTTAGTGCTATAGGTACAGTAAACTTCGGCATTATTTATATCCTTCCAGCTATAATTCTGAGTTTTATGAATAAAACCGTTGCTAGAGGCTATTTCATTTTCATTTACCTTCGTATATGTTGAAAACATTTGAGTTACTATTATTAAGAAAATAACAGAAAGAATCAGAAGGACTTTAATTATACCCAGTCGTGTAATAATTTTGTATATTGTAGCAGGATAATAACCTGTTTCTTCACGAGACATAATAATAAAAAATACGGTAAAACCGTATAATGCAAATACCCATTTTAAAAAGCCCGAACTAACAAACAGTAAATCTCCCGTGGACATAAATGTTTTTTGCTGAATAAAAATAAAAAGATTGTAAAGTATAACTAGAACTATAGAAATAGGAGTTCCGGTAAATACAAATTTTAACATAAAGCTTATTTTTTCTGCATGATCCATGAAAACCTCATAAATTATAAAATATTTCCCAACCATTATATAATCTGGAAAAGCTGTAGTCAAATATAAAGATGCAAATTTCTGCCTTGATTGTTTTGTACTATGTTGCTATAATACCTTTATATATATGGGTTTGAAATTATACTCCAATAGCTATGATGGAGAAAAGTAAGCGAGAGAAGAATATTTTAGAGAGAAGGTATCATCGGCTGAAAGTACCTTTAATATACTACTTGCCCAAGTTCCCTCCGAAGCTGCAGCTTTGAACCGTTTATTTTTTGTAGAGGCTGCCGGTTAAAACCGTTATATTTGAAAAAAGAGTCCGGGTAAGTTTATCCGGAAATTCGGGTGGTACCGCGAAGATAACCTTCGTCCCTTTATTGGGGCGGGGGTTTTTTATTTTGTGAAAGTAAGTAATGAAAGGAGATAATAGAAGTGATTGACAAAATCAGTAATTTAAGAGATGCTGCCATAGGCAGGATCAAAGAAGCCGTCAACAGTGCGGAGGTAGAAGAACTCAGAGTAAAACTGCTGGGCAAAAAAGGTGAATTAACTGAAATGCTAAAAGACCTCAAGAACATGGATATTGAGGAAAGAAAGCAGTTCGGGCAGAAAGCAAATGCACTGAAAACCGAGTTAACTGAGATAATTGAAGGAAAATTCAAGGAGCTTAGTGTAAAAGATGTAAAGAAGTCTTTATCCAGCGGATCAAACTTCGATATATCTTTACCGGGTACTAACTTCAAGCTTGGTTCTTTGCACCCTGTAACGATTGTACAAAAGGAAATAGAAAGAATATTTACCGGAATGGGCTTCAATATAGTTGATGGTCCTGAGGCAGAGGAAGAGTTCTTCAATTTTGAAGCATTAAATATACCAAAGCACCATCCGGCAAGAGATATGCAGGACACATACTGGCTGGAAAACGGCTCTTTGCTGAGAACTCATACATCTCCATGTCAGGTTAGGGCAATGCAGAAGTACGGAGCACCTCTCAAGGTTATTGCTCCGGGAAGATGTTTCAGAAATGAAAGTACTGATGCTTCTCATGAAAATACATTCTTTCAGTTAGAAGGAATGATGATTGACAAAAACGTGTCAATTGCAAACCTCATTTATGTAATGAAGCTGCTTTTGTCCGAAGTTTTTCAAAGAGATGTTAAAATAAGACTAAGACCGGGGTTTTTCCCATTCGTTGAACCGGGTTTTGAGCTTGACTTGAACTGTATGATATGTGGTGGAAAAGGTTGTCCTACCTGTAAGCATTCAGGCTGGATAGAATTACTGCCTTGCGGAATGGTTCATCCAAATGTACTTCGCTACGGTGGTATAGACACTGAGGAATATACAGGCTTTGCATTCGGACTTGGACTTACAAGACTTGCAATGATGAAATATGGAATAAGTGATATCCGTGTTCTTAATTCAGGTGATTTAAGAGCTATGGAACAATTTTCTGTAAGATAGGAGGGAAAAGGATTGAAAATATCATTAAACTGGATTAAAGATTATGTTGATTTAGAAGGCATTGATATAAAGGAATTATGGTACAGGTTTACCATGTCCACAGCAGAAGTTGAGGATGTGGAATTTGTAGGACAGGACATTAAAAACGTAGTTGTAGCTAAGGTTTTAAGCGTAAATCCACATCCTGAATCAAAAAAGTTGAAAATTACACAGGTGGATTCAGGCGATGGTGTAATTCAGATTGTTTGCGGAGCTCCAAATGTAGCAGAGGGCATTCTTGTACCTTTGGTAAAAATCGGAGGTTCTGTCTGTAAAATACCAAAGATAGGAAAAGCAAAACTTGTAGGAGTTGAAAGCTTTGGTATGCTGTGTTCAGCTTCAGAGTTGGGAATCAGTGATGATCACAGCGGGCTTCTTGTTCTGGAGGGTGACTACGCACCCGGTACCGACATAAAATCAATAATTGATATTGATGATGTAATTATTGAGATAGACAATAAGTCCTTAACAAACAGACCTGACCTGTGGGGACATTATGGAATTGCCCGTGAAATTGCAGCCATATACGGAAGAGAACTGAAGCCAATGAACCTTGACAGTCTGGAAGGTTCGGAGGATAAGGCAAAACTTGATATAACTGTTGAAGATACGGAGAAATGTCTGAGATATTCAGGTCTTAAAATAGATGGTGTTAAGAAACTTGAAACTCCTATGAACATGAAGGTAAGGCTTTTCTACTGCGGAATGAGGTCAATATCTCCACTGGTAGATTTAACTAACTACCTCATGCTTGAAATGGGCCAGCCAATGCATGCGTTTGACTCAAGACAGGTGGAAAGTGGAATAGTTGTACGCTCTACAAAAGAAACTACCCCTTTCACAACTCTGGACGGTGTTGAAAGAAAACTCCCTGAAGATGCATTGCTTATTTGTACAAAGGAACGTCCTGTTGCAATAGCAGGTATAATGGGTGGCGAAAATTCAGAGGTACTGGAAGATACAACTTCAATATTACTGGAATCTGCTACTTTTGAGGGCTCTTCAACCAGAAAAAGCTCAACCAAAATAGGACTTCGTACAGAAGCAAGTGCAAGATACGAAAAAATGCTTGACCCCAATATGACAGTTCAGGCAATACAAAGGTTTGTAAAACTTCTTCGTGATATTCAGCCTGATATACAGTTTACATCAGCTTTGACAGACGTTTATTGTAATGAGCTTGAGCCAATTGATATAGAAATAACCAAACCGTATATCGACAAGTACATCGGAAACACCCTGACTACCGAAAAAATGGTTGAGATACTCAGGGCTCTGGAATTCAAGGTTGATGTAGACGGAGATACTTTCAGAATAAAAGTTCCTACCTTCAGAGCAACAAAGGATATAACTATGAAGGTAGATATAATAGAAGAAATAACAAGAGTTTTCGGTTATGATAATATTCAGCCTCAGACTCTTGATATTGCCTTAAAGCCATTGCAATATAATGAAGAAAGGCTTCTTGACCATAAAATAAAGGAATTGCTTTCAGAAAGATTCGGTGCCTCCGAGGTCAACAGCTATATATGGTATGATAATACTTTCAATTCTAGAGCAGGTATTGAAACGAATGCACAAGTAAAGGTTCTGAACCCACAGGCTCAGGATTCCAATACCCTGAGAGACAGCATGGTTCCGGGAATGCTTTCCTTTGCTGAAAAAAATGAAAAGACATATGACGATTTTTCATTGTTTGAAATTGGAAGTGTATTCAAAGCTGAAACTTCAAAAGAAAAGTGCGAACAGCACAAGAATATATGTATTTTGGTTGCAAGTAAAATTAAAAGTGAAGACGAGCTTTTCTATGAATTAAAAGGAATGCTCTCCTTTATTGCCAAAACTTTAAAAAATGTTGATTTTGAATATACAGCATGTACCAGCGGTTATAACTGGGTTCATCCTATGAAATCAGTTGACGTAAGCTATAACGGTAATATGATGGGATACATTGCAGCAGTTCACCCCATGATTAAGAAAAACATCGGCAAAAAGCTGAATATTGCAGTCCTCGAGATAAACAGGGATGTACTCCAGAGTATTGAACAAAAACTGTTTAAATACAAAGAGCCGTCCAAATATCCGGAAGTCCTGCTTGACTACAGCTTCCTTGTTGACAATAGTGTAACATTTGACAAACTGATGCAGGATATCAGAGGCTTCAAGTCAAAGGTACTAAACGGTTTTGAATTTGTCACAATATACAATGGAAAAGGCTTACCTGAAGGAAAGAAGAGTATGACTTTCAGATTTGTAATCGGGTCAGATGAAAAAACCCTCTCCAGTGAGGATATAAATGAATTTGCAAACAGTCTGCTAAACTATATGGCAGAGGTGGGTTATACCCTCAGATAAGGATTAAGCAGTTACTATTTCAATTAAAGATAAAAAGCACATTAGCGAAATGCCCTTTAACATTGGGTTTTAGCTAATGTGCTTTTGTTATTTACACATTTATTGATTTCTCAACTGATTTTCATAGGCTTCAATCATTCTCTTAACCATTTGTCCACCAATAGGACCGCCTTCAGAGCCATTCTGTTTTGAAGTTAAATCTCCCTTGTAGTGGTCATTGTTCTCTTTGGTGAATTGAGTTCTGCCAATTTCAGCAGCACACTCCATCTTAAACCTGGTAAGTGCTTCTCTGCTGTCTTCCACAAGTGGTGTTTTAGGTCTCGACATAATAATTCTCCTTTTTGCTTATATTATTAACGGAAACAATCCGTCTAAATGTATTTTTATCAACATTGCAGATTTTGTTACATGTAAATATTACGCAAATTGGTTTAAAGAATATATATTTTGTCACAAAAAAAGGAAATATAACTTTTATTTGCTAGTTCCAAATGTTATACTAGTAAAGATAAAATTAGCATAAAGAGCAATTTAGGAGGATACTTATGGAAAGAGTAACATTTGACAGCTCCAAAGCTTCCGGCTTTGTAAGCGATTACGAGATTAACTATTTCGAAGGCTACGCAGAACAGGCACATAAAATGCTTCATGAAAAAACCGGCCCCGGAAGTGATTTTTTAGGATGGGTTGATTTACCATTAAATTACGATAAAGATGAATTTGCACGTATAAAGAAGTCCGCTGAGAAAATCAAGTCCGATTCTGATGTACTGATAGTTATAGGAATCGGAGGTTCTTATCTTGGTGCGAGAGCAGCAATAGAAATGCTATCACATTCTTTTTACAATATGTTGCCAAAGGATAAGAGAAAAACCCCTGAAATCTACTTTGTAGGAAACAACATCAGTTCAACTTATCTTTCTGACCTTTTAGAATTAATAGAAGGCAAAGAAGTATCAGTTAACGTTATATCAAAATCAGGTACAACTACAGAACCAGCAGTGGCTTTCAGAATATTCAAGGAATACATGGAAAACAAGTACGGCAGGCAGGAGGCTCAAAAAAGAATATACGCAACTACAGACAAAGCAAGAGGAGCTTTAAAGAAACTTGCTGATGAAGAAGGCTATGAGTCTTTTGTAATTGCTGATGATATAGGTGGCAGATTTTCGGTTCTGACAGCTGTTGGACTTCTGCCAATTGCTGTTTGCGGTGCAGATATTGATATGATTATGAAGGGTGCTCTTGACGCATATAATCAGTACAAGGATTTCGATTTCAAAAACAATGACTGCTACAGATATGCAGCTGCAAGGAATGCACTCTATAACAAGAATAAGACTATTGAGATTATGGTTAACTATGAACCGTCACTTCATTTCTTTACTGAATGGTGGAAGCAGCTTTATGGAGAGAGTGAAGGAAAGGATCAGAAGGGCATTTTCCCTGCGGGAGTTGATTTTACAACCGACCTTCATTCCATGGGACAGTATGTACAGGATGGTTTAAGAAACCTTTTTGAAACTGTTATAAACATTGGTAAGGCTAAGAAAAGCATAACAATAAAAGAGGATAAGGACAACATTGACGGCCTTAACTTCCTTGCAGGAAAAGAAATGGCATTCGTTAACAATAAGGCTTTTGAAGGAACACTCCTTGCTCATACAGATGGAGGAGTACCTAATCTTATTGTTAATGTTCCTGAGCTTAATGAGTACTATTTCGGAAACCTTGTATACTTCTTTGAAAAGGCTTGTGGAATAAGCGGATATCTTCTTGCTGTAAATCCATTTAACCAGCCGGGTGTAGAGGCATACAAGAAAAATATGTTTGCACTCCTTGGTAAACCGGGATTTGAGGAGCAGAAGAAAGAATTGGAAGCAAGACTTGGTAAGTAAATTATATATATTTTAGTATTAAATCAGAAAATAAACATATGTCCGTGAAGGGCATATGTTTATTTTTTTCGATAAGTATCCCAAGTATATTCACAATGTTTAAAGCTAAGTATATAATTTAAGCAATAATAGGACATTAAGGAGATTACAATGGACAAATCAGTAAAGCTTAAAATATCGGAAAACAGAAAAGTAAAAGGTGCAATATCAGATTTTACAATATCGTACTCCTCCAAAAATCCGGATAACAAAAGTGCCAGTAACAAAATAATTTCAGCATTTAAAGGCAACCAAAATATTATTATTGAAATAGACAGCTCACTGATGACTTTGGATGAGGATAAAAAGAATCTCTTACTGGGACGTCTGACAGCTACTTTAGAGAAATTGAACCCCAAATATATAATAAATAAGGTTCATTATGACAAAAAACGTTCATTTTTATCAGTTCCCATTGAAAGTAAAAAAGTTGAGGGTTTGAAAATAAATATATTTGCCGACCATAACATTTGGGGAAAGGAAGAGTTCACAGATGTGATTCCTGAGTATGGAGTAAGGTACTATATTACAGAGGGATTTAGTGATTTGGAAACCTTTATGGAAGAGGATGAAGAAGAACGTGGTAACAAGTGCAGTATGGTTATTTTTGATCATATAGTGCTTGGAAGTATGGGAATAAATACAACAAAAAGTTTGACAGAATTAAAAAGTATGTTGGATAAAAACATGTTGTAGCAGGCGCCTGATGGTTTCTAATTGACTGTATATAAAAAAACTGCTATTGTTTACTTATATTATATATATTTGACAATAGGTAATAATTTTTGGAGGTTTACCATGAATTATGAAGCTGCATTGGAATATTTGCATGGTACCCTTAAGTTTGGCAGTATATTCGGACTTGACAGAATTACAAAACTTTTGGATTTAATGGGCAATCCCCAAAAAAAGCTAAAGTTTATTCATATTGCCGGAACAAATGGCAAGGGTTCTACAACAGCATTTATAAGCAACATTTTACTTGAAGCAGGATATAGGACAGGTATGTTTACTTCTCCTTATATTCAAAGATTTACAGAAAGGATTAAAGTTAACAACACTGAGATATCAAACAATGAACTTGCTGAACAAGTTTTGAAAATAAAGAAAAAAATAGAAGAAATGGTGAGTGATGGATTTGAACATCCTACAGAGTTTGAAATCATTACAGCCGCTGCTATGGAATATTTCTACACACAGAACTGTGATTTTGTTGTATTGGAAGTAGGCCTTGGAGGTATTGTAGATTCTACAAATGTAATAGATTTACCTGAAGTATCGGTTATTACCACAATCAGTATGGATCATATGGATAGATTGGGGGATACTCTCGGGGAGATTGCAGCTCACAAGGCGGGTATAATAAAACAAAACGGATTGGTTGTGCTTTATCCTCAGGAGCAGGAAGCTGAAGAAGTAATAAATAAGGTAGCCAAAGAGAAAAATGCAAAGATACATAAAGTAGATTTTTCAACTATATCGAAAAAATCTTTTGGCTTAGAAGGACAAATATTTGAATATAAAGACTTTGAAAATATAAAAATCGGTTTACTGGGCGATCATCAGATGAGAAATGCTGCCGTTGCAATTGATACCTGCGAACTTTTATGTAATAAAGGTGTTGCTATTACACATAGGAATATATTAGACGGGTTGGAAAACACTACATGGCCCGGCAGGTTGGAAATAATTAACGAAAACCCTTTAGTTATGATAGACGGAGCACATAATCTGGAGGGCGGTCAGGCTCTGAATTCCGCAATGGACAAGTATTTTATACAAAAGAAAAAGATTTTTATCGTAGGCTTTTTACGTGATAAGGATTTTAAAGGAATAATGGATATGTTGAGCAGTAAAGCAGATACTATTATTACCGTCACTCCCAATAATGATAGAGCTGTTCCTTCTGCTGAACTGGCCGAATTTTTAAAGATATATTCTTGTACCGTAATAGATGGAATAAGTATCCAAAACGGATTACGGATTGCAGTTGGCCTTGCAGATAAAGAAAGCGTTATCTGTGCTTTTGGTTCACTTTATATGATTGGAGAAATAAGAGGACATTATAAATAGAAAATCAAAACGCTTTGAAGGGAGCTTTTGTTATGGATTTAAAACAGGAAATTAGAAGTTTTACTCCTATCGACATAGAAAAACTATCCCAGGAAAAGAACGTGTCCGAAAAGGTAATAGATTCTGTAAAAGGGTATAATAAAGCCATAGAAAATCTGCGTACCGGCAGCGAAGATATAGCTATGATTGAACTGAAGAAGGTCATTTCAGTTAATCCGGATTTTTTTGAAGCAGTTAATTTACTTGGTTTATGCTATGCATATACAAATCAGATAGGTAAGGCGCAAGAACTTTTTGCAAGAGTTGCAGATTCAGAAGGCAATTCAGCTAAAGTTGAAGAATATTTAAATTATATAGGCAGGGAAAGCACTTCGGGAAAGGGTGCCGGTAATATAAGAACGGTAAAACCCGAGGTAAGCCCAAAGAACCCAAAGCAAAGAGCCGCAAAACCAAAGAAGCCTACTAACGAAGAAGTACAGCCTGAATATGTATTAATCAAAAATTTAGGCTCACAATTAAAGAAGCCTTCTGTTGCCGTAACCATAAACATATTAAGCGTTATTTGCCTTATAGCGGCAATTGCTGTTTTTATGGTAAATTATAAAAATACCCGCAGTAATGAAAGCAGCCCGGATACAACTGTAAATACAAATGAGAAATACAACAAGGTAGTATCTCAAAATGAAAAACTCAAGAAGGATTTGGATGCAGCCAATTTAAAACTAAAGCAAATACAGCTGTCTTCTCAGTTATCTCAAATATCAGGATTATATGGACAATACAAATATGTTGAAGCTGCAGATATGCTTTTAGCATTACCGGCAAAGGACTTATCTGCAGAGAATAAAAAGAAGTATGATTCCATAAAAGCCAATATACTTAATAGCGCTGCAAACCAATTAACGACAGAAGGAAACAGCTTATTTAACAAGAAAAAATATAAAGAAGCAATTCAAAAGCTTGAAAAGGTGTTTACTTATGGGGCAAAATGGCCTTTTGGAGATAAGGCCCTCTACGTACTGGGTAAAAGTTATGTGGCAAATAATGAACCTCAAAAGGGTGCAGAAACATATAATAAGCTTATAAATGACTATCCGGCTTCAACCTACTCGAGATACGCCAAAAGCAGGCTGGAGTCATTAAAATAATATGCACATGTATAAAAAAGCACTTTTACACCACTAAAGGTATAAGTGCTTTTTTTGTTACTGCAATTTGTACATGTAGTTAGGGGCTGTACAATATACTAATTAACTTCCTGCCATAATATATATACTTTAGATAGTTTTTTATCGAGGGATATATATATGTATAAAAGAAGCAGAACAGTAAATATTGTACTTAGCGGAGGCGGAATAAAAGGTATAGCCTTTGCAGGAGCCTATGAGGAAATTGAAAAAAAGTATAAAAGAACAGGCAATGTTGCCGGTGTTTCAGCGGGTGCACTGGTTGGGGCACTTATAGGAGCAGGGTATACTTCTGGTGAGTTAGGAAGGATTATGAAGGAGTTTGATTTTAGTTCATTTTCTGATATGGGGGAAATCCCAATGGATATTTCCATTGCTAACAGCATGAGAAGTATAGAGCGTGAAAAGAAGACTCTTAGTGAAAGTGATTTGGAAACATTACTTCACCGTCAGGATTATGCTGAACTAAATCTTGTCAGAAAATCCAAGGAAGATTTTGTTGGATCAAGAGGAAACTTTCTTGTAAATCTGATTGCATTCAGTAAAAAGAATGCGTTTTTGAATGGTGAGCTATTGGAAAGCTGGGTTTCTCAGCTCCTTGCCAATAAGGGAATACACACCTTTAGTGATTTCAGAGGTGGAATAGCAGATAAGGTTAATCCCAGAGGGTACAAAGTGAGAATGACTGCTGTTGATGCCAATACAGGCAAAGTAATTGTTCTTCCCGATGACATGGCACTGTATAATATTGACCCTGATAAACTGGAGGTTGCAAAGGCGGTAAGAATGAGTGCTTGTGTACCATTTGTTTTTGACCCGGTTACAATTGACTACAAAGACGCCGGAAACAAGTCTAAAACTCATTATATAATAGATGGTGGTGTTCTTGATAACTTTCCGGTCTGGCTCATTGACAGCACCGAAAACAATGTAATTATAGGACTAAAACTGGAAGGCAAGGAACCAAAGGGTCTGGGCTCAGCTGAACTTATACTGAAAAAATTACTCCATTCTTCCCATGACACGGGAGTTCCCAAAAACTCCTACAACATAGATAATATTGCTCATATAAATACCGGGGATATCTCATTTTTGGATTTTGACATATCAGAGAATGATTCACTTTATCTCTATAATCAAGGCAAACTGGCTGTTCAGAAGCTTTTTGTCAGTATGCAAAAGAAAACCAGAGGATGGAGATTTTAGAGTAAATAGCTTTATTTGCTATATTAATGTTAACTGCTTCGTTGCTTTTTTTCGGATTTTATTATATTATTAAATTTAATGAGAATAAGAAAGCTAAGGTACTAAAAAATAAAGAATATATCTCATAATAATATATAGTTGGGTATTTGGCAGGAGGTAAAAATGTTATATCGAAGCACAAGAGGAAGTTGCAGAAGCGTTAGTGCTGCTGAAGCTATAAAGAGAGGTATTGCAGCAGATGGAGGTTTGTTCGTACCTGAAAAGACAGTTCAGTTTAATCTTGAGCAAATAGCTCTTATGAGTGAATTGAGTTATCAGGAAAGAGCGGTTAAGATACTGGAAGGGTATTTGGATGATTATACTTTCGAGGAACTTTCAGAGTGTGTAAACAAGGCTTATACCGCTGAGAAATTTGAAAGCAATGATATTGCTCCTTTGCATAAGCTTTATGATTCGGTAAATGTACTGGAACTGTGGCACGGGCCTACAAGTGCATTCAAAGATATGGCTCTGCAAATACTTCCGCATTTTCTTGTTAAAGCGCTCAAGAAAACCGGGGAAAAAGAAGAGATAGTTATTCTTGTGGCAACGTCAGGAGATACAGGTAAAGCAGCTCTTGAAGGCTTTAAGGATGTAAAAGGTACAAAGATTATTGTATTTTTCCCAAGTGAAGGCGTAAGTCAGGTTCAGAAAATGCAAATGGTTACCCAAGAGGGTGGTAATGTCTACGCTATAGCTGTAAACGGTAATTTTGATGATGCTCAGAATGGTGTAAAAAGAATATTCGGTGATGAGGATGTATCTGTATTAATGGAAGAAAATGGATACAAATTCTCTTCTGCAAACTCCATAAACTGGGGCAGACTTGTTCCGCAAATTGTTTATTATTTTTCAGCATATGCTGATATGATAAAGAACGGTGAAATTAAAGCAGGTGAAAAGATTAATTTTGTAGTTCCTACAGGTAATTTCGGTAATATATTGGCAGCATATTATGCTATGCAGATGGGCTTACCTGTTAACAAGCTTATTTGTGCTTCAAATGACAATAATGTGCTTACAGATTTTATTAATACAGGTGAATACAATAAAAACAGAGAATTTAAAAAGACTTTGTCTCCTTCAATGGATATTCTCATTTCTAGCAATCTGGAACGACTTTTGTATCTTATAACTGATTATAATGCCGAAAAGGTTTGCGACTGGATGAACAAGCTTAAAATGGAAGGTTCATATACTGTAGACCAGGATACGAAAAAGAAAATCCAGAATATACTCTGGGCAGGTTATTCAAATGACAGTGATACTTTAAAAACAATTGAAAGTGTTTATCAGGAGACAGGATATGTAGTTGACACACATACTGCGGTTGCAGTGGATGTATATGACAAATATGTTATCTCCACAAGTGATGTTACAAAAGCAGTTATCGTTTCTACAGCTAGTCCTTTCAAGTTTAATGAAAGCGTTGTAAAAGCAATCGCAGGAGAAGAAACCATTAAAGGAAAGACTGAGTTCGAGCTGCTGTCTGTACTGTCTGAAAAGTCAGGCCTTAAGATCCCTGCTCCATTAAAGGAATTGGATAAAAAGCCTGTTCTTCACAAGGGTTTTTGTGAACCTATAAACATGATTGATAAGGTTAAGGATGCATTAAATATTCAAGAAAATATCAAAACAGAAAAATAAATATAAATATAAAAAAAGGCACTAATCTTGTATGATTAGTGCTTTTTTAGTTGCATAAAAAGAAGAAATATGCTAACATTACACCAAGGAAACACAATTGTACGTATCACACGGACAGGAGAAAATATGAAACAAGAATCTATATTTTTTTTAGTTGATTCATTTATTTTACCCGACATATTTTCAAAGGTTATAGAAGTTAAGAAGATTCTTAGTCTAGGTAAAATAAAAACTGTTAACGATGCCGTCAAAGAAGTAGGAATCAGCAGAAGCGCCTACTACAAATACAAAGATTATGTTTTCCCTTTTAATGAGACATCAAGGGGTAAGGTTATAACGTTATTTTTCGTTGTAGAAGACTTTTCGGGCATTCTATCGAGTATTATGAATAAAATTGCTTCAGCCAGTGCAAATATATTGACAATTAACCAGAACATACCTATAAACGGGTTGGCAGATGTGACAATTTCTATTGAAACTATGAATATGAAAATAGATATTCAAAATCTTTTAACAGAGATTAGCAAGGTTGAGGGTGTCAGAAAAAGTGAAATATTAGCTAGGTAATCAGCAAAATGTTATTTATCGCAGGAGGGTTTTTATGGTGAACGTGGCTATTTTAGGATACGGAGTTGTTGGCTCCGGTGTTGCAGAGGTTATTAAGAAAAATAGTGAAAGCATAAGACAGCGTGCAGGAACAGAGATAAAAGTAAAATGGATATTAGATATAAGAGATTTTCCGGGTAGTCCGGATAAAGATGTGCTTACTAAAAATGCAGATGATGTATTCAACGACAGTGAAGTTAGTATTGTAGTAGAAACCATAGGAGGGGCAAGGATTGCCCATGAATTTACAAAGAGAGCTCTTATGGCCGGAAAAAGTGTTGTAACCTCCAACAAGGAGCTAGTTGCAACCCATGGACCGGAGTTGCTGCAAATGGCAAAGGAAAATGGTGTCAGCTACCTGTTTGAAGCCAGCGTTGGAGGTGGTATTCCTATAATCCGTCCTTTAAACCAATGTCTGGCAGCTAATGAGATAAACGGTATAACAGGAATACTAAACGGAACTACAAATTATATACTGACTCAAATGAAAAAAGAAGGCAAAAGCTTTGAAGCTGCACTCAAAGAAGCTCAGCAGAACGGTTATGCGGAACAGAACCCAACAGCTGATGTTGAGGGACATGATGCTTGCAGGAAAATTGCTATTTTATCATCTATTGCGTACAACGAATTTGTCGATTGTGAGAATATTTATACTGAAGGTATAACAAAGATAACTGTAGATGATATGAAATATGCAGATGCAATAGATGGTGTTATAAAGTTGATTGCTGTTAGCAAAAAATCAGGCGGAAAGATATTTGCACGTGTTTCACCTGCAATTGTGCGCAATGAACATCCTCTTTCTAATGTGGAAGATGTTTTTAATGCTATTGTTGTTAATGGTGACGCCGTAGGAGATGCAATGTTCTATGGAAGAGGGGCAGGTAAATTGCCTACTGCAAGTGCTGTTGTAGCCGATGTTATAGACATAGCAAAGCATCCTGATTCTGGAACAGCAGGTGTGTGGGTGAGAACAGAGGAAAACAATATACTGCCCATCGAAGAAAGTACTGCCAGATTTTTGGTTAGGGTAAATGCAAAAAATATAGCTGATGCAAAGAAGGATATTCTATCAGTATTTGGTGAAACTGACTTTGTAGAATTACATTCCAAAGCAAACGATAATGAATTTGCTTTTATAAGTGGCAAAATAGCAGAAAGCGAATTTGCTGCAAAGCTTGATAAACTTGAATCTGTCCCTGACATTACAGTATTAAACAGAATAAGGATTGAAGAATAAATGAGAATTACCACAAAAAAATTAGTACTTTGTGCATTAATGACGGCGATAGTTTTTTTGATTACATTTACTCCGTTTTTGCAGATTCCCAGTCCGATGACTCAGGGTTACTATAATATAGGTGATGCAGCAATAATGATTGCTGCTATTCTTTTAGGACGAAAGGTAGGATTTATTGCAGGTGGAATCGGCTCCTTATTGGCCGATGTTGTGACAGGGTATTATATATATGCTCCAGCAACCTTGATAGTAAAGGGAATTGAGGGATATATAATAGGAGCAATTGCCAATAAGAAAAATGGTGTTCCGTCTCGCCTGAGACAGGCAGTAGCTGTTACAGCCGGTGGCTTGGAGATGGTTCTTGGTTACTTTATATATCAAGCGACTGTTATAAGAATGATTAACCCTACTTTGGGAATGGCAAGTATTATTGCCGACATTCCGGGAAATCTGATTCAGGGAGCAATTAGTGCAGTTCTTGCATTGGTTTTTCTTACTGTATTATACAGGACAAACACAGTTAAGAATTTATTACGTTGAATAAAGAAAGCCGGAAGATTAATAGATTTCCGGCTTTTTGCTACTCTTTAATTTTTCAATACGTCAGCATCAATTTCGCAGAGGTCTTTCGTAACCAGCCTGACTGCAAAATCAGTGTTTTTAGCCAAAGAAGCCTTAGGAATACTAATTATTTGTACTCCTTTTCTGCAAGGCGTGCCATTAATAATTATATTGTTTTCATACAAATGTACCGAATCAACAGAGAAATTTTTTATTAAGAAGCCGGCATTATTTTTGCTTATGGAAGGACTTTTTTCAAAAAAGCCCAGTTCGCCATACAAATCCTTAAGAACATCAATATCAGAAGGCAGTGCAAAAACTTCCTTCATATTAAGATATATTTTTCTTGGCAAATAGCACCATTCAAGATCATAGTTTTTCTTCCAGTCAGGATGGTAAACAGGGCTTTTGTAATTCAAGTTATTGTAAAGAAGTTTATGTCCAATAGGTTTAGAGCTGTTAAAGGCTTCTTCCAAATCTATGTTTGTATCAAGGACATCCGAGGTCTGATAGCCTCCATTTTGCTGAAAATAGATTTCCTGAGAGGAGTCTGAAATATAGTGTGTCAATTCCTGACGCAACTGGACATTTTGTTTAGTTAAATCGGCGTTGTTTTTTGAATATGTTAGTACAGTATCATCGTCAATACCGTAATCCTCATTTGTATTTCCGCTATTGCCCAAAGCTATATTTTGGTAATCCAGTTCATAGCCCGCCGGAGTGCAAAGCTGTACAGTTATATTGTTATAATCTTCATAGTTATTTATATCCTCTTTTTTTATTGCAACTATGTGAACACCCTTTTCTAAAGGTTTTCCAAAAAAGACAATCCTATTTCCATACTTAACTGCATTTTCAATATCATAATCATAAATAAGAAAGTTCAGGTAGTTTTCATTATCTATAGATATGTTAGGATAGAACCCCAATTCACCTTCTATATCTAAAACATTAGCTGAATTTCCGGTGTAAGCAAATAATTTATGTCTTGCATAGATTATTTTACGGGGAAGGTAGAGCCACCCGCGATAATAAGCCTGTTTCCATGAATTCACATAAATAGGTCTTAAATATTCCTCGTCGGAGTAAATTGTAGTATAAGAAAGAGTGTATCCAGAATTTTGTATGTTTACAGGCTTGGTATCTACAGCTCCGGAGGGATTGTTCACAATACTTGTTTTTCTGAAATTATCTTCATATAGGATTTTATTATCTCCGGGAACTATGGAAGATAAAATTTCTTTTAACCGTTTATTTTCACTTTGAGACTTGGATAGATTCTGTGGCTTTGCGGGAGTATCATTAACTGTAGTTTTTGGAAAATTAAGCATTGATATTAAGGCAGCAGATAGTATAATAAATATAACAGATATAGCCAGTATTAGAAGCTTTTGTTTATTAGTTATCATAATAAGCCGATTCATATATTCCTCCTTATAAACTTTGGTAATACGCTTGTCACAATATATAGTTATTCATTTATATGGGATTATAGAATTGGATTAATATAGAATACGTAGCTTTTGCAGAACCTTGACTGATTTATAAAAAGCTGTTATTGTATCTTTATAATAAATAATTTTATGCAGAATATTTTTGCTTTATAAGTTGAGGAGTTTTAACTATGAATTCCAAATTAAGGGATGAACATACAGACAGTTTATTTGATGCAATTTTACTTTTAAAGAATAGGGAAGAATGTTATAATTTTTTTGAAGATCTTTGTACTATTGCAGAATTGAAGGCTTTGGCACAAAGACTTCAAGTAGCAAAAATGTTAAGGGAAAAGAGAACCTATACGGAGATTTGTGAGCAAACCGGGGCCAGTACGGCTACCATAAGCAGAGTTAACAGATGTCTTGTATATGGTGCTGACGGGTATAATATCGTACTTGATAGATTGCAAGAGAAAGATGGGCAAATGAATGTTTAAGAAGCTTTTTTTAAGTATAATCATATTATCTGCTTTAGCCTCTGAGAATGGGGTTTATAATGCTGCCGATTTATTTGACTTATACTTGGTAAATCTTACACATCTTGATATGATTCAGGAAAGCAGAAGTGCTGTTTCTGTTTTGGAATCCCAGAAAGAGGCTTCTGTAAGCAGAAAAGGAAGGCCACTTTCATTTTTCAAGGCAATTTCCGCAGAAGCTTTAAATAAGGAAATGCCAAATAATAATAGACATGGGGAACTTGCGTTGCTGATGTCTATTTCTATTGTAATTCTAAGTCTTTTGGTATTAGCTTATCTTAATTCAAATACAAACAGGGCTTTTTCTACTAAAAGGCTTTTGTTCAGCCAATCTGATTCTTCACCGCCTGTCTGCTGCTAATTTTAAAATTATCCCACAAATGATGGGTTATTTTCGTGCAGCCAGATTTATTAAAAAATTATCCCGTTGCGGGTCATGGAGGATTATGTTATGGTTAAAAATTTTATAGAAAAAATTATTGGGTCATATAGCGACAGAGAATTAAAAAGGATTTATCCGATTATAGATAAAATCGAGGCATTTGAGCCGGAGATACAGAAATTAACAGATACAGAGCTTAAAGCTAAAACACCTGAATTTAAAGGGCGTCTTGCCAATGGTGAGACCTTGGATGATATTTTACCGGAAGCTTTTGCTGTTGTTCGTGAGGCTTCAAAAAGAGTATTGGGTATGAGACACTTCAGAGTTCAGCTCATTGGTGGTCTTGTATTGCATCAGGGTAGAATTTCAGAAATGAAAACAGGTGAAGGTAAGACCCTTGTTGCTACATTACCTGTATATCTCAATGCCCTATCTGGAAAAGGAGTTCATGTAGTAACCGTAAATGATTACCTTGCAAGACGTGACAGCGAGTGGATGGGAAAAATATATAACTTCTTGGGATTGACTGTAGGTCTTATCGTACATGATATGGAAAATGAGGATAGGCGTGCGGCATATAACTGTGATATAACTTACTGTACAAATAACGAACTGGGTTTTGATTATTTGAGAGATAACATGGTTATATACAAGGAAGACAGAGTACAGAGAGACTTGAACTATGCCATAGTGGATGAGGTTGACTCCATCCTCATAGATGAAGCCAGAACACCTCTTATAATTTCAGGTATGGGTGATAAGTCCACCGATTTATACAAAAGAGCAAATTCCTTTGCTTCAAAACTGAGAGCAAAAGTAATTACACAAATGGACGACAAGGTTGACGCCGATGAAGTATTTGACGAGGACTACATTGTAGATGAAAAAGCACATACAACGGTAATTACGTCAAATGGTATAAAGAAGGCGGAGCAGTATTTCGGAATAGAAAACCTCTCCGACCCTGAAAATATGACAATTTCACACCATGTTAATCAGGCATTGAAGGCACATGGTCTTATGAAAAGAGATAAGGACTACGTTGTTAATAACGGAGAAGTCACTATTGTTGATGAGTTTACAGGAAGACTTATGTACGGAAGACGTTACAGCGACGGTCTCCATCAGGCAATAGAAGCAAAAGAAGGCGTAAAGGTAGAAAGAGAAAGTAAGACACTTGCAACCATTACATTCCAGAACTATTTCAGAATGTACAGCAAGCTGGCAGGTATGACAGGTACTGCTCAGACAGAAGAAGATGAATTCAACACAATATACAAACTGGATGTTATCATAATTCCTACAAATAGGGAAATGGCAAGAAAAGACCATCCGGATGTTGTTTATAAAAACGAAATTGGTAAATTTAATGCAGTTATAGAAGATGTTGTACAGTGTCATGAAAAAGGTCAGCCGGTATTGATTGGTACAATATCAATTGAAAAATCAGAATTCTTAAGTACTATGCTTAAGAGAAAAGGTATTCCTCATCAGGTATTGAATGCAAAATACCATGACAAGGAAGCTGAGATTATTGCTCAGGCAGGTAAATTTGGAGCAGTAACCATTGCAACTAACATGGCAGGTAGAGGTACCGATATAGTTCTTGGCGGTAATGCTGAGTATATGTCAAAACAGGAAATGCGTAAGATGGGTTATGACGAGGAACTTATAAATGCGTCAACCAGCTACAACGAAACAACTGACGAACTGATTATTGAAGCAAGAGAGCAGTTCACAAAACTAAATAACAAGTTTAAGGATATTATAAATAAAGAGAGAGAAAAAGTTGTTGAAGCCGGCGGATTGCATATTATAGGTACTGAGAGACATGAATCCAGACGTATAGACAATCAGTTGAGAGGACGTGCAGGTCGTCAGGGAGACGCCGGTTCATCTAGATTTTTCATTTCACTTGAAGACGATTTAATGAGACTTTTCGGCTCAGAGAGATTAACCAATATTGTTAATGCACTCGGTCTTGAAGATGATCAGCCTATAGAGCATAGAATGCTGTCCAATGCAATTGAGAATGCTCAAAAGAAGGTTGAAGGAAGAAACTTTGACGTACGTAAGAGAGTTCTGCAATATGATGATGTTATGAACAAGCAGAGGGAAATTATATACGCTCAGAGAAAGACAGTTTTAGATGGAGATAATCTTAAGGATTACTTCATAAAAATGTTTGAAAGCGTTATAGACGGTGTCATAGCAAACTATTGTACAGAAAGTGAATATGCCGATGCATGGGATTGGTCAAGTATAATAGCTTATCTTGAGAGTGTATTTATTCCGCAGGGTGCTTTCGTTCTGACTGATGAAGAAAAGAAATCTATGGACAATATAGACCTTAAAGAAAGACTCATGGAAATTGTTAATAAGATATATGAGTTCAAGGAAATGGAAAACACTCCTGAATTAATGAGAGAGTTGGAAAGAGTAGTACTTCTCAGAGTTGTTGATGAAAAGTGGATGGATCACATTGATGCAATGGATCAATTGAGGTCAGGAATAGGGTTGAGAGCATACGGACAGAGAGATCCTGTTGTTGAATATAAGTTTGAAGGATTCCAGATGTTTGAAGAGATGATTAAGAGTATTCAGGAGGATTCTATCAGACTTCTGGTTAGGGCAAGGATTGACAGAGAACATGCTCCTCAACGTGAAAAGGTTGCAGAGCCTGTTGCTGCAAGTCATGGGGACGAACCTAAGAAACCTGTTGTAAACAAGTCGAAGGTCGGAAGAAATGATATGTGCCCATGTGGAAGCGGAAAGAAGTATAAATTCTGCTGTGGTCAAGGAGAATAATAAACACGTATAATTATATAAATAAAATAACTCAACTTCTTTAACAGAAGCTGAGTTATTTTATTTTAAGCACTAATAGGGGTTAGGCGTAAAAAGTAGACTGAGGAATTCAGGAAACATTGGTTACGGAAGAGTCGTTATTTGTGTAATATTCTTTGAGATTATCATAAATAATACTGCATCGGCCTGTTTCCTTTGCTCGTGAGGCATATCGGCATCCCGTATAAGCATCTTTATTTACTAAGGCACATATATGACAGGGAATTTCACCATAGCATTTGCCTGTCAGTATACCTTCCAGAGTTTCCAACTTTATAATACTGCTTGACATATTCAGTGATAGAAAATTCCTATAGTAATGCTTGGGCTCTAATACGTCAAAATTAAGACATGGGTTCTTAAAAAGCCAAGGTACTTGAAAGGCTTCTTCGCTATATGTTTTAACCAACTTTGAATATGAGTCGGGAATAATACATGGAACAAGAGAACTACTGGCTTCATATTCCTTATATGAGCAAACGTATTTTTTTATGGTTTTATCGTAGTTCAGATTACGGCAAAAGACACAGGATCTGAAGGATGAAATTCTATGCCTGTAGTACAGGTTTGAACCAAATAATAGTTTATAGTTTATTCTATAAATCAAATCAACAGACAATAACCCTGCTTTTTTAAGTACGCCGGTTAATGTATTTATTTTATCTTCTGTAAATTCCACTTATTACCACCTCGCAGATACATTGTATCACTAAAAGCAATTTAGGTCGCTATATTTCCCGAAACCCGTTTGTACCAAGCTGTTTGGAGGAATAATCAGACATATTGTGACTGATTAAAACATAAAAATTGTTTTATCTATTGTGGTATAATTAATATAGTTAGCTTGAATAAAATGTTTTCATATACAGTTTGGAGAGAATAAAATGGGGAATTTTGTACACCTGCATGTACATACTGAATATAGTCTTCTTGATGGGGCAAATAGAATTAAAGACCTTATACAAAGGGTTAAAGAGCTGGGAATGGATAGCATAGCTATTACTGACCACGGTGTAATGTACGGAGTTGTAGATTTTTATAAAGAAGCCGTAAAAAATGGGATTAAGCCTATACTTGGTTGTGAGGTATATACTGCAAAAAGAAACATGAAGGATAAGCAGCCGGGAATTGATTCAAATTATGGTCATCTTGTTTTACTTGCAAAAAATCAGATAGGGTACAAAAATCTTATGAAAATAGTCTCCCTTGGGTTTACCGAAGGGTATTACTATAAACCCAGAGTTGACTATGAAACCTTGGAGAAATACTCAGAAGGGATTATAGCCCTGAGTGCATGTTTGTCAGGGGATATTCCGTCCGCAATACTAAATAACGATTACGAAAGAGCAGTGGAACTATCTAATAATTTGAACCGTATATTTGGACAAGGGAACTTTTACCTTGAGCTTCAACATAATGGAATTAGCGAGCAAAATCTGGTTAACCAACAGCTCATTAAGCTGTCAGGGGAGTTGGGAATACCTTTGGTTGCCACAAATGATGCACATTACCTCACAAAGGAAAATGCTAAATCCCATGAGATTCTTTTATGTATCCAAACGGGCAAAACAATAAACGATGATAACAGAATGCGGTTTAATACGGATGAAGTTTACGTAAAATCACCGGAGGAAATGTATGATAACTTTAAAAATGTTAAACAGGCTCTGGAGAATACAGTAAAAATTGCTGAAATGTGTAATGTGGAACTGGAATTCGGAAAGCTGCATCTGCCAAGCTTTGAGGTGGAGGAGGGTTATACTCCTTATGAATATCTGAGAGAACAGTGTTATAAAGGACTCAAGTCAAGGTATGGTGACAATTGCTCGGAAGAAATAATTCACAGACTTGAATATGAGCTTTCAGTTATATCACAGATGGGTTATGTAGACTACTTCCTTATTGTATGGGATTTTATTAAATATGCAAGAGAACAGGGTATAATGGTAGGGCCGGGAAGAGGTTCCGCAGCGGGAAGTATAGTATCCTATGCACTGGGGATAACCAGTATTGACCCTCTCAAATATAACCTTTTGTTTGAAAGGTTTTTAAATCCTGAGAGAATCAGCATGCCTGATATAGATATTGATTTCTGTTATGAGCGCAGACAGGAAGTAATTGATTATGTAATAAGAAAGTATGGCAAGGATAGGGTATCTCAAATAATTACCTTTGGAACCATGGCTGCAAGGGCTGTTATAAGAGATGTTGGAAGAGCGTTGGATATTTCTTACGGGGATGTTGATGCCATAGCCAAAATGATACCTTTTCAAATAGGTATGAACATAGATAAAGCTCTGGAGATGAATCAGGAACTGAAAAAGAGATATGAAACCGACGAGGAGACACAAGTACTTATTGACACAGCAAGAACTCTTGAAGGCCTTCCGCGTCATGCCTCCACACATGCTGCCGGAGTTGTTATCTCAAAAGAACCAATAGTAGAATATGTACCACTTCAATTAAACGATAACAGTGTGACAACCCAGGTAACAGCAGTACCCCTTGAAGAGTTGGGACTTCTCAAAATGGACTTTCTTGGACTGAGAACTCTTACTGTAATACGTGATGCAGTAGATTTGGCAGAACAAGTTCATGGGAAGAAAATAGACATTCAGCAAATTGATTTTGATGATAAAGACGTTTATAAAATGATAGGGGATGGCAGAACAGCAGGTGTATTTCAGCTGGAAAGTGCGGGAATGACTCAGTTTATGAAGGATCTCCAGCCAAACTCACTGGAAGATATCATAGCGGGTATTTCTCTCTATAGACCGGGTCCTATGGATCAGATACCAAGATACATCAGAAATAAAAACAACCCGAAGTTAATAAAGTATCATCATCCGATGCTGGAAAGTATTCTTGATGTTACGTATGGCTGCATGGTGTATCAGGAGCAGGTAATGCAGATAGTAAGGGAACTTGGAGGCTACTCACTGGGCAGGTCTGACCTTGTAAGACGTGCTATGTCCAAAAAGAAGATATCTGTAATGGAGCAGGAGCGCAAAAACTTTGTATACGGAATAACGGATGAGGAAGGTAACGAGGTTGTAAAGGGTGCGGTAAATAACGGTGTAGATGAGATTACAGCCAATAAGATATTTGATGAAATGATGGACTTTGCAAGCTACGCCTTTAACAAGTCCCATGCTGCTGCATATGCTGTAGTGGCTTATCAGACAGCATGGCTGAAACACTATTATCCCGTAGAGTTTATGGCAGCTTCCATAAACAGCTTTTTGGGCAGCAGTGATAAAGTATCCCAGTATGTCAATGAATGTAAAAGCCTCAATATACAGGTACTTCCACCGGATATTAACGAAAGCAACGTAAAATTTACAGTTGTAAATAAAAATATACGTTTTGGATTGGCTGCAATTAAAAATGTTGGAGAGAATGCAATAAAATCTGTTATTGCAGAAAGACAGCAGAATGGAGAATTTAGTTCATTTCTGGACTTCTGTCAAAGAATAGAGGGGCGTGATATTAATAAAAGGTGTGTCGAAAGCCTTATAAAAAGCGGAGCATTTGACTCCCTTAAAGTATTCAGATCAAAGCTGATGGCGGTATATGAGAGGCTGCTGGACGGAATTTCGCAAAACCGTAAAAAGAATATGGACGGTCAGCTGTCAATATTTGATATGATGAGCGAGCCACAGGAGCTTTTGCAGGAGGATTTTCCTGATATAAAGGAATACCCTGCAAATGCACTTCTTTCGATGGAAAAGGAGATGCTGGGCTTGTATGTATCAGGTCATCCGTTAAGCGAATATCAGAGCATATTGGAGCGAAATGTAAATCTTTACAGCAGTGATTTGTTTGTTGACGATGAAAACTCAACTGATATGGAGGTAAGCGGTAAAAAACTTCAGGATTCCATGAGAGTAACGGTAGGAGGCATAGTAGCATACAAAAAAACCAAGGCGACAAAGAATAACAATTTGATGGCTTTTATATACCTTGAAGATTTGTTCGGAACTATGGAACTAATAGTTTTTCCCACAGTATACGAGAAATTCTCCCAGCTTTTACAGCAGGAGAGTTTAATCATTGTAAACGGCAGACTGAGTGTGAGAGAGGATGAACAACCTAAAATAATTGTAGAGGAAGTTCTGCCTATAAAAAGTCTTCAGGAGAAGGGGTTGTATTTAACCTTACCTGAACAGCTTCCAAAAGAGGATGGCGCTGCTTTAAGAGCACTTTTGAGATATTTCTCAGGTGCTACACCAACTTATGTTGCAAAAAAAAATGAAAATTTTTTCAAGAAACTTGACAGGCAATACTGGATATATGTCAATAATGTAATAATGGAAGAATTAGTAAACAGGCTTGGCGAAGAAAATGTAGTAATAAAATAACGAATAAGTAGCCAAATATTGATTTTTTGTACAAAATAATATAATATAAGTGTCGAGGTGGTTATATATGGACAACCTGGAGGATAAGTTATCTGGTGAGTACGTTGCTATTAAGGCTGGGGAAAACGGGGTTACAATTATCGGGTTAACGCGTGGAAGGGATACAAAATTTCATCATACCGAGAAGTTGGATAAGGGCGAAGTTCTTTTGGCGCAATTTACAGAGAATACCTCTGCGATAAAAATAAGAGGCAAGGCCACTGTTTATTGCAGATATGGTACTATTCAAAGCGGTGAATAACAATTTGAAAGGTAGTGTAGATGATAATGTGGACAGTGGTATATATGGCCCAAAGCAAAGATGTTGCTAATCAGCTTCAGGAGCTTTTGTCCAATGAGGGTATTCTTGTGAAACTGAGACCCATAAGTAAAAATCATGAAAATAACGACAATTATTATGAAGTTCTCGTTCCTGAAGCCGAGGTTGAAGAAGCACATAGCGTAATCATTGAAACGGGTTATTAATAAAAATGAATGATAGTAGCTCCGGGGCTTTTGCCCGGGGCTACTACTGCTTATTAGGCAAAAATACCTATTTGTAATATAATTATCATACTTTTTAAGGAGAATAATCGTATGCTATATATAGATGTACCGTTAACAGTCAGGTATGCTGAAACAGATAGAATGGGCATTGTTCACCATTCAAATTATCCGGTGTGGTTTGAAGTGGGTAGAACAGAATTTATCAAACAATGCGGAATATCTTATTCGCGTGTGGAATCAAAGGGCATAATGCTGCCTCTTTTGGAGGTGCATTGTAAATTTATCAGCTCATCTACATATGAGGATAAAATAATAGTCAGGACAAGTATCAAAAGTTTTTCAAAAACCCGACTGAATTTTAAATATGAGGTATTTAAATCGGATAATATGGATAATCCTATTACAAGGGGAGAAACTTCTCATGTTTGGACTACCTGCGATTTAAAGCCTATAAATCTGCAAAAACATTATCCCGAGCTTTATGAAATTATTGAAAAATCAGCAAGGGATGTTTAAAGTCATGTAAGTTGAAGAAATAAGAAGTTATTGCAATTAAATGACACATTATGATAAACTATGTGTGCTATTTACTCTAATATTGGTAATCAGGTGGTGTACTGGTGAGAAGATATATTCCGAATGCGTTAACATTATTAAGACTCATAATAGTGCCTTTTCTAGGTTACTATATTTACTGTGAAAAATATACAACAGCCATTATTCTTTTTGCTTTTGGCGGATTTACGGATGTTCTTGATGGTTATATAGCCAGAAAGTATAATTTAATTACAAAATGGGGCAAATTTTTTGACCCTTTGGCGGATAAGCTTATGCAGATAACAGCATTAGTTTTCCTTGTACTACATAGATTTATACCTTTAATCGTTTTGATTATTGTTGTAATTAAGGAATCCTTAATGCTTGCAGGCGGAATAATGTTGTATAAAAAGGGGAAAACGGTCATAGGGGCCAATTGGTACGGTAAATTGGCTACAGTAATATTTTATTTTGCAATACTGGCAACCATTATAATTAAGATTGTAGCAGGCAATAACGGTTATGCGTTAAATGCTATTTATGTTGCAATAGGTTTGGCTGTAGTATGTACATTGTTTGCACTTTCAAGGTATATAATTATTTATTTTAGATTATCCAAGGATTATAATGAGAAAAAAAACAAGTAAATTGCAGTTGTATGTAAAGGTACACATTTTGTGTACCTTTTTAAATAAAAGTGGTTTGCCTAAGATTCGCAGCACTGTTTATCAACGGAGGATACAATGTTCGGTTATATAACCCCGGAAAAACCGGAATTAAAAATAAAAGAATTTGACATATACAGGGCATATTATTGTGGTGTGTGTAAATCAATAGGAAAAAGGCATGGGCAGATTAAAAGAATGACGCTGACTTATGATGCCGCTTTTCTGGCACTTCTTTTGGGCTCTGTGCTTAATATTAAAACAGGTCTTACAAAGGAAAGGTGTATTGTCCATCCATTAAAAAAATCTTTTGTGACCCGTAATGAAATTATTGATTATTCTTCCGACATAAATATTATTTTAGCGTATAATAATATGAAAGATAAGTGGAATGATGATAAATCAAAAATAGCATTGGTGGGTATGGCAGCTTTTAAAAGAGCATACGGAAAGTTAGTTGTGGAATATCCAAAAAAGTGTGCTATAATTAACCAAAGACTAGGGGACTTGTCCAAATTAGAAAAGGAAAAATGTAACTCTATAGACGCTGCTTCCGAGCCATTTGCAAAGCTTATGGAAGAGGTTTTGGACTATGAAGGCTTAGATGATAAAATCAGGCAAATTTTAAGATGGATGGGTTATAATATCGGGAAATGGATATATTTAGTAGACGCTTTTGATGATATGGAAGACGATATAAAAAACTCCAGCTACAACCCGTTCCTTACTCAGTTTAACTATACGGGGCAAGAGTTGGCGGTTTTCAAGAATGATATTAAGAGTCATGCGGAATTTACTGTATTATATTGTTTGCAGGAAGCATCCAAGGCGTTTGAGTTACTTAGTTTAAAAGAAAATAGAGGAATATTGGAGAACATATTATATATAGGTATGTTAAGTAAAACGGATAAAATATTGTGCCAGAGGAGTTGTGGTAAAGGTGAAAAATCCATATGAAGTACTAGGAATAAGTGATGGAGCATCAGAAGAAGAAATAAAGAAAGCTTACAGAGAACAGGTAAAGAAATATCATCCGGATCAATACCAGGATAATCCTCTTTCCAAACTTGCAGAAGATAAACTCAGAGAAGTAAATGAAGCTTACGAGTATCTCACCGGAAAAGGGCAGACTGCAAAAACCAGCAATGGCTGGAGCGGAAGAAGCGCAGCATCAGGGGCTTCCGGTTTTGGTGGTGCAGCGGGAGGAAATGCAGGAGGAGAAAACTTCCGACAGGTAAGAATGTATATAAATTCTGGAAACATTGCCGCTGCGGAAGCACTACTTGAAAGTATTCAGAACAGAAACGCCGAATGGTTCTATCTTCGTGGGCTGGTCTTTATGAAAAAGGGCTGGTACAATGAAGCTATAATGAATATCAAGCAAGCTGTAAATATGGACCCTTCCAACTACGAATACAGGGACGCCCTTAACAGAATAAATGTAAATAACAACATGTACAGGGGCAATGCTGCTAACCGTGGGTATGGTGCAGGGCCAAGCTTCTGTGATATGTGTACATGTCTGTGGTGTTCGGATTCATTATGTGAGTGCTGCGGAGGAGATTTAATATCTTGCTGCTAATGCTCCTGATTTAAACTAAATTTATGAGGTAGATATGAATAACGCAACAAGAGCTAAAAAAATTACATTAAGCGGAATTCTCCTTGGGTTTACCGTCATATGTGTATTTCTTGCATCTGTTTTGCCTACCAGCAGGCTTTCGTTATATGCAGTAAGTTCGCTTTTTACTTCAATAATAATCATTGAATTCGGTTTGAAAGCCGGATGGACTTTTTATGCGGCATCTGCTGTTTTGTCAGCAATTTTGATACCAAGGCTTGAAGTACTCCCTTATATAGTGTTTTTCGGAGTCTACGGCTTGTTAAAACTGTATTTTGAGAGGTTGCAAAGCAGGGTTTTGGACTATATATTAAAACTGGTTTTTTTTAATATATGTTTGCTGCTGGGGTTTGTTTTTCTGAAGGAATTTATAATGGTAGGTATTAAATTAGCTGCCCCTGTGTATATAGTTGCAGCTTTGATGGAAATAGTTTTTTTAGTGTATGACTATGTGTACACTTTGTTTATAAGGTTTTATTCATCAACATTAAAACCAAAGCTTAAAATCTAAATTAGTGATTTAGTCTTAATTTCCTTTAACTGAGAAATAATTTGTATAAAGACACTGAGTATATTACAATATTTGTAAAGTATTCAGTGCTTTTTAATGTGCGCAAAAACAAATGGAGGTTATTTATGTCAACGGCTTTTTCATATTCAATAGCAGTTTTTATTATAATATTTATTGCGGGTTTTGCAGTTAATCTTCTGAAACAGCATTATATATTTCAGTTGCTGGGAATAGCCTTCTTTTTTACGTACATTATAATCAATAGCGCTGTTTACATGGAAAGAACCTCCGAAACAACATTTAAAACTCTTTTTTTCAGGTCAATGCCATCTCTTTTCGGCATATCTGCCTGTCTTATAACTATGACTCTGGGATTTTGGCTGTATCCCGTTCTGAGGAAAAAAATCAGACAATGAAATAGATAAAATATAATTAAACCTCCCTGCCTAAATATGCTATAATAAGAATATTGTTGTTATTTTTTAGGTAATATTTACATTGTTATAACACTCATGGAGGTTTTAAATATGAATGAGAAAGTCAAGGACATTGCTGTCAGAATAAAGGGACTCAGACTTCTAGCCGGGTCTACCGAGGAAGAAGTTGCGGAGCAGCTGGGAGTTATGCTTGCACAATATAAATCGTACGAAAATGCCGAAGACGATATTCCTGTCAGCCTTTTATATGAGCTTGCAGAGATTTATAAGGTCAACATTACTGAAATTTTAACAGGAACATCACCTAAGCTTCATGATATATGCCACGTCAAAAAAGGTGAAGGTCTCAAAGTTGAAAGATTTGACCAGTACAGCTTTGAAAGTCTTGCTTACAAATATTCCAACAGAAAAATAGAGCCTATGCTTGTTGTACTTGATCCCGGAAACAGCCCTGAAATGGTTTCTCATAAAGGACAGGAATTCAATTACTGTCTTGAAGGGAAAATGCAGGTGCAAATAGGGAAAGAAAAATTTGATTTGGAACCAGGGGATTCTTTATATTTCAACTCTTCAATTCCTCACAAACAGATTGCCTTGGATGGTAAGGAAGCCAGATTCCTTACAATAATTTTACTTTAAAAAATATGGTTTAAATGTATTGGGAGGATATACAAATGAGTCTGGAAACACGATATTTGAATAAAACTGATTTTGAGTCCTATGAGGATTTTAGAGAGAACTTTAAGCTGAACGTTCCAGCTAACTTCAACTTTGCTTATGACATTATAGATGAGTATGCGAAACAAGAACCTGACAGACTTGCTTTGGTTTGGTGTGATGACAACGGAAACGAAAAGAAGTTTACTTTCGGAGAACTGAAGTACTGGTCTGACAAGACTGCCAATTACCTGATTGCCAACGGATTGGGCAAAGGCGACAAGGTAATGTTTATATTGAGAAGAAGATATGAATTTTACTTCTTTGCATTTGCGGCCATGAAAATAGGCGTTACCTTTATTCCATCTACAAATCAACTGATGAAGAAAGATATAGTGTACAGAAATAATGCAGCTGAAGTAAAGGCTATTATAGCATATAATGATGCGGCAATTATAGAACATGTTGAAAATTCTATGGAAGATTCACCTACAGTTAAAAAGTACATAATGGTTGGAGGCAACAAGGATAAATGGCAGGATTATGATAAGGAAATAGACGAATGTTCCCATAACTGGATTAGGCCTGCGGGTGAAAAGGATACTCTAAATAAGGATTATATGATAATATACTTTACTTCGGGTACCACAAGCATGCCAAAAATGGCAATACATGATTTTACATATCCTCTTGGACATATTGTTACTGCCAAGTACTGGCACAGAGTTGTTGATAATGGACTGCATCTGACAGTTGCGGATTCAGGTTGGGCAAAGTTTGCATGGGGCAAGCTTTTTGGACAATGGATATGCGGTGCAGTACAATTTTTATACGATATGGATAGATTTGATCCTTGCAAATTGCTCGAAAAAATAGAAAAATATCAAATAAAGACTTTTTGTGCTCCACCTACAATTTACAGGTTTATGCTTCAGCATGATATTACAAAGTATGATTTATCATCACTGACTCACTGCTCAACAGCAGGGGAACCTTTGAATCCTGAGATTTTCAACAGATTCAAAAAACTGACGGGACATGAAATACTGAACGGATTCGGACAGACTGAAACAACTGTAATTGTAGCAAACTACGAATGGTTGCCGGTAGATCCCGGTGCTATGGGGATGCCGAATCCTGCTTACAACATAGATGTAGTGGATGAGGATGGAAATTCCTGTCCTGTTGGAGTGGAAGGTGAATTGGTAATAAGAGATGTTGATACCAACAAGCCAGCAGGCTTGTTTTGCGGATATTATAAAGATTCTGAATCAACGGGGAGAGTGTGGTATAATAACACATACCATACTGGCGATGTTGTTTACAAGGACGAGCATGGCTATCTGTGGTTTGTAGGAAGAAATGATGATGTTATAAAAGCATCCGGCTACAGGATAAGTCCTTTTGAAGTAGAAAGTGCTGTAATTGAGCATCCGTCAGTAGTTGAATGTGCTGTTACGGGAGCACCTGACAGTATCAGGGGTACGGTTGTAAAGGCAACAATTGTTCTTGCAAAAGGTTATCAGCCTTCGGATGAGTTGAAAAAGGAAATTCAGAATTATGTAAAGAAAGTTACGGCACCATATAAATACCCAAGAATAATAGAGTTTGTTGATGAATTACCAAAAACAATTAGTGGAAAAATAAAAAGAGCACAGCTTCGACAGGATGATCATAAAAAGTTTGAATCTTCATGATTCAAACATCCAAATCATCATAGAAGCTAATGTTTCATATGAATTGGAAGGATTATCTTATGAATGATAAAACTCAAAGAGTACTTGAATTTTATAAAATTATTGATAAATTAAAAGGCTTGACCGCATCTGAATTGGGGAGGGAGCTTGTTTTAGAGCTAACTCCTCAAACTGATTTCATGACGGTTGAAAAAATGCTGTCAGAGACAAATGACGGAGTAAGTTGTGTGTTAAAAAGGGGCTCACCGCCCCTCGGAGGAATAACTGATATCAGGTTAACTCTAAAAAGACTTGATATGGGAGGAGTCTTAAACCCCGGAGAATTACTACGCCTTGCAGGTGTACTTAGAGCTGCCAGAAGGCTAAAAGGATATATCAACGATAGACTGGATGATAATAAAACTAATGTGGTCCATGAACTGATATCCTGTCTTGAGTCAAATCAAAGGTTGGAACAGAAGATTGATAGCTGCATATTAAGTGAAGATGAAATTGCTGATAGTGCAAGCCCTGCACTAAGCAGTATCAGACGACAGATTAAAGAACAGCAGGCGTCTATTAAGGATAGGTTAAACTCAATTATTCGTTCCACAAAATACCAGAAGTTTATTCAAGAATCTGTTGTAACCATGAGGGGGGACAGGTATGTAATCCCTGTAAAACAGGAGCATAAGGGAGATATACCCGGATTGGTACATGATTCTTCTGCCAGTGGGGCTACGTTATTTATTGAACCAATGGCAGTAGTTGAAGCAAACAACAGTATTAAACAGCTTAGGGTCAAGGAACAAACGGAGATAGACAGGATACTTGCAGAGCTGTCTCAGGATGCTTCTCTAATATTGCCGCAACTAAATGCAAATATGAGTATAATGGCAAGACTTGATTTCATTTTTGCAAAGGCGAAACTGGCTGTAGATTATAAATGTATTTGTCCTGTAATTAATGATACCGGCAAAATTATTATTAAAAAAGGAAGACATCCTCTCCTTGATCCTCAAAAAGTAATACCTATTGATTTCTGGATTGGTGATAAATTCAGTTCATTGATTGTTACCGGGCCTAATACAGGGGGTAAAACTGTTTCCCTTAAAACAGTGGGACTGTTTACATTAATGGTACAGTCGGGGCTTCTGATTCCTGCAAACGAAGGAACGGAGATGAGTGTTTTCGAAAAGATTTATGCAGATATCGGGGACGAGCAGAGCATTGAACAAAGCCTTAGTACATTTTCATCCCATATGAAGAATATTGTGGATATACTTGACGGTGTCAACAACAAGTCGTTGATATTGCTGGATGAACTGGGGGCGGGAACAGACCCTACAGAAGGGGCTGCTCTGGCTATGTCAATTCTTGAATCTCTGCATCGTATGGGTGCTACGACTCTGGCAACCACACACTATAGCGAACTCAAGGTTTATGCTATTTCTACTGCCGGAGTTGAAAATGCATCCTGCGAATTTGACGTGGAAACGCTGAGGCCTACCTACAGACTTCTTATAGGTGTGCCGGGAAAGAGTAATGCTTTTGCCATTTCAAAAAGGCTTGGTCTGACAGATGACATAATAGAAAGGTCAAAGGAATTTCTGTCTCAGGAGGATATAAGGTTTGAGGATATACTCTTAAGTATAGAAAAGAACCGAAGCGAGGCCGAAAAAGAGAAAATGCGTGCCGAAAGCTACAGACAGGAGGCAGAACGACTTAAAAAGGATTTGGAGGATCAAAAAAGAAGATTAGCAACCCAGAAGGAAAGCGAACTTCGAAAGGCTCGTGAAGAAGCACGACGGATTCTGACAGATTCAAAACATCAGGCAGACGAGTTGGTTTCTGAAATGAAAAGACTGGCAAAGGAGCAGGAAGAGGCTGAAGTACGAAGACAAACAGAGGAGCTTCGTCAAAGACTTAACAAGAGTATAAACAAATTAGATGATTCTCTGGTTGAGTCCATAATGCCAAGACAGGGGCTTGTGAAACCGCCTAAAAATCTCAAACCTGGTGATACTGTATTAATAGTTAACCTTAATCAAAAGGGGACAATTCTGGCAATACCTGATAAGAACGGGGAAGCACAGGTTCAGGCTGGGATTATGAAAATAAATGTTCATATTTCAAACCTTAAATTGGTAGATGAGCAAAAACAGCAGATACAAAGAACCGGGATGGGTAAAATAGGTGTTTCTAAAGCACAAAATATGTCAACTGATATTGATTTGCGTGGGATGATGCTCAGCGAGGCCGTTGACGTTGTTGATAAATATTTAGATGATGCAAGTATAGCAGGTATGGGGGAAGTAACTCTTATACACGGAAAAGGCACAGGAGCTTTGAGAGCCGGACTTCATCAACACCTGAAGCATAATCCTCATATTAAAAGCTTCAGAATAGGCAAGCTTGGTGAGGGCGAAAATGGTGTTACAGTTGTGGAACTTAAATAACTTATGCCCGAAACCTCCAAAAGGTTGACAATTTAGACACGGTAAATTAGAATAATTAGTGGCTTTTTACTTTATATTAGATATATTGTTTAATATGGCTTAAAAAGAAGGTTAATTATAGATAATAAATTAGGAAGTAGTGAAGGAGAGTTTTTGTGGATATCAGACAAGATATAAAGAACATAGCAATAATAGCACACGTTGACCATGGAAAGACCACTCTGGTTGATGCTATGCTCAGACAGAGCGGTATTTTCAGAGAAAACGAGGCTGTTGCTGAAAGAGTAATGGATTCCAATGACCTTGAAAAGGAAAGAGGAATAACAATACTTGCAAAAAATACTGCTGTCAACTATAACGGAACAAAAATAAATATCGTTGATACTCCGGGCCATGCTGACTTCGGTGGAGAAGTTGAACGTGTACTGAAAATGGTTGATGGTGTTTTACTATTAGTTGATGCTTTTGAAGGTGCAATGCCGCAGACAAGGTTTGTACTTAAAAAAGCATTGCAACTGAACTTAAAACCAATTGTTGTTGTAAATAAAATTGACAGACCTGAAGCAAGACCGGAGGAAGTAGTAGACGAAGTTCTGGAATTGTTTATAGAATTGGGAGCTGATGATGATCAGTTGGAATTCCCGGTTATTTATGCTTCTTCAAGAGAAGGTTTTGCAGTTTGTGACCTTGGCGGGGAAAGAAGAGATTTAAAGCCCCTGTTTGATGTAATTATAGACAAGGTGCCTTCACCTCAGGGCGAACTGGACGGAACTCTTCAGCTGTTGGTTTCAAACATTGACTATGATGAATATGTGGGAAGAATAGCTATAGGAAGAGTTGAGAGAGGCTCAGTAAAACTTGGACAGCCTGCAATAATTTGTAAAAAAGAAGGAAATCAGCTTAACGCCAGAATAACTAAGCTGTATTGCTATGAAGGTCTAAAGAGAATTGAAACTGCAGAAGCAAAGCTGGGTGATATAGTTGCGGTTTCCGGTGTAGGTGATGTTACTATCGGAGACACAATATGTGAAATGGGTGCACCGGATCCGTTACCTTTTGTTGCTATTGACGAACCAACTTTGTCAATGACATTCAGTGTAAATAACAGTCCTTTTGCAGGAAGAGAAGGTACATTTGTAACTTCAAGACATTTGAGAGATAGACTTTTTAAAGAGCTGGAAACAAATGTAAGTTTAAAGGTTGAAGAAACTGATTCTGCTGATGCTTTTGTTGTATCAGGAAGAGGAGAACTTCATCTATCAATATTGGTTGAAACTATGAGAAGACAGGGATATGAATTTCAGGTTTCAAAGCCTTCGGTTATTAACAAAGAAATAGACGGCGTATTAATGGAGCCTATAGAATACCTGATGATAGACGTTCCTGAAGAATTCATGGGAACAGTAATGGAAAAACTAGGACAAAGAAAATCCGATATGGTTAATATGACATCTGCAAACCAAGGTTATATGAGACTTGAATTCAAGATTCCTGCAAGAGGATTGATTGGATACAGGTCTGAATTGCTTACCGATACAAAAGGAAATGGAATAATGAACCACGTATTCCACGGATATGAACCATATAGGGGCGAAATTCCTACAAGGTCAAGAGGCTCACTGATTGCCTGGGAGGATGGAGAAGCTGTTACTTACGGCTTGTACAATGCTCAGGAAAGAGGAACTCTTTTCATAACACCCGGAACAAAGGTTTATGAAGGCATGATTGTAGGTGAGAATGCCAGATATGACGATTTGGTTGTTAATGTATGTAAGAAGAAGCATGTTACAAATATGAGAGCTTCCGGGTCAGATGATTCCTTGAGGTTGACACCTCCTACAAATTTAAGCTTGGAGCAGGCACTGGAATTTATTGCTGAAGATGAGCTTGTAGAGATGACTCCAAAGAGTATCCGTTTAAGAAAAAAAGTACTGGATACTGAATCAAGAGCGAAAATGAGAAGCAAAATGTAATTGCCGGGAATATGGACAAAATTTAAAAAGAATATTATAGTATTTATTATACGAGCTTTTGAATTTTTAGAATGGAGTCACATATTTGATGGATAGAAGATTAAAAGTATCATTGACAGGGATACTGACTGTGATTGTCGGGGTATTACTATCAATCCCCAACATCATGAATTATTTCGGAACTCTGTTAAAAGGCTTTGATGCTAAGTTTGGTTTGCTTAATGCATTGTTAACGGCAGTAGGCCTTACATTGGTTGTTTTTGGCTTGTTTATAATATCAGCCGGATTAAGGAAAATGTCCTTCTGGCTGACCATTTTTATTGTTTTTGTGTTTATTTTCACTGTGGGAGCCGTTATAACATTTAGAAGTACGGTTTCCACCGATACATCCGAAACAGTAACTAAAGAAGTCAAAATAAAGGCTGATTCCAAAGGTGCGAAGATGGTTGATATACCTATGGGTTCAGATACAAAAACTATTGCTGGGATACTTTCAAAAGATGGCATTATCAGTAAACCGCAGATTTTTACACTAGTGTCAAAAATTAACGGCTTTGACGGTAAGTATCAGGCGGGAACTCACATTTTGAAACCCGGACTGGAATTCAATACTATAATGACAATTCTTACCGGAAAGCCTGAAAGTAAAAAAGTAACCATACCTGAAGGCTTGAGCTACAGGCAGATTGTGAATACCTTTGTTAAAAAGGAACTTGCAACTGTAGACAAATTTGATTATGCAATGAAGTATCAAAAGTATGACTATGATTTCATAAAGGATATAAAAGACAGTAACAATCGTGAATTCAAGTTAGAAGGATATTTATTTCCCGATACATATGAATTTGCAATGAATGCCAGCGAGAAGACAATAATAAACGTAATGCTTGAAAACTTCAAAAACAAGATAACAAAAGAGCATTATAAGCGTGCCAAAGAAATAGGTATGTCAATGGACGAAGTTATTACTCTTGCTTCAATTATTGAAAGAGAGGCAAGTAATACTAAGGACAGAAGGCTGGTATCGGCAGTATTTCATAGACGTTTGAAAAGTAAGGATTTGAATAAATTGCAGTCCTGTGCTACCATACAGTATATTTTCCTGAACAAAGAAGGAAAAGTGCATGAGAAGCTTACCTATGAGGATACTAAAATTTCAAGTTCATACAATACGTACATTCATGCGGGTCTTCCACCGGGACCTATCTGTTCACCGGGTATAGATTCCATAAATGCGGCATTATACCCTGATGAAGATACTGACTACATGTTCTTTATAGCAGGGCCTGATGGTTCTACTAAGTTCTCCAAGACATATGCCGAACATTTAAAGGCCATGAAGCAATACGGATTGGCAAAGTAATTACAAAAAATTAATTAGGCTGGCTTAAATGCCAGAAATGTATAAAATAAAGATGGCAGCAGCCATCTTTATTTTTAACGTTGTAGGTGATTGGAGCTATAAAATGATTAATTACGAATACATTACTGAATATATAAGAGAGACAATTAAACCCAATATCGGTTTGCTAGCGGAGCTTGAAGAGTATGCTTCAATAAATCATGTGCCAATAATTCAGCCTGAGGTTGCAGCACTTATGAAGGTTATTGGAAGTATGAAGCAGCCTGCAAGAATTCTGGAAGTTGGGACAGCCATAGGATATTCCTCTATATTGTTTTCGGGATTTTTACAGCAAAAGGGTATAATAGATACCATAGAGCGAAATGAAGAAATGATTGAGTTGGCAAGAGCAAATATAAAGCGTGCCGGACTTCAGGGCACTATAAATGTTATTGCAGGAGATGCTTTGGAGGTTCTCACCTGTCTTGACAAAAGCTATGATATGATTTTTATTGATGCAGCAAAAGGACAGTACGGTGAGTTTTTTGAACACTGTAAGAGGATGCTTGCTCCAGGCGGAATTATTGTTTCAGACAATGTTCTATATAAGGGTATGACTGCAAGCGACGAGCTTGTGGTAAGAAGAAAGAGAACCATAGTAAACAGAATGAGAAGTTTCCTAAAGGAGCTTTGTCAGGATGAGGCTTTTGAAACAGCCATAATTCCTATTGGAGACGGAGTAGCACTTAGCTATAACAAACAGTAAACAATGTCGTGGGAGGATTTATGAATAAAGTTGAGCTTCTGGCTCCGGCCGGAAATCTTGAAAAACTTAAAATGGCAATTATGTACGGGGCAGATGCAGTATACATCGGAGGACAGAAGTTCGGGTTAAGGGCATCGGCTGACAATTTCTCACTTGAGGATATCAAGGAGGGACTTGAGTTTGCACATCAGAGAGAATGTAAGGTTTATGTGACTGTTAACATAATTCCTCATAATGAAGACCTTGAAGGATTGCCTGAATATATAAAGCAACTTGATGAACTGGGAATAGATGCTGTTATAGTATCTGATCCAGGCATTTTTGATATTGTACGTGAGAACGCCCCTGACATGGAAATTCATATAAGTACTCAGGCTAACAATACCAATTACTCCAGTGCTATGTTCTGGTACAGGCATGGGGCTAAAAGAATTGTTACTGCAAGAGAGCTTTCCCTTGAGGAAATAAGTGAAATCAGGGCTAAAACACCTGAAGACTTGGATTTAGAAGCATTTGTTCATGGTGCAATGTGCATTTCCTACTCGGGAAGATGCTTGCTCAGTAACTATATGGCAGGACGGGATTCCAACAGGGGAGCGTGTTCACACCCTTGCAGATGGAAGTACCATCTGGTGGAAGAAAAGCGTCCTGGAGAGTATTATCCGGTTTATGAGGATGAAAAGGGAACATATATATATAATTCAAAGGATTTATGCATGATTGAGCATATCCCTGAATTGGTTAAGGCAGGTATTTACAGCTTCAAGATTGAAGGCAGAATGAAAAGCTCTTTTTATGTATCTACAGTTGTAAGTGCTTACAGACAGGCTATTGATGCGTATTTGGCTGACCCAGACAATTACTGCTTTGATCCTGAATGGCTGAAGGAACTTTCAAAAGCCAGTCACAGGGAGTACACCAAAGGGTTTTATTTTAATAAGACCACAGGTGCCGACCAGATATACCATACCAGTTCTTATATAAGAGAATACGACTTTGTAGGAATGGTACTGGATTATGACAAAACAACGGGTATTGCGAAGATTGAGCAGAGAAACCGCATGATTGTGGGCGACGAAATAGAAGTGGTAAGCCCAAGAAAAGGCTATTTTACACAAACTATAAAAGAGATGAAAAATGAGGATGGAGAAAGCATCAGAACTGCACCACATGCACAGATGATTGTTTACATGCCAATTGATGAGGAAGTTGGGCCTTATACGATTTTGAGAAGAAAGTAGATATAATCTTTAAAATTAACAGTACTATATAAAAAAGAAGAATGCCATTTGGTATTCTTCTTTTTTATATAGTACATTATCTTATTTCAATCCACAAACATTTGACCTTTAAACAAAAAATAAATCAAATATTTGACTATATAAAGTATATCAACAGAAAAAAAATAAGTCAAAAGCTATTGACAAATACTAACAAAGACATTATATTCAAGATAATGTAATATATGCAATAAATTGTAAATATAGCTATTTTGATTTTGAGGTTGATAATACTATTATCTGATTTTATTTATAAAAGTTCAACATTTAGGTTAGCAAAAGAAAAGGAGAAATCATATGTTCATCGCTCATATAAGAGAAGACGGGACAGAACAAAGTGTAAGGGAGCATTTGGAGAATGTATCCTTACTGTGTGCAGAAGCTTGCAAAAAAATATCACTGGAGAATATGGGAAGATTAATCGGACTTCTCCATGATATGGGAAAGGAAACTGAAGAGTTCAAATCTTATATCATATATAGTTTTCTACATCCAGAAGATAAATCTCAAAGAGGAACTGTTGACCACTCTACTGCAGGTGCTAAATTTATTTACAAAACTTATTATTGCTCAAAAAATCCTTATGAAAAGCTTACCGCACAAATTATCTGTCTTGTAATTTGCTCACATCACGGAGGTTTAATTGATTGTATTGATTTAGAGTTGAGAGATAAATTTACATTAAGAATGAATACGGACGATTTACAAAAAAATTATGATGAAGCTATAAATAATTTTTTCGAGGATTGCTGTGAAATGAATGAAATCCATAGGTTGTTCCTGGAATCCGTTCGGGAGATAAAAAATATTTTATCTAGAATTAGACTAGTATACGATAAAAAGCATTTTGTTAAATTTGCAATGGCTATATTGGTTAAATTTCTACTCAGCTGTCTTATTGATGCTGATAGATATGACACATATAGTTTTATGGAATCAAAAGACATACTGGATAGAGAAAACGATATATTTAAGAATTGTCTGTGGACAGGACTTTCAGAACATTTAAATAAAAAGCTTGATGATTTGCCGAAAATATCTAAAATTTATTTGCTGCGAAATGAGATTTCACAATCATGTAAGAGTTTTGCAAAAAATAAAACAGGCATATATAAGCTTTTAGTACCTACAGGTGGAGGAAAAACACTTTCGAGCCTGAGGTATGCCTTGGAACATGCCAGGGAATTTAAGAAAGACAGAATTGCTTACATAATACCTTTCACCACAATAATAGACCAGAATTCTAAAGAAATTAAGGATTTTCTGGATAGAGAAGACATTATTTTAGAGCACCATTCTAACCTAATAATGGATAATGATAGTGAAGATTATAAGCTTTTGACGGAAAGATGGGACAGCCCTATAATTCTGTCAACAATGGTACAGTTTCTAAATACTCTTTTCATCGGGGGGACTCAAAGTGTTAGAAGATTGCACAATCTTGTGAACTCAATAATTATCTTTGATGAAATACAAGCTATTCCAATTAAATGTATTAATATGTTTAACTATGCTATAAATTTCTTGTCTAAAATTTGCAATACAACGGTAATTCTATGTACAGCGACTCAACCATTGCTTTCTAAGACTGAAATGCCTGTATTTATTGAGGAAAATGCAAATATTATCTCCAATGCAGATGAAAAATTTAGATACTTTAAGAGAACTAAGGTTATACCGAAAATTCAAGCCGGAGGTTACAGTATACAAGACCTAAAAGAGCTTATATCAGGGTTAATGGATCAGGTAAACAGTACTTTAATTATTCTTAATACAAAAAAAGCCGCCAAAGAATTATTTAAAGCTATTGATAAGGAGAATTTATTGTTGCCTGAGGATAAAAAAGCAATTGTATTTCATTTAAGTACAAATATGTGTCCTACCCACAGAATAGAATTACTGAATAAAATCAGAGAAGTCCTTGGCAAGCAGAAAGTGATATGTGTAAGTACTCAGCTGATTGAAGCTGGAGTAAACATTTCATTTGAGTGCGTTGTACGTTCTTTGGCAGGATTGGACAGTATTGCTCAGGCAGCCGGAAGGTGCAATCGGCACGCCGAAAGCAGTTGCGGAAATGTTTATGTTATAAATATGGATGCTAACAGTGAAAATGTCAGCAGGCTTTTAGAGATAAAAACGGGACAGGATAAAACATTGCGTATTTTTGAAGAATATAATCAGAATCCCGAAGCATTTGATTGTGATTTACTCTCGCCAAAAGCTATTGATAAATATTTTGAGTACTATTTTAATGATTTGAAATTGTTGATGAATTATACTCTTCCAAAGCCATATGCTGATAAAACTATGTTTGATTTACTTTCTGAGAATAAGCAAGTTGTACAAGATTACATTGATAGAAACCAAGAAAAACCTGACCTAATGCTTTACAATTCTTTCAAAACAGCAGGTGATTATTTCAGTGTTATAGACCAAAATACAGTTGGTGTAATTGTCCCTTACCAAAAAGGAGAAGAGTTGATAATAAATATTAACGGTAAATGTAGTATTAAAAATTTAAAAAAATATCTAAAGGAGGCTCAGCAGTACTCGGTTAATTTATACGACCAGGAATATAGAAATTTGAATGACTTGGGAGCTTTTATGCAGTTGAACAACGGAGGGCTGATTGCACTGAAAAAGGAATTTTATGATGAAAGTACAGGAATTACTACTGATAACCAACAACATGAATTTTTAAATTATTGAGGTGATAGTGATGGAAAGAGCAAACAACGTGGAATTTAAGGTTAGTGGAAGGTATGCACTTTTCAGTGACCCAATAAACAGAATGGGAGGTGAGAAAGTTTCATACCAAATACCTACATATCAAGCTATAAAAGGTATTTTAGAGAGTATTTACTGGAAACCCACTTTAATTTGGTATATTGATGAACTTAGGGTTATGAAATACATTAAAACCCAGTCACAGGGTATAAGACCAATTAATTATACAGGAGGAAATACACTATCAATATATTCTTATCTTACTGATGTGGAATATCAGGTTAAAGCTCATTTTGAGTGGAACTATAACCGTAGGGATTTAGATAAGGACAGAAATGAAAATAAACATTTCATAGTAGCTAACAGAATGATTGAAAAAGGTGGAAGACGTGACATTTTCCTAGGCACACGAGAATGTCAAGGGTATGTGGAGCCATGCACTTTTGGCGAGGTGAAAGGAGATTATGATAATTACGGAGAGATATCTTTTGGGATAATGTTTCACGGTTTTGATTATCCTGATGAGGCATATGATGAATCAGGCAAGGACAAGCTTGTGGCGAGGCTGTGGTATCCGAAAATGAAAGACGGATATATAAAATTCATAAGACCTGATAAGTGTGATATAAAACGTGAGATAAAAACTATGAGAATGAAAGAATTTAATAATAGTAATTTTATCGGTCTTAAAGAATTTGATGAGGGAGGTGAAATACTTGGGTTGGATTAATAAACTTTATGATACTTATGAAAATTGTATAAGTGAAGTAGGAAAACCCCGAACTGATGGAAAAACTCCTTTGCTGCCGGTTGCACATTCTACACAAAATGCACAAATTGAGGTTGTAATAGATATTAAAGGAATTTTTCGCCGTGCCAGAATTTTGGAAAAGGAAGAGCAGGTTACAATAATTCCCGTAACAGAAGATTCTGCAACACGAAGTGGAAAATATCCTCCACCACATCCACTATGCGATAAACTTCAGTACGTAGCCGGAGATTTTTCGGAAAATGTAGAAAAAGAAAAGGGTGAAGATTTTTTTAATAAATATATTGAGCAGCTTGAAGATTGGTGTAGTTCAGTGCATAAAAACAAAAAAGTTTGTGCTGTTTTTGAATACTTAAAAAAGAAGAAACTTATTAAAGACTTAGCTGAACACAAAGTATTGTCCTGCGATGATAGCGGTAATTTAACAAAAGACATAAAGCTTGGAACAGTTTCTCAAATTGATGCATTTATAAGATTCAGGGTTGAGGATACAGAAAATCCTAGTAGTGAAACAGCCGTTTGGCTGGATAATGAGATATACAAAAGCTATATAGAATACTACCTAAACAAGGAGAAAAGTACGGATTTATGCTATGTAAAAGGGGAGGGCATTCCCTATTCTGAAAAGCATCCTTCAAAAGTAAGAAACTCAGGAGATAAGGCAAAGCTGATATCGGCTAATGATGAAAGTGGGTTTACATACAGAGGAAGGTTTGGTGACAAAAAACAGGCGGTAATTGTTAGTTATGAAGTTTCTCAAAAAGCACACAATGCAATTCGATGGCTTATTGACATACAAGGTTACAGGTTTGGAAATCCCAAGGATGGTGAAGAGGTAATTGTTGCATGGGGTACTAATAAACAAAAGGTTCCTCCTTTATTAGTGGATACGGATGATATTTTTGGAGAAGAAGAGGATTCACTGCCGATAGTATCTACCCATAAGGAATATGCTCAAAGGCTTAACAAGGCAATTGCAGGATATGGGTGTGAAATTGACAGTAATACAGATATCGTAATAATTGGACTTAATTCTGCCACAACCGGAAGACTGTCCATAACATACTACAAAGAGCTAAATGGATTGGACTTTTTGAACAGAATTGAAAAGTGGCACAACACGTGCAGCTGGAGACACAGCTATAAAAGAATTCAGGATGGCACTGACGAAAAAGGAAAAAACAAGTATAAAACAATAGATTTTATTGGTGCTCCGGCTCCAAAAGAAATTATCAGGATTGCATTTGGTGTTGAAAGAAATGAAAGGCTTGAGGTTGATGACAAATTAATGAAATCGACAATAGAAAGGTTGCTTCCATGTATTATTGATGGTGCAAGGTTACCTTACAATATTGTTAATTCAGCTGTGAACAGGGCATCTAATCCAATTTCCATGAACTCGTTCAATTGGGAAAAGACATTAAGCATAGCATGTTCACTGGTTAAAAAATATAGAAATGATAAATATGAAAAGGAGGAATGGGACATGGCACTTGATGAAAATCAAAATGACAGAAGTTACCTTTTTGGAAGATTATTAGCAATTGCTCAGGAAATTGAATCGTGGGCTATTAGTACTACAGGGGAAAAAAGAGATACCAATGCGGAACGGCTTATGCATCAATTCAAACTCCACCCTTATAAAACTTGGGGGATAATAACTAACAAGCTTAGACCATATATTACAAGGCTGGGGGATAAAGGGAAAAAAAATATAGAGCTGATGACAAAAGTTAACTCTATGATTCCATACGAAGATTTTATAAGTTCTGAATCTTTAAAGGACAGCTATATATTAGGTTATTACTGTCAGAGACAGGTATTTATTGATGAAATGAATAGAAGAGTTGCAGAGAAAAAAGAAAAGAAACTTGAAAATATAAATTAAAGGAGTTGTTAATATGAGTATTTTAAAGAACAAGATTGATTTTGCAGTGATAATTTCTGTGAAAAACGCCAATCCAAACGGTGACCCACTAAATGGAAACCGTCCAAGAGAAAATTATGACGGATACGGAGAAATATCAGATGTGTGTATCAAAAGGAAAATTAGAAATCGTCTACAGGACATGAATAAAGAGATTTTTGTTCAATCGGACGAAAGAAGAACAGATGGCTTCAGAAGTTTGAAGGACAGAGCTGACGGTTGTCAGGAATTAAAAAAATTAATTAAGGATAAAGAGAAATATGCTGAGTATGCATGTTCAAAATGGATTGATGTAAGGAGCTTTGGTCAGGTATTTGCATTTAAAGCAGGTGAGGATAATTCTGTTTCTATAGGAATAAGGGGTCCTGTATCAGTACACTCAGGAGTAAGTGCTTCACCAATTGAAATATCAAGTATGCAGATAACAAAAAGCGTAAATGGAGAGACTGGAAAAGACCCTGATAAAAAGAGCGCAGATACAATGGGTATGAAGCATAGAGTTGATTTTGGTGTATATGTGATTTATGGGAGCATAAATACACAATTAGCTTCTAAAACAGGGTTTAGTGAAGAGGATAGTGAACTTATTAAAGAAGCGCTAAAAACGTTATTTGAGAATGATTGCTCGTCTGCAAGACCTGACGGAAGTATGGAAGTATATAAGCTTTATTGGTGGAAGCATAATTGTGAAATAGGGCAATACTCTTCAGCAAAGATACATAGAAGCCTTAAAATCAAGGCAAAAGTTGATGTGCCAAAATGTATTAATGATTATTCTATTTATACTGACGATTTAGATGGATTGGAACCGAAAGTTTATGAAGGAATATAACGAAGAAGACTTCCTACTATTATCAGGAATTCAGCACTTTGCTTTTTGCAGGAGGCAATGGGCGTTAATACATATTGAACAGCAGTGGCAGGAAAATCTCAGGACGGTTGAAGGGAATATACTGCATGAAAAGGCTCATGACGACGGATTCTCAGAAAAGCGAGGAGACGTAATTATTTCAAGAGGTATGGCTGTTTTTTCAAGAACTCTTGGAGTAAGTGGTGTATGCGATATCGTAGAACTGCATAAATGTGCAGAGGGCGTGAGTATTTTTGGTAGAGAAGGGAGGTATAGGCCTGTTCCTATAGAATACAAGAGGGGTAAGCCAAAGGAAAATGATGCTGATATTCTTCAATTATGCGGACAGGCTATGTGCCTTGAAGAAATGCTTTTGTGTGAAATCAAGGAAGCATACATGTTCTATGGAGAGACTAAACGTAGACTGAAAATTACACTTGATAATGCTTTACGTGATAGGGTCAGAGACGTTATTCAAGAAATGCATCAGTTGTTTGAACGGAAATATACCCCGAAGGTGAAACCCTCCAAAAGTTGCAAAGCCTGTTCTTTGGCGGATATTTGTATGCCAAGACTATGCAAAAATACTTCTGTGTCAAAATATATTAGAGATAGTTTAAAGGAGGCAGAGCGATGCGAAAACTCTTAAATACTGCTTATATTACCTCTCCTGACAGCTATCTGTCTCTGGATGGAGAAAACCTTGTCGTACAAAAAGTGGATACTGAGGCTGTAAGGCTGCCGCTTCATAATCTGGAAAGTATTATTGCTTTTGGATATACCGGAGCAAGTCCGGCACTAATGGGAGCATGTGCAAAACGTAATATTTCTCTTAGCTTTATGACTCAAAGCGGAAAATTTTTGTCAAGAATCGTGGGAGAGGTAAGGGGAAATGTAACTTTAAGAAAAACACAGTACAGATTATCAGATAATTTGGAGGAAAGCACACGGATAGCCAGAAACTTTATATTTGGAAAGATTTATAATGGCAGGTGGGTAATTGAACGTGCTACAAGAGACTATTCCGAGAGGCTTGACGTTATTAAACTTAAAAGGGTGTCGGAAGGATTGGCAAAAGCCTTGAATCTTGTATTGAACTGTGAAAATTTGGATGAACTCCGAGGATATGAGGGGGAGTCGGCAACACAGTATTTTAGTGTGTTTGACGATTTAATCCTGCAACAAAAAGACAATTTTTTCTTTCACGGAAGAAACAAACGTCCTCCTCTTGACAATGTGAATGCTATGCTGTCATTTGTGTACACATTACTGGCACATGATACGTCTGCTGCACTGGAAACTGTTGGGCTTGACCCTTATGTAGGCTTTATGCACAGGGACAGACCCGGAAGAATATCTCTGGCATTGGATTTAATGGAGGAACTGAGATGCGTGTATGCTGACAGATTTGTAATTTCTCTTATCAACAAAAGGGTAGTCAATTTCAATGGTTTTACGCAGAAAGAAGACGGTGCAGTAATAATGGATGATGATACCCGAAAAACAATTTTGCAAGCGTGGCAGAACAGAAAACAAGAGAAAATAACCCATCCCTTTTTACAGGAAAAACTGGAATGGGGACTTGTACCCTATGCTCAGGCAATGCTTTTAGCAAGGTTCATCCGAGGAGATTTGGACGAGTATCCTCCGTTTTTGTGGAAGTAGGTGAATTGTATGATGGTACTTATTACATATGATGTTAATACTGAATCTGAGGGCGGAAAAAAGAGATTAAGACGTGTTGCAAAGCAGTGTGTCAACTATGGTCAACGGGTTCAGAATTCTGTTTTTGAATGTGTTATGGATGCTGCGAAGTGCAGAGAAGTTAAAAACAAATTGGAAAAAATTATTGACAAGGAAAAGGACAGCTTGAGATTCTATTACTTAGGTAATAACTATAAAAGCAAAGTTGAGCATATTGGAACAAAAGAATCTTTCGACGTTGAAGGCACATTAATTATATAGTGTGCGAATGTAAAGCAAACATTAAAACTCAGGAACATTCGCACCTGAAAAACAGTACTTTATTTAAATTATTTATTTAGTTATTTTAATATTCATTTGAGAATTGATTTTTAAGGCTAAGTTTTTGTGAAAAATAAACAAGTGGATTTTGAGTTTTTTGTTTATTTTTGCTGTCGCTCCTCTCGTAGGAGCGTGGATTGAAATCTGTTCTTCAAAATCTATACCCCATGGTCGGTCTTGTCGCTCCTCTCGTAGGAGCGTGGATTGAAATTTTCTGATTATGAAAAAACCCATCAAGCAATGAGAATGTCGCTCCTCTCGTAGGAGCGTGGATTGAAATAGAGAAAATTAAAGGAGAGGGCAAAAACGAAAGACGTCGCTCCTCTCGTAGGAGCGTGGATTGAAATCATATTATCACCTATTCCTTTCAGAACGCTGTCTGTCGCTCCTCTCGTAGGAGCGTGGATTGAAATGGCTCCTGTATCAGCAAACAGTATTAAGTCAACTGGTCGCTCCTCTCGTAGGAGCGTGGATTGAAATTTAAATAATATATAAAAAGCATTGACTTGTTATCGTCGCTCCTCTCGTAGGAGCGTGGATTGAAATTGTTAATGCTTTAAGCCGTCTATGCCCTATTGATGTCGCTCCTCTCGTAGGAGCGTGGATTGAAATCTATACCCGTCCATTTGGGAAACTGGACACTTGGGTCGCTCCTCTCGTAGGAGCGTGGATTGAAATAAGGGTTAATTTATCTTTTACCCAAGGCTGACCGTCGCTCCTCTCGTAGGAGCGTGGATTGAAATACAATCCAGATACCTGTACCCGGGGTATGCCTTTTGTCGCTCCTCTCGTAGGAGCGTGGATTGAAATAACGAGGCATATCCAACAAAATACGGTATTTTTAGTCGCTCCTCTCGTAGGAGCGTGGATTGAAATAATAAAAGTCCCGAGGTTGCCGGATATCCTGAGCGGTCGCTCCTCTCGTAGGAGCGTGGATTGAAATCGATAAATCTAAGCTACTTACTACTACTTTATTAGTCGCTCCTCTCGTAGGAGCGTGGATTGAAATTTGACATCATTGTTACAGCATCTATATATTTAAATGTCGCTCCTCTCGTAGGAGCGTGGATTGAAATATCAAATTTACAAATAACAGCCCAACAGTAGAAAGTCGCTCCTCTCGTAGGAGCGTGGATTGAAATCTGGTGGTATCCCGTGGTTATGGGATGGTTGTGTAGTCGCTCCTCTCGTAGGAGCGTGGATTGAAATTTTGCATCTACTTCAAGTGCAAAGTCAACTGTTGCGTCGCTCCTCTCGTAGGAGCGTGGATTGAAATTTCCAGAGTAGGATTATTATTGACATCGTATCCCGTCGCTCCTCTCGTAGGAGCGTGGATTGAAATATTTGTAATGCATTTATATTTTGATAGTATCTGGTCGCTCCTCTCGTAGGAGCGTGGATTGAAATAAACAAGCCTGATATTTCTGTAATCATTTCGTCAGTCGCTCCTCTCGTAGGAGCGTGGATTGAAATCGGCACTCCTGAATGCATCTGCAGTTTTGCTCCAGTCGCTCCTCTCGTAGGAGCGTGGATTGAAATTTCAGTTGCTACGCTCATAGGCTCATTTGTGTTCAGTCGCTCCTCTCGTAGGAGCGTGGATTGAAATAACGGAAGTAACTGAAGCTAAAGAAGAACAATATGTCGCTCCTCTCGTAGGAGCGTGGATTGAAATCTGCCGATATGGAGCCGTTTTGTGTGCTGGACGGTCGCTCCTCTCGTAGGAGCGTGGATTGAAATTTTTGTGTAAACTTTATAGCATCCATTAATTTACTGTCGCTCCTCTCGTAGGAGCGTGGATTGAAATCTATCAGCAAAGAAAATTGAAGGATTGAGTAAAGTCGCTCCTCTCGTAGGAGCGTGGATTGAAATTTTGAAGAGATTAATAGATGGTCAAATAGGAGAATGTCGCTCCTCTCGTAGGAGCGTGGATTGAAATATTCCTGATGTTACATCTGGCGGTGTTGGAAGAGTCGCTCCTCTCGTAGGAGCGTGGATTGAAATAATGTATCAATTGATTACATGGTAGGACATGACCATGGTCGCTCCTCTCGTAGGAGCGTGGATTGAAATAATCACATTGCCTGTTCCCGAAGCCAGCTGATTTAGTCGCTCCTCTCGTAGGAGCGTGGATTGAAATTTTACTTTAAAAAGCTATCCCAAACAACAATGCCTGGTCGCTCCTCTCGTAGGAGCGTGGATTGAAATTTTGCGGAAATACCTTTTTTGTTGGAGCTGCAGGTCGCTCCTCTCGTAGGAGCGTGGATTGAAATCCGTTACTGTCCTTGGGAAGTCCTTTAAGCTTGCCGGTCGCTCCTCTCGTAGGAGCGTGGATTGAAATTAATTTGGGCCCTAAAATCTAATATTTCTTAAACGTCGCTCCTCTCGTAGGAGCGTGGATTGAAATTATAGCATTTGCCTATGGAGAAACAAATAAACTTGTCGCTCCTCTCGTAGGAGCGTGGATTGAAATTATAGAATCATTTTTTTTGATACCCTTTTGTCCACGTCGCTCCTCTCGTAGGAGCGTGGATTGAAATATGGGACTACCTCCAAACTTATTATTTTATTAAGTCGCTCCTCTCGTAGGAGCGTGGATTGAAATTATTACCTACTTGGCATTTATATTTTAGTCCAGCAGGTCGCTCCTCTCGTAGGAGCGTGGATTGAAATGTAATACTCCGGTATAGCTCCGTAAAATGGTTCTGTCGCTCCTCTCGTAGGAGCGTGGATTGAAATTACAACTCCACTATCTGATTAACATTTGCCCAGTTGTCGCTCCTCTCGTAGGAGCGTGGATTGAAATTTACTATAGTGATTGGTTTCGCAATAAATGTAGACGTCGCTCCTCTCGTAGGAGCGTGGATTGAAATTCCTTATGTATCAAGAGCATTTCATCTTTACGTTGTCGCTCCTCTCGTAGGAGCGTGGATTGAAATTGTTCCCGGCAAGACTGAAAGGCTGGCAAGGGAATGTCGCTCCTCTCGTAGGAGCGTGGATTGAAATATCGTTACCACTATAAGCACAACATACATATACGTCGCTCCTCTCGTAGGAGCGTGGATTGAAATCTTTCCTTCCTCATTAAAAAGGACTACCCATTTCTGTCGCTCCTCTCGTAGGAGCGTGGATTGAAATTTGCCCTTGTAGTCTCTTACATTTTTAGCATTACCGTCGCTCCTCTCGTAGGAGCGTGGATTGAAATCCGTTTTCTGCCCGGTCGTTTAATTTAGTAGGTAGGTCGCTCCTCTCGTAGGAGCGTGGATTGAAATAAGGATTGACAATAATCTTACTTGCTGCTGTTCATGTCGCTCCTCTCGTAGGAGCGTGGATTGAAATCCTACGTAAAATGTTTTTGTTATGTATCTCCCTTCGTCGCTCCTCTCGTAGGAGCGTGGATTGAAATTTTCTACGTTTAAAACCGATAAAGTTCAAAGTAGGTCGCTCCTCTCGTAGGAGCGTGGATTGAAATTCCTTTTGGGAATACCCTGTTTGGTAAGTCTGTGTCGCTCCTCTCGTAGGAGCGTGGATTGAAATGCTCCTATACGAACCAGATGATTATTTACTTATTGTCGCTCCTCTCGTAGGAGCGTGGATTGAAATTATATAAAAGCATGGCTACCAAAAGCAGTAGACAAGTCGCTCCTCTCGTAGGAGCGTGGATTGAAATAATAAAATACGCGGTTCATCCTTGCAAATTTATGTCGCTCCTCTCGTAGGAGCGTGGATTGAAATCAAGGTTTGTTTTTATCTCTCTTGGTTGACAAGATGTCGCTCCTCTCGTAGGAGCGTGGATTGAAATCAAATGCCAGTGTAGGTTTACAGTGTTCACACCCATGTCGCTCCTCTGGTAGGAGCGTGGATTGAAATTCAAACTCGCCCATGAAAAAGAATCAAATGATCAGTCGCTCCTCTGGTAGGAGCGTGGATTGAAATAGCAAAGTCATGTTTAACGGAGATACAAGTGCAGCGTCGCTCCTCTCATAGGAGCAATAAAAATGAAATTATTAGTAGAAAGGAGATATATGACCGTTGACATATAGTATCATTAAATTACAACCCGAGGATTACTATAAATGCGGCAACATATGGGATATGAATCGTAATTGCGAAAATTCCAAGAAGTGGTATGAAGAATTAGTAAAAGGAACAAGAATGATTTTTGTTTATATTGAAAATGGCGAATTTATCGGGGAGGGGGCCTTGGTCTTACATAACAGTGATCCGGACTATACTATTGCAGGTAAAAGAGTATATCTTTCCCGCATGATAGTCAAAACTGAATACCGTAATAGAGGTATTGGGAGTATTATACTTGATTTCCTTATAATTTATGCCAAAACGCTTGGGTTTGAGGAAATATCTGTTGGAGTTGACATTGATAATATAGTTGCCAGACATCTTTATGAAAAAAAGGGCTTTACAAATATAATCTTTGAAGGAGAAGATGACCTCGGCAAATATATAAAAATTCTTAAAAAGATATAAATCCATTTAAGGAATATCCATGAGTTGTATAACCTTCCCTTTAATATGGAAATAATTAGTGTAACTAATCATTTTCAATTAAGGGGTTTATTATGACAAAAAGAATTAAAACAATACTATTTATATTTATGACAGCATTTGCTTTACTGGTGACCAGACTATTTTATGTACAGGTTATCATCGGTCCCGGTTATTCAAAGGAAGCATCCAGCCAAAGAGTGAACAATGTTAATATAGAAAATTCCAGAGGTGATTTTTTAGATAAGAACGGAATAAAGCTTACAGGAAGAACACCAAAAGTAACTGTAGTACTGAAGCCTTCTCTGCTTCGGGGACAGAATGAAGCAGTTGATAATATATGCCGGATATTGGGGCTTGATCCGGGAAAAACAAAAGAAGCTTTGCAAAGAAAAAATACTCCCATAGTAATGGATGTTGACGGTGAAACAAAGGATGTACTTTCTCAACTTAAATATGACGGAATATCTTTTGTAAATACATTAAGCAGATACAACACGGATACCAAGGCAAAACATTTACTTGGTTATTTGAACAAGGCTGACCAGGTGGGAAGTTTCGGATTAGAAAAAATATATGAAAAGACATTGAATTATGGCAAAACAGATTCAATAGGTGTAATAACCGATGGAGGTAATAATTTACTGGGTGGCCTCGGATATAGAATAATTGAGGAAAACAGTGATAATAAAAAGTTGGATATCAGGCTTACCTTAGATTACCATATACAAAGTATTATTGAAAAAGTTCTGGAAGAAAAGGGATTGACAGGGGCTATTGTAGTAGAGGATGTTGCAACAGGAGATATTGTAGGAATGTGCAGTAAACCTGATTTTGATCCCAATGATATTGAAAACTATTTACTAAACAACAAAAAACCTTTGTTTAATAGAGCTGTTGCCCAGTACAATATCGGTTCGGTTTTCAAGCTGATTGATTTGGCTGCCGTATTTGAAAAAGATCAGGATTATAACATGGTATTCAACTGTCCGGGATATATACAGGTAGGGGATACCGAGTTTAAATGCTCTTCATATAACACCGGAGGCCATGGGACAATAGATATAAACAGTGCTCTTGCAAAATCATGCAATGCATATTTTATAAATATGTCCTTGGAGCTTGGAGCTGAGCCAATAATCACTATGTGTGATAAACTAGGTCTCGGAAAACCTACAGGATTGTCCAAACAAGGCATAGAAGAAGCCAAGGGGGTAATTCCGACCATAGAAGATCTTAAAAATCCCGGTGATGTTGCAAATATATCTATCGGACAGGGACAAACTATGGCAACTCCGGTTCAGATAGCTGATATTATAGCTACTATCGCTAACGGAGGAATAAAAAACAATGTTAATGTAGTTGATTGTATAGTAAACGAAGAAGGTAACAAAGTTAGGGATTTAAAGGAGACAGAACAAAAAAGAGTTATGTCAAAATCCACAAGTGACAGGATTAAAAACCTGATGGAAGGCGTTGTAAACACCGGGACAGGAAAAAAGGCCAGTATTGATGAGTTTGGAGGCGCAGGAGGAAAAACGGGAAGCGCTGAAACAGGTCAATATATAGAAGGTCAAAAAATTGTTCAGGCGTGGTTCGCAGGATATTTTCCGGCAAAATCCCCCAAATACTCTGTTGCTGTTTTTATCGAAGATGGCAGGAGTGGGGGAGAATCAGCAGCTCCTATATTTGCGGAAATTGGTAAAGAGATTATGAAAAAAGGATTATAATAAATCACATGATTGCCATTTTTTGCTCCTCACATATGAAATAATACGTAGACTCCTCATAAATACAATAATTAATGTAGACATAAATTGAACAAGTGTTATATCATGGTCATGTTGGATATATTAAGAATATACAAAACTTATTGAGGTATTTATGGAGACAAAAAAGGTTGCTGAAATAGCGGTAACAGCAGGAGAAATATTATTAAGCAATGGAGCAGAAGCTTACAGAGTTGAAGAGACCATATCAAAAATATGCAATTCATACGGTTTTAGCGGAGAATGTATTTCTACTCTTACAGGGATATTTATTTCAATAACAGGTCCGGATGGTGAAATGGTTACATCAATAAGAAGGATACGTCAAAGGCGTGTGGATTTATACAGAGTTGAGCTCATAAATTCTTTTTCAAGAGGACTGATGGAAAACCCTGTGGCATATGAGGAAGCAAAGAGAATACTCGGGGATATAACCAATGCTCCAAGCTTTAACCTCGGAATAAGACTAATGGCAGCTGGTATGACTTCATTTGTATATACACTATTTTTTAAAGGGACCATACCTGATGCAATAATAGCTTTGATAATCAATCTTGGCATTTATTTTATTCTTCAAAAAATAGAGGAAGTGGGCTTTTTTCAGTTTCTACAATACTTCCTATCGGGCCTAATAATAGGAGCTCTAAGTGTTTCAATACAGCACTTGTTTCCGGTTATTCACAAGGATAATGTAATAACCGGAGCAATAATAGTACTACTGCCCGGAGTATCTCTTACCAACGGTATTAAGGACATACTTTACGGAGACTATGTTTCGGGACTTGCGCAATTTGGCGAAGCAATGCTTATAATTATTGCAATGGGTGCCGGGATAGTAACTGCACTTTCATTATTTATGAAATGGATGTGATTAAAATGCTTCAACAAACTGTGCTGGCTTTTTTTGGAAGTATATTTCCGGTCATACTATTTAATATTGATAGAAGAAAAATACTCTGGGCAGGTTTTTGTGGAGCTCTTGGTTGGATTATATACAGCCTTGTACTTGTAAATACAAACAGTCCAATACTTTCATCCTTTTTTGGTGCGCTTACTGTAGGTATTTATAGTGAATCCATGGCAAGAATACTTAAAACACCTACCTTTGAATTTTTGATACCGGGAATATTTCCACTTGTACCGGGAGTCATGGCATATAAAACGCTGCAATATATAGTAG
>NZ_CP119677.1:1590000-1782500 GCF_029318685.1 Ruminiclostridium papyrosolvens DSM 2782
GTGAAGTCGTAACAAGGTAGCCGTATCGGAAGGTGCGGCTGGATCACCTCCTTTCTAAGGAGACATGGTTCATGCAACTACGGTTGAGATGAATCAAATCTTTAGGTCGAAGATAAATGACAGAAAAGCTTGAGCGAAGCTCGCTTGACTGGTAATCATTATCTTAGAGTTTCTTTACAATCACTGTTTAGTTTTCAAAGCCCATGCGAATGGACTTTGATTTTTATGGGGGTATAGCTCAGCTGGGAGAGCACCTGCCTTGCAAGCAGGGGGTCATGAGTTCGATTCTCATTATCTCCACCATGGCTTTTAAAAAAGCCGAAAATACCAGTTGACATAACAATGAAAACTGATATAATAAAAACTCCGCGGTCAGTGTGGAAACACAAACAACTGCGAGGTTTGTACCTTGAGAACTGAATAATGTTATTCAAAGAATGCGTTTCAAACGAAAGTTTGAAATACGTTTTAAGAAGATGAGAAGACAAGAGATATATATTAATTATGTATTTTCTGAAAAAGTAATAAGGGTAACATGTGAAGAAGGAGAAATCCTTTGAAACACGTAAAGCAGTTTACGTTGGAAACATGCAACTCTTAGGAAATTAACTCATTGATAGGTTAAGACAATCACTTTAAATCAATTACAATGTAATTGACATTGAGAATCTGATCAATCGAAGATATTCGATATATAAAAACTATAGATGCGAGTAATACAAGAAAGATGAGTGCCGAGGAGCAGAGCATACATAGGTATGTGAGCACCGCAGGACACGAAATCTGACGAAGTAGGACGACGCATGTAGAGTTTTTAGAGGTCAAGCTACTAAGAGCATAGGGTGAATGCCTAGGCACCAGAAGGCGATGAAGGACGTGACAAGCTGCGAAAAGCTACGGAGAGGCGCAAATAGCCATTGACCCGTGGATATCCGAATGGGGAAACCCGGCCGAGTTAAACACTCGGTCATCGTAACATGAATACATAGTGTTACGAAGGCAGACGTTGGGAACTGAAACATCTAAGTACCAACAGGAGTAGAAATCAAAAGAGATTCCGTAAGTAGTGGCGAGCGAAAGCGGAAGAGCCCAAACCAAAAGATAGCAATATCTTTCGGGGTTGTGGACTAGCATAATGATCCTTAAGACATAGCAGAATGAGCAGCTGGAAAGCTGAGACCATAGAGGGTAAAAGTCCCGTAAGCGAAATGTTAAGAGGCAGGCTAGAATCCAGAGTACCACGAGGCACGTGAAACCTCGTGGGAAGCAGGGTGGACCACCATCCAAGGCTAAATACTAACTGGTGACCGATAGTGAAGCAGTACCGTGAGGGAAAGGTGAAAAGAACCCCGGGAGGGGAGTGAAAGAGAACCTGAAACCCTATGTTTACAAGCAGTTGAAGAGCGTTAAGGCTCGACAGCGTACTTTTTGTAGAACGGTCCGGCGAGTTATTGTATGCAGCAAGGTTAAGTACTAAAGGTACGGAGCCGAAGGGAAACCGAGTGTTAAGAGCGCGTTAAGTTGCATGCTATAGACCCGAAACCGGGTGACCTACCCATGGACAGGTTGAAGCGGGAGTAAAATCTCGTGGAGGACCGAACCACATGACCGTTGAAAAGGTCTGGGATGAGCTGTGGGTGGCGGAGAAATTCCAATCGAACTCGGAGATAGCTGGTTCTCCCCGAAATAGCTTTAGGGCTAGCCTCAAGGGAAAATCATACGGAGGTAGAGCACTGAATGGGCTAGGGGCCTTACCGGGTTACCGAACCCTATCAAACTCCGAATGCCGTAATGATGTTACTTGGGAGTCAGACTATGAGAGATAAGTCCCATGGTCAAAAGGGAAACAGCCCAGACCATCAGCTAAGGTCCCAAAATCACAGTTAAGTGGAAAAGGATGTGGGCTTGCTAAGACAACTAGGATGTTGGCTTAGAAGCAGCCACTCATTCAAAGAGTGCGTAATAGCTCACTAGTCGAGTGAGCCTGCGCCGAAAATTACCGGGGCTAAACTGTGTACCGAAGCTATGGATCAGCGTGCATCCAATAGTATCGCCTAGCAAGTAAAATAGAGCTAGGTAATTTCACCAAATGTATCATATGAAAAATGATTCAAAACATTTGGTCAAATTATCTCATAGCTAAACTGTGTACTAGGAGATAGTATTGGATGCACGAGGGTGGTAGGGGAGCTTACTGTTGTAGGTTGAAGCAAGATCGAAAGGACTTGTGGACGAAGCAGTAGTGAGAATGCCGGAATAAGTAGCGAGAGTAAAGTGAGAATCTTTACCGTCGAAAACCTAAGGTTTCCTGGGGAAGGTTCGTCCGCCCAGGGTAAGTCTGGACCTAAGCTGAGGCCGAAAGGCGTAAGTGATGGACAACAGGTTGAAATTCCTGTACTACCGTTAATCGTTATGAGAGAGGTGGGGACGCAGGAGGATAAGTCAAGCGATCAGCTGGAAAAGATCGTGCAAGCGAGGTAGATAATCCGGTAGGCAAATCCGCCGGATGTTTCGAAGACGTGATGCGGAGGGAAAACAAGTACCGAAGTGACAGATTCCACACTGACGAGAAAAACCACTATCCAGATTAAAGGTACCAGTACCGCAAACCGACACAGGTAGGTGAGGAGAGAATCCTAAGACGAGCGGGAGAAGCGTTGTTAAGGAACTCGGCAAATTGACCCCGTAAGTTAGCGAAAAGGGGTGCCTCAAGCAATTGAGGCCGCAGAGAATAGGCCCAAGCAACTGTTTATCAAAAACACAGGTCTCTGCTAAATCGAAAGATGAAGTATAGGGGCTGACGCCTGCCCGGTGCTGGAAGGTTACGGGAATTGCTTAGGGGAAACCCGAAGGCATGAACTTAAGCCCCAGTAAACGGCGGCCGTAACTATAACGGTCCTAAGGTAGCGAAATTCCTTGTCAGGTAAGTTCTGACCCGCACGAATGGCGTAATGACTTGGGCACTGTCTCAACAACGTACCCGGCGAAATTGTAGTACTTGTGAAGATGCAAGTTACCCGCGACTAGACGGAAAGACCCCATGGAGCTTCACTGTAGCTTGATATTGGGTTTCGGTATTTTTTGTACAGGATAGGTGGGAGACTGAGAATTGGTGGCGCCAGCCATCAAGGAGTCGACGTTGGGATACCACTCTAAAAGTACTGGAACTCTAACCTGAGACCATAAGCTGGTCTAGGGACACTGTCAGGTGGGCAGTTTGACTGGGGCGGTCGCCTCCCAAAGAGTAACGGAGGCGTCCAAAGGTTACCTCAGCGCGGTTGGAAATCGCGCAACGAGTGCAAAGGCATAAGGTAGCCTGACTGTGAGAGAAACACCTCGAGCAGGTACGAAAGTAGGGCTTAGTGATCCGGTGGTATGAAAGTGGAATTGCCATCGCTCAACGGATAAAAGCTACCCTGGGGATAACAGGCTTATCTCCCCCAAGAGTCCACATCGACGGGGAGGTTTGGCACCTCGATGTCGGCTCATCGCATCCTGGAGCTGTAGCAGGTTCCAAGGGTTTGGCTGTTCGCCAATTAAAGCGGTACGCGAGCTGGGTTCAGAACGTCGTGAGACAGTTCGGTCCCTATCTGTCGCGGGCGCAGGATATTTGAGAGGATCTGTCCTTAGTACGAGAGGACCGGGATGGACGAACCTCTAGTGCACCAGTTGTCATACCAATGGCACAGCTGGGTAGCCAAGTTCGGCAGGGATAAACGCTGAAGGCATCTAAGCGTGAAACCCACCTCAAGATGAGATATCCCACTAGCAATAGGTAAGACCCCATGTAGACTACATGGTTGATAGGTCAGGAGTGTAAGCATAGTAATGTGTTAAGCTGACTGATACTAATAGGTCGAGGGTTTGACCCAAAGAAAACAGGTATTCAAAAGTAGAAGGTCTTAACTAGACAATGAGAGCTTCACATCTTCTTAGAAGAATAACATTAATCAGTTCTGAAGGTACAAAGTACCTAATAATTTTCTGGTGGAAATGACGAGATGGCCACACCCGTTCCCATACCGAACACGGCAGTTAAGCATCTCAGTGCCGATAATACTTGGCTGGAAACGGCCCGGGAAAGTAGGTCTCCGCCGGATTTATATTCCTCAATAGCTCAGTCGGTAGAGCATGCGGCTGTTAACCGCAGGGTCGTAGGTTCAAGTCCTACTTGAGGAGCCAAAAAGATCCTTTAAGGGTCTTTTTTTGTTGCTCCAAATCTGTTATTGATTGCTTTTTTCTCTAAATGTTCTGGTGAGAAATTTTTTTCATCGAATAAAATAAAACTTATTTACATAATGCTTTTATATGATAAATTCTGCTTTATTACAGTATAAAAATATAATAAATTCCAATTATATTGGTAAATTTGAATTTCTCTTTGACATTATTAAGAACATAATATACAATAAATGTAATAATTTGCCACATTCTTGTCTTAGAATTTCTATTTCCGTTGGCTCGATATTTGGTAAGTTCTGTTCCCCTAAGCAAATAGGGCTTATTTACTTGTGACCGCATGGGGATATTTGCTTAGGGAGATGTTTAAAGAGGAGGTTTAGTATATCTTAAATCATAAATTCCCCTAATTATATTAACAAAAATTTAAAACTTAAGGAGAAATTTTATGAAAACGATTTTTAGGACTATAGTGTCAATTTTTGTGGTAGCGGTATTGCTAAGCAGTTCGCTGACTGTTTTTGCTGAAAGTGGTGATAATGCAAATACGGCCAATATAAATATCGCAGATGTGAATATAAAAAGCCGTGTAAATATAGACTATAGTAAGCCGGCAATAAATTTAAAGTCAAATAAAGCAGCAAAAGCAGTTTCTAATGTGAGTGCAAATATGACATTAGAGGCAGTTTCAAGTACTGTGTTCTTACAAAATAATCCAAGACTAATTCAAAAAGGAATATTAACAGCTGAGAAAAATACAAATTACATTTACTTTACTGTAACGAAAGATACCTTTATTTGGGCTAAATTAGTTTCAAGTAATGCTGATTATAAAATAAGTCTATATAAAATTGATGATATTACTGGTCTAGCTTTACCTACTGATATTGTTGAGAGTTCAAACAACATAATAGCAAATAGTGGACTGGAGCAGGGCGATTATTTATTTATGATATCTTCTAATGGTTCTGTAGGAGATAAATATGACTTACAAATCAATGCTACTAATCCAGCAGGCGAGTTTAGCAGTATCAATGTAATTACTCCTTCTTTACAACAATTGGTTATATCATATGCAGATCAAAAAGTTTATGCAAATGGAATATATGTATTTAGTTGGGATTCTGCAGCATCTAACAATCACTTAAATTGGAAAAGAGATGTTATGGATGTGAAAGAGTTAGTTACTGAAACAAAAAAGATGATTCTAAAAAATGTTAAAGTTAGAACAATTTCTGCTCCTGTTACATATACATCACAATTTGCTTCTTCTAATAATGCAATATTGATATACTTAAATGAAGGTACAACATATACATATTACGAAACAATAATTGAAAATTCCAATTCTTTAAACTATTCAAAATCTTTTGTAGATCCAAATGGAAGAATTACTCCCAGAGATCTTGACTCATCTGACTTTGTAAATGCCAATCATATTCTGGTTTTTGATTTAAATACCGGAAAGCCTATTGATTTCTTCAGTTCTCTTAACTATTTCTATAATGATAAAAATTCTGATAGGGAAGATGCACCAACAATAACCTATAATGATTAATAAAACAAAATAAATATATTAAAGGCTTGCTTTATTGATTCATTATAAAGCAAGCCTTTAATAATTTAATGCTGATAATTATCTTTGTTTTAAATATCTTACAGTTGCAAAGACAAATGCCAATAGTCCAAACAATAAAAGTGCTGCACCTGTGTAAAGGTTTAAAGTCCAGGGGCCTATATAATTAGTATTTGTTAACGTAGAATAAATTAATCTGCCTCCCATAACAGAATATATTATAAAGCCTGCAAGATTTATTATCAGATTTTTATTCCTGCTTAAACTCCAAGCAGCTAACAAAAATAATATTGAGGATTCCAACGCTGGTACCCACTCGACTCCGCCTACACTTATTCCAAAAAAACATATTAAAATCTCAAAATATAATGGTATTAGCAATGTAAAAAACATAGCTTTGCTATTCTTTTTTAGCATAAAAAATCCCCCGTTAAATTAGTCCCCTGAAAAGAGTTACTACTATATCAATATACAATATCTTGTTGGTAAATATCAATGTTTTCAATAGGGTACGATGGTAGGTAGATGTAATGAGTGTGGGGTAATTATTTCTACTGTTACAATTCATGCAACAGGTCATAACTGGTATTATGTTTATAGTACACAAACAACCCGCTATTATTATTGTTCAAATCCCGGATGCCAATGGGTTCATGGTGTACCTAAGTAAATCGTATGAGTAATCTGCATACATAATATTACGGCTAAACATCTCCCACTTAACATAATACTATCTACAAAAGTAAATGGAATAATTATACAATATTTTATCACATTTAATGGAAATTATTGTATAATAAGTAAAAGTATTATATTATCTCTCGCAATATATTAAACAGATAGTATAATAAATGTAAATATATTACATAGGAGGTCTTTCGAATGAAAAGATTAAAAAAACTATTAGCAAGTGCACTTATTGTATCTTCAATCTTAGTAACATCTAGTGTAGGTGTATTTGCAGAGGTAAATAGTGCACCAAGTTTTGCCCAACAGCAGTTTTCAACACTGGGTGGATTTTTACCTAGAGGAGGTTTTGTTGGGGATATTACAATAAATGAGGGGGGGAATTTCATTACATGGGATGGAGATTATAGTTATTATCAAGTAGCTGTAAAAGAGTGGAGCTCTTTAGCAGATTTTCAATCAAATCCACAGACTGGGGGATCTCCTACACAAACCTTGAGTACCACAAATAACTATATTGATTATCAGTTTACAAGTGGGTGTGTATATAGAGTATATGTTTATGGAATGTCAGGATCAAATAGAACTACTATAGGTGCATACGAATGGGAACAACCGTAAGTTCTTAATTAAAAAGGTGACTAAGCAATAAAAATAGTCTGACAGAAAGCATACTAAAACAGCTTTGTTGTCAGACTGTTTTTTGTTGGTTCACAAAAGTTTAATTCCATTTATTCATTTATGAATAGTTTTGGTATAAAATAAAAGAGCTGGATATAGTTGGGGTGGTTGTTGATTCAGGAGGGAAAAAAATTGAGTGAACTTATTAAAAGATTATCGGGTGTAAAGCTAGTAGGAAAAGAACTCCGTTATAATATGGAAGCACATATGAAAGGGGATAATCGGTTGCCCGCTTTTTGGGATAAATGTTTCGCTGACTATACTTTTTTACTTCTTGAAGAACAAACCAATTATATCTATAACAGTTCATACGTGGGTATAATGCTTGACTGGGACAAAGGAGATGGAGAATTTTCGTATGTCATTGGTATGTTAATGAAAGATGGAGTAACTGTTCCGGAAGGCTACTACTATAAGGATATAGAAGATACTCGATATACTATACCCGATGAAAATGGAGATATAATCCTTGATTATTATATCCCTATTAATGATAAATAATTAGTGAGACAACTGATAAAATGCATATTCAAAAATGAGTATGCATTTTTATTAATTGAATAAACTCTCAATATAACGTTTGCATTCAGTGGTAAACAAGGACAGATGTAGTATTCCAAACGGTAGTAAATCCTCCATTATATCCCGGAAGCTAATAGTGAATTTTGCTCTATCATGTCTGGGAGGTAAATAGATTTAGCCCTTGCAATCAGTGAACGCCATTCACATATCAATTCACCATGCAGACGAAATTCTTGGTTGTTTTCTTCAATGCAGTATTCCAGATTATCTAATAAATGTGCACCTATCATGGTATAGTTATCATTAAAACCTATTAGAATTTCATTTATAATTTGTCTTAGCCGCTCTTCTCTTTCTTTTTTTGAAGCTAAACTTTGAGAAGCTATATAAGTCCCTAATTCTTGAATATATGAATCAGTTATTATGTTTGTGCCATTGTTTTCGTCCGGATTCTTGGGTATATCTAAATACAGATTAAAGTAGTCCGCAAACTTAAGCATACCTTTCCAGTAATTTATTTTACTTTGTAAGTTAAACCTTTCGGAATGATATTCATGGAAAACCTCTCTTGAATGATGGAGAAAAGGCATACCTATGGAAGCAGCCGTATCAAAGGGAAAATAATCGGCAGAAAGCGTATATTTTCCAGGAAGAGCGGGTATATATTCATGAAGCTTATAAACAGCTATATTACCACAATCAGGATAATACTCACTGTTTACAGAGGTAACAAGATTGATTTTGTCCTTAAGCTTTAACGGCTTGTCAAATTGATAAGCTTTTGTACATATATCCTTAACGGCATCCTTTGAAAATCCTAATATTTCATAAAGTCTATAAATATAATCATAGGATTTTTTTGCAAAATCCTTTAAATCAAGGTTCCATTCGCCGAAATAATTTCCTCCGATAACCCATATCTCTTTATCATCAATTCTTGGATCAGTTTTTTTAAGACCCATTTGCTCTTTAACGTAAGAAACAGTTTTTTTCAGGTATTTTAACTCAATCTCAATGGGATACATAGTTCCGGCATGTTTTATTTCGTCGGAAATCAAGCAAGTATCAGAATCTCTCCTATGAAACATGTCCACATTAAAGGAACTGGCAAAAAGAAAAAGTTTGTTCATTGCAGTACCGTAATTTTTTTCCTTTGATACAAATAAATTTTTTAGTTGGTTAGATTCGTTTTCAAAAAGAGTTTGAAAGTATTTATTTTGGTGTTCCATGGTCATATGAATTATTTTAACTTCGGGATACTTATGTTTTAATTCTAATATAACATTGTTGTTATGTTTTACAAATTCCTCATCTGTTGTTTCTGCAATCACGATGGGAATATCAAGATTATAATTTTCTTGAGCAAAGGCTACTTCTTTTATATAGCTCCTTAGAGATTTTTCAATACTTCTGTTGGTAGGTATAAAATAAACTGAATTCATTAGTCAACTCTCCTTTGACTGTAATTAATTTTCATTTATATTTTCATTATTTGGTAAAGCCCTCTTCTGACAACAAAATCAGCCACTTAAAACATAGGCTTTTATAGTTTTGGTTTCATATGGGAAACATTTCATGAAACTATTGCTGAACATAAAAAGAAAGTAGTGATAAGATAGGAATGAAATTTTAAAGATTATATTAAGAGAAAGTATAAAAAACATATAAATACCTGCTTAAATGCCAAAATTTCCAACTAATTACAAGATTATCATATTAGTTTTTTAGCGTCAAGCAGCAAAGGCAGGAGCAAAATTTATAAAGAAAGCAAAGAGTGTTGCTAAACAAGTAACAGGGGGTATTATCAAAGCTTAGAAAGAGATTTGATGTAGATTTTGTAAAAATAATAATGATAATATAAAATGAATTAGTAAAGTAATTGATAGTAAAAACGCTGACAACATTTGTATTTACAGACCCCCAAATACTACCCTGAAAGAAGAAAATAAATCATTTCATTGGATGGAACTAAGTTCATTCATCCCATTTAACTAACGGAACTAACAGTAAGTTTGTAGCCAAGTGTATTGTAAAAACAAAAGTAATAGCTAAGGCAACATCAATTATATTTCTATAATCAATATAATTTGATGCTGTTATAATAAAGGCTAAAAAGCAACACATTTCAATAATAATAGACCAATAAGGGACTGAAACGGTTTTTTTACACGAGGTACAGATTACAGTATTTCTTGGGACAAAAAGTTTTTTTGGTCTGAGAGATAGCTTTGTTCGTAATGAAATAGTTCTTTGGTTACAATGTGGACATTTAAACATATATTGCTCCTATTGATAATAATAATCAATTATACTATACTTCTAAATATTAAGCAATTTGTAGAAAAGAGGGTATTCATATGGGCGTTTTGGCCGGAAGTGTACACACTGGGTTATTTGTTGAAGATATCGTAAAGATGGTGTCGTTTTATAGAGATATACTGGGCTTTGAAACAGATTGGGATGGAGGACCATTTGCAAGCTTCAAAGTAAAAGATGGCGGGTTGTTTATGTTCGATAGGAAACAATTTGCCGCTTCTATGAATCAACCTTATTACCCACCAAAAGGATTTAATCAGACAATGGAAATTGGCATAGGTGTTCCTACTAAAGATGATGTGGATAGAGAATATAAACGACTAACGGCACTTGGTGTTAAAGCATTGACAGGTGAGCCAGTTACCCAACCATGGGGACAAAGAAATTTTTGGATAGCTGACCCTGAAGGTAATTATATTGAAATTGGTTGTTAATTTAGCTGAATGCTATATTAAGAAGGAGCTTCTTCACATTTGTAGAAGCTCCTTGACATTTATGGTATAATTTGATAAATTCAAACCATAAATATTTTTTTTTACATTCCGAAATTAGCTTAATATCTTTTGCAACTGTCATGTCTAAATCTCAACAATAAAAATTTAAATTTTATAGAAATTATCGGATAACCAAATATATGGAGGCGATAATAATGAAGTGCTTTAAAAAAGTATGCATTACTCTGGCTGCTTTGCTTATCAGTACAGGTTTTGCTGCCGGTATGGGGACCCAATCTGTAAAGGCAGCTTCAACAACTATTCCATGCAGACAGCTTGAACGGCTGGATAGAGGAATTGTAGCAATTAATCAGGGAAATGGGAAGGTATATGTGGGTTGGCGTCTTCTTGGAACAGAACCCGGTAATATTGCATTCAATCTTTACCGAAAAACCGCAGGAGGAAGTGAAGTTAGACTTAATAGTTCCCCCCTAACTTCCAGTACAAATTATGTAGATAACGGTGTTGATACTACAAAGGATAACACCTACATAGTGAAAACAGTATTAAATGGAATTGAGAGTAGTGAAAGTGAACAATACACCTTGACTGCAAATATTCCTGTCAGACAGTATATTCCGATAAAGTTAAAAACCCTTCCCACCGGATATTATACAATGCATATAAATGTGGGCGACCTTGATGGGGACGGAAAATACGACTATATAGTAAAGCGTATGAACGATAACAGGTCTCCTGTGCAGGTAGAGGCCTATAAATCAGATGGAACATTTCTATGGCGTATTGATTTAGGACCAAATATTGAAACATATAATACAGCTATGACTTCACCTTTGGTAGTATCGGATTTGAATAGTGACGGTAAAGCAGAGGTTCTTATAAAGACCGGTGAAAGCACGAGATTTGGTGACGGGACCTTAATTGGAGACACAAATAATGACGGAATAACTAACTACTGTAATACGTCTTCAACCAGTTATCAGGTTCTGTCAGGTCCCGAGTTTATTTCTGTAGTTGATGGAATGACAGGTAAGGAGCTGAGCAGAGCAAATTTTATCGCAAGAGGAAAAGTTACGGACTGGGGAGACAACTACGGAAACCGTGCAAGCTTTATTTTTATGACAGTTGCGTATCTGGATGGTATTCACCCTAGTGTGGTAATGTCAAGAGGCCCCGGAAATGTTATGAAAGTTGAAGCATGGGATTTCAAGGATGGAAAGCTTAGTCAGCGGTGGAAATGGGATGCAAGAAATCAGGCATTGCCTTCCGGCAAGAATTTTCCTGATTTTCATGCAATCCGTGCCGTGGATGTGGACAAGGACGGAAAAGATGAAATTTCATGGGGAGGCTCAATGCTTGATGACAACGGTAAATTACTGTACGCAACGGAGCTGACACATGGAGATAGGTTTGTAATCGGGGATATTGACCCTGACAGGGATGGGCTTGAGTGTTATGCAATACAGCAGAACAACCCAAGTCTTCTTGGCGCAGCTTTATATGATGCAGGTAATGGTACAATAATTAAAAAAATGTATATGAGTGCAGTCGGCGATGTAGGAAGAGGGGATTGTGCTGATATTGACCCCAATTACAAGGGTATGGAATGCTGGTCTACATTGGAAAATCTATATAACTGCAAGGGAGAGGTTATCGGTTCTGAAAAATCTTTTCCATTCTTGAGCATATGGTGGGATGGAGATTTGCTCAGGGAATTCTTTATTGGTGCTGACTCAAAGGGCTTTAATGGGGCAATCAACAAATGGAATTACAATACAAAAACCAGCAATCGTCTATATTCAATTTATCAGGAAGGGGTTAAGTCTACATATGCAGGAAGACCGCCTTTCTATGGAGATATTATGGGTGACTGGCGTGAGGAAGTTATTCTTGAAACTACAGACAATACAGAACTGCGTATTTACACTACAACTATTCCTACAAACTACAGGATATACACCCTGATGCATAACCCTGCATACAGGAATTCTGTGGATGTTAAGGGATATCTGTCTTCTGTTTATCCTGATTATTATCTTGGTGAAGGCATGTCAACGCCACCTGCTCCAAATATTTCAACAGGAGATGGAGAATTAATAAAATTACTAAGGGTAAATGATTCCAATAATGCGGCTGACTGGTACATTCAATCAAATTTGCAGGTTGGTGATACTGTTTATGGGGACAGAACATATAAGTATACAAAAATTCCACAGAGTTTTGTCGGCTCTGAATGGATAAGAACTGCATGTGATTCTAAAAGCTTTTTGTCTGAGGAAGCGTATTTTACTGCAAAATCTGATATATCAGTTTATATAGGTTTGGATTCCAGAATGACCGCTATTCCGTCATGGCTTAGCGACTGGACGAAGACAGGCGAATCCTTAAGCGATGATAACACAATTATCTTCAACCTGTACAAAAAAGACTTTACTTCCGGTTCTGTTGTGAGACTTGGGACTAATGGAGGGTCTGCGACTTTTGTGAATTATACGGTTATTGTTAATCCAAATACAGCACCTGCTTTTATTTATGGTGATGTAAATGGAGATGGTATTGTGGATGTTCTGGATTACAGTACAATGCGAAGTTATCTTCTGCAGTTAACAAATTCGATGCCTGCTGAGTATTGGCAGAAGTCAGGAGATTTAAATTCAGACGGTGTAATAGACAGTATGGATTATTTGTATCTGAAAATGTACTTGTTAGGTACAATTAATTCTCTTCCTGTTTCGACATAAATATATTAGCACAATTCAATGGGGGTGGGAGCCTAAAAGCTGCCTTCCCCTTTACTCTAATACCTTGTTTTTATTATTTATGAATCAAAATAACCTTGATAGAACACAATAATGTAAAAATAATTGCATTAATAAACTTCGAAGGAAGGGTTTTTGTGGATATAAATAAGGAATTCAAAAAAGTAGGAACTCATAGTGGCAGATTTCATGCTGATGAAGTAATGGCAACGGCTATACTTAAACAAGTATTTGAAATTGAGCTGACCAGAACCAGAGACCCGGAGATACTTGAAAAACAGGATTTAATATATGATATCGGTAACGGAGAGTTTGACCATCATCAATTGGAAAAAGAGTATCGGGACAACGGTACTCCATACGCTGCTTGCGGACTGATATGGAGACAGTTCGGAAGGCAAGCAATATTAACAAAGCACTCTGAAGTATCAGAAAATGAAGTCGAAATTATTTTCAGATATGTAGATGCTGTACTGATAGAGGGAATCGATGCAGTGGATAACGGTATAAGAACAACGGAGAACATTATCCCTACTATGTGTATATCTTCAATCATTGGGGGATATAACCCTACATGGGATTCTCCAGAGTCAGTGGATGCGGCCTTTAATGATGCTGTAGGGTTTGCAGAAGATATCCTGAAAAATTTAATAGATCAAAAGGTTTCAACACTTAAAGCGAGAACTTTTGTAATAGAAGCATACAATAATCGTAAACGGCCTGAACTGTTAATTTTAGATAACTCATATCCCTGGGAACGTACATTAAAAGAGATTGATATAAATAAAGATGTTTTGTTTGTAATTTATCCCAAAGAGGAAGGCTTTTATATACAAACAGTTCGTGAGTACGGTGAGGTACGCAGAGACAGAAAGCGTCTTCCTGAGGAATGGGCCGGTAAAAGGGAAGAGGAACTGGGCAGTATTATAGGTATTAAAGATGCGATTTTTTGCCATTCATCAAGGTTTATAGCCAAAGCCAGTTCATTTGAAAGCATATTGAAGATGGCGGATATAGCAATCTCAAAGCCTGAACCGATAACAGAAAACAGAAAAGCAGATAAAAATGTCTTTGATATTTTACGATTAATTTTACAAAATAAATTAGTTATTAAAATAAGAAGACATAGATAAAGAGCAGAAAGGCCGGCGTCTTTCGGCGCTGGCAAATCAACCTTTGTTTACTTTTACTGCTTTAAAAATAGATTCTTCCGAGCACGCCGGACATTTAAGTCTAAGCTCGTAAATAATAGCGGTTTTAATATTATAGGTAGTATTTATATACTCAGAATCACAAATGCTTTTACAATTTGTACAGCGTAAAGTATATTTTTTTGTTAATGAAGAGTTCCATCTAAATATCATTAGAATAGAAATTATGCTTCCTAAAAGAATAAGTGCGCCTGATATTATTATGAAAGTCATAATGAACTCCTTTTGTAAAACTTCATTTCTTAAATTATTACACATTGTTTACCAATAATTCAATAGTTTGGATAAAAATATACTCATTTAATTAAACTTAAAATATGAAACTTGACTTATAAACATGCCATATGTAGTATTATTTATAGACTTGGGAACATCAGGTAAGTTCTTTTGTACGTATATTAATTCATATGGGGTGTTGAAATGAATAAATACGAAATTGATGCTAAAGCAATTATATCAAAAGGTCATGTTGTTACAGATGTGAAAAGAGAAATGCTGTACATAACAACAACTAGAAGGTTATCTACGGATTTCGAAAAAGAAAACATGTCTCTGGATTCTTATGTTTACGTTCCCAAAACTTTTCATTTACCACTACGTATTGACATAAGTGTGAAAATTGATGCTCCGGGACTATACTTGCTTTTTGGTAATGGACATATAAATTTTGGAACACCTTTTTCAGATAACAGGCGGATTGATGATTTGGTTGTACCTAATTGTAAACCCAGATTTTTTCACAATCATATTCCGATGAATCAATTTACGGATATATCTGTAATTTATGGTCTGTCTTCAATGCAAATATTAATAAATGGTGAAGAAAGATTTTATTCAGAAAAAGAAAAATATATGAAATCAAAAATATTGAAAGAGTTGAATAATGCGGGTTTTACGCTAAAAATATCCTGCAGCAAACGAACAAATTTATTAGTTAAATCATTATGTATTACCGAATATGATGAAGACCTTAATATAGTTCGCTCAAATGCTGATTTGCCAAAACCATTGACAAGTAATGAGGCTGTGGAGGTAGGGCAGAAACCGAAGTTTGATAGTTGCATATCTTTACTGCCAAACGATATACGGAATGAAATAATAAAAATGGACAGCTTTTTACTTTCATTAAGGCCATTAAAATTCAAAAGGCAAATAGACAAGTATGGTAATAAAATTTCTTATTTAGCATCGGATTATGGATTCTCATATGCTTTGTACACAAGCAACGATGTTATGTATCATTCGTTAAGCTGGTATATAGTAACGAACAGTAAACCTGAGTTCTGGCACAGAAAAGCTGACATGATGGAAGAGACCTTAAATAAACTTAATGAAACTTCACCTGAAATTGCAGAGAGAATGTTTTTAAACTTAAATGAATGTATAGCTTGCCGTCCGTGCTCAGTTAAAACATTATACGAATTTAATAGTAAAAAAAAGGTGGCCTGTCATGGAAAAATGGAATTTAAAATGAGTGTTGGCGATTTTGAGGATGTACGAGCTTTTATTAATACTGTAAATGATATTGTTTAAAAAATGTAGTTTTATGTAGATACATGGTTCCGAAGGGTTATTAATGCTGATATAGTTATAGTTTGTGAGGTGGATTTATATGGGGACTGTATATATTTTTAGAGGTAAGGCTGCAACAGGCAAAACAACATTATCAAATATGTTATCACAAAAATTATTAATTCCTGTTTTTCGTAAAGATGATATTGTAGATGCTTTGAAAAGCAGTAAAAATATACATAGTGAAAGCATTAACAACGAAGTATGCTATAACATTTTATATCGAATAATTCAGACTAATCTGGATTTAAATGCTAATTTTATTTTAGATATTGCTCTTGGCGATAGGAAAAATGCAAAGGCTTTTTTTGAAAGACTGGATTTTAAGGATAATAATGTTTTGAAATTTTTTATTGACTGTAGCGATGAAAATGAATGGAAGGCAAGACATTTGAAAAGACTTGAAAACCCTTTGCCTCATCAATCCTTTAAATCTATTGAACATGTAGTTGAGTATTATCAAAACGCAGATGTGCATCCATTTGCGGATGAATATATAATTGATAGTTCCGATACATTGGAAAAAAGTTTCGATATCATTTGTGAAATTATCAGATGATTATAGAAAAAGGTTTATAATATTGAGGTAAAAAAGTATAACAAAAAGCTAACTTCCTGATAGTTGGAAGTTAGCTTTACTACGGATTTTATCAGTGAAATAACTATCAATCTTGCTTATATAAATCCTTTTGATTGGTTGTAAAGAACATTGAGAACAAGGCAGCCATAAGGCCAACAAATCCTGTCACCCAAAATCCTCCGGTCAATCCGGCAAAGTCACTAAGAAAGCCTATTACTAACGGACCTACAAACATTCCTAATCCGTAAACTGCTTGAAAGAAGCCCATTGCTGTTGCTCTTTTATCAGTCTCTATATTTCGGATACTGATACCCATAAGTAATGGGAAAACTCCGCCCCACGCAAACCCGCCAAAAACCTGAGTGATATATAAGACGCTGATATTCTTAATATAGGGTATCACCGTACAAAAAATTGATGTTAAAATAAATCCCCATATAATCGTCTTTCTTTCGCCAAATCTCTTTGCAAAAAATGAACTGCTTAGTATCGAAGATACAATTCCCGGCATGGTTGAAAGGGTGGTGAGGATAGATATCTGAAAATTATTTGCCCCTATCTGTTTTGCCAGTATAGGTGTGAACCCGTATACTGTAGCAAATATAATAAACTGAGACAAAACACCTAAAAACGATATTTTCAATAAATTTTTATCTTTAGTAATTGATATAAGATCCGATATTTTTACTGACGTAGATTTTAGATTATTTGGTTCGTATATATATATACTAAAAATTAGTCCCAATATTGCACCGAATACAGCTAATAAAAATGATATTTTAAGTCCCAAATAATTGGAAAATATACCACCTAAAATAATTGCGAGCATAATTCCCGTTGAGTTGAATGCGTTTATTACACCTATTGCACGAGGTGTGTCCTTGACGTCAAAATAACTAGTATACTGTATAATAAATACAACCCATCCTGCAGCTGATACTCCGGATAATCCCCTGGAAATTAATACCATACTGGGACTATCAAAGAACCATAGTCCAAGCCCGGAAAAAAGTGCTATCAGAAGGGCTCCTATAATAAAAACTTTTCGCTTATTAAGACGGTCCGATATTATACCTATAGGAATTCTGAACAACATCTGTGTAAAGCCATAGGAACCGATAATCAACCCAACCATTTTATAGGATGCACCAATGGATCTTACATAGATAGGTAGTGTAGGCACGTATGTATATAATGAAAACCAATACAAAACAGTTGTTAAATAAAAAAGTGGAATTTTCTTCTTCAATTCAGTAGTGCTAAGTGCATTCATTTACTACCTCCTAGTACAATAAACCCGCAACATAATTACTTATACTTTAAAGAGTCTCTCCATAATGGTACACGTTTGTAGAATTTCGTCATATGTTATGTCATTAACAAATACACAATTCCCGATTGAATCGGGTAATGGAACTCTTTGTAGTCCGTCTCTGTGATGTGTCCTTTCAATAAGACATTCCCACAAAAGGTTTGGAATAAGGGATTTATGGCAATGGGGCAACTGCAACTTTTTAATTAAAATCAGTATACGATTTTGCTCCTCTAAGGATAGAAGTGAATGCACGTTTGCTAATACTGTTGAAAATGCAACATCAATTGCTACTGCTTCGCCATGAAGCATATTATCAACATTGTGCATTTCAAGGGCAAGACTGAAAGTATGTCCAAAGTCAACGGAACGTTCAAGGTTGTCCTCGTACAAATTAGGCTCCAATTCTTCCAGCATACCTGAAATTGATGCATCGAGTATACTGTCACCGGCAGAATTCTGAAATTTTGCTTCAATGCATTCCGGGCCATTATGTTCAAGGTATTCAAAGAGGTTGATATCCTTAATAACTGCCAACTTGATTATTTCACCAACACCATTTAATATATGGCGGTGTGGGAGGCTTTTAAGAAAGCCTTTATCCAGTATCACCGCTTTTGGAGGTTCAAAGCTTCCCATACGGTTTTTGTTTCCGTTAAAATTAACACCTACTTTAATACCAACCGATGCATCAACATATCCCATTAGAGTCGTTGGAACTTTGATGTGTGGAATACCCCTTCTGTACGAGCTTGCTATAAAGCCTATAACATCTGTTACAACCCCTCCACCGATAGCAATTATTGGTTCGCCTCGGCGGTCTATGGGGAATTTATCCAGTTCTTTAAAAACTTGAATATAGTTTTCAAGTGACTTATTCTTTTCGCCGCTATCGAAAGGCACAATTTTGCTATGTATTTCATTTTTCTCAAAATAAGTCTCCAGCTCATCCCTATACATATTGTATATAAACCGGTCTACCACAACAAAACGTCGGCTTCCATTTTTTCTTCCTCCTGCCAACAGCATTTCATTATACGGATTCAGAACTTCTTCTGTTAAAATGATATCATAGTTAATTTCCCTTTGACTATTTACAGTCCATTTTCTCAAACCTAAATCGACATTTGCCATATAAATTCATCTCCTTTGCTGTATAAATAACTTAAGTTAACTTTTGTTTAGTATCACTCTTAAAAAATTCTGGAATAAATTATTAAGTATAGTTAGTTTTCAAATATTTTTAACCATGAAGTTTTTTGCTCAAGTATTTTTTGAACCAATATTTTGGCACCTTTCAGGTCATGGTGAGATGCTTGTCCACATTCTTTGTCTGTGTTATATGGAACTTCATCCATCATTAGAATTTCCCTCAATACTCTTTCAAAAGTAGAGGTTATATGTTGTACATTACTGGAATTCAGCGTAATCAGGTAAAAACCGGTCTGGCAACCCATAGGTGAAACACTTATAAATCCATCCAGATATTTTCTGAACCCTGCCAGTAATAAATGTTCTAAAGAGTGTAATACTCTTGTTTCCATATAAACCTTGTTAGGTTGAGTAAAGCGTAAATCATAAAAGAAAACAATATCCCCTTTGTTTCCCTTGGTGTACTGCGATAACCGAATATATGGTGCCTTGACCAGCCTATGATTAACTTCACCCAGCCCCTCGGAAATCCATCCATATGTTTCTTCCTTTGATGTTTTAGCCTCATTTTCTGCATTCATGCAAGCCATTAGATACTTGCGACTTTCGGGAAGCACTTTTTCCCAAACATCAGAGTGGTTATACAGTTCAACAGTTACATAACCGTTGTAGCCGTTATCTTTGAGTGCTTTGAGAACTGCATGAAAATCGATTTCACCCATTCCCGGGAATTCATGATAATGTACTTTGCCATTGACAGTGTTGCAAACCGGCTGCTGAATAATAGGATTGCAACATTCATCATGTTTGCTTCTTAGATATTTCAGTATCGGATTGGCTTTTTGTATGATATCAAATCCAATTCCGCCTACTGAGCCTAAATACGCTTTGATTTCAAGTTCAATACTTTTTTCACTTTGGATGGCTATGTCATCAATCTTCACAAAATCAACCCTTGAGTGGTAAGGGCTCACAAAACTCACAGCTTCAGCTTTTTCAACGGATTTCAAATCGTTTTGATAGAAGTAAATACAATGCTCTGAATCGATAAAATAAAAGCAGTTCTTGTCTTCCACATGTAATAAATAACCATAACGTTCTAAATTCAGTTTTACCGACAATCTTTGCTTTTCACTCAATGATTGCAGCTTGAGATTATAGCCTTCCTTTATGTCTGCCAGATGCATATACGATACATGGGGGATTGCTTTTGAAATGGCATTAACATAATTATCTTCTGTACAAAATGTATGACAAATGTCCAAATGCAAACTAAAATTGGGTGAGTTTACTTCCTTTATAAGTGAGATAGCATCGTCGATTGTCTCAATGTACATGCCCGGCTCAGGTTCTATAACCAGAGTTACATCTCCGATATTTTCCAAACATGATTTTATGCCGTCTATTAGTAATTTCCTTGGGTCAATTGAAGGATTATCAACGTGTTCCTGTCTTAAATACCCGCTTTGAAAACTGACAATCGGTATACCGATTGTTTTAGCCATTGATATGCCTTTTTTTATCAAATCAATCCGCTGCTGTCTTTTTTCGTGGGAAAGAGAAATGATTGAAGGCTCATGTGGAATGTCCGATAGAAAAAATGTTGTTGCGGTTGAAATACAAATTGGCTTTATCCGTGATCCCTTGAAAAAATCCCTGATTTTCATCAGCTCATCTTCACTAAGTGAAAAAGGATCAAATTGTTTGTACTGAAAAGATAGTTCCACCCCATCAAAACCAGCTTTTTCAGCTTCAAGTGCAGCTCGGTAAAAGTCCAAATTCGTCAAACCGTTCATACTGTAGCTCAATTTAAACATACTGACCTCCTTATTCTGTTGTTTTTGTTATTTCAATGTATTCGTAAAAACTGTGTACTATAATTTACAAATACTGTTGTACTGAATTTAGTCGTTATTTGCTTGAAATTATTTTTAATGCTTGGAATAGTACTCAATAATATCTTTAACAGACAATAATGTCATGGAATTTTTAATGGCGAACTGCACTGCTTCATGAAGACGTGTCATTGAACCATCTGAATTTGTTAATTCGCATAGGACTCCGGTAGGCTTGAGCCCGGCCAATTTCATAAGATCAACTGTGCCTTCTGTATGTCCGGCTCTTTCCAGTACACCTCCCGGACGTGATTGTAATGGGAATACATGACCGGGTTGTGCCAAATCCTCCGGTTTAGCATTATCTGATATAGCTGCTAATATTGTCGTCGTACGGTCTGCAGCCGACACCCCAGTGGTTACACCTATCTTTGCTTCTATAGATACGGTAAATGCTGTGCCATATCGACTGGAATTCTGTTGAACCATAAGTGGAAGTGCTAATTCCTTACAGCGCTCATTTGTGAGACATAAACAAACAATCCCGCTGCATTCTCTGATCAAAAAGGCCATTTTTACTGGCGTCATATACTGAGCCGGGAAAATAATATCCACTTCATTCTCCCGGTCTTCATCGTCGGCAAGAAGAATACCGTTTCCATTCTGTAACTGGCTGATTGCCATAAGAACACGTTCGTTGTAGGTTGCACCAAAATAATCAAGTAATCTTTCTCTCATATGCATAATCCTTTCAGAAAAAACATTTTACTAAGCTATAACAGTATACTAATTCCATATGTGTATTAAAGAGGCATTTATAATTAATATGGTAATAATATACTTACGCCTATTAAAATGTATATGTTATTTTTCTCCAATAATTTCATTATAATTTATGGAATTATTGGAAAATTTTACATATAATTTTTTGAGCATTTCGGATAACCTTAAATTAACACTTCAAAGAAGTGTTAGATAAAATAATATGTGTGGATTATTTTAAGAAAAGCATTTAAGAAAAAGTATCTTTTGCCTAGGGTAAATGTAGATTTTTACAAAATTTGGGTGTATAATTGAATGTATGTTTATTTTGGTCCTAAATTTTTACATTGTAAACCTATTTGTTAGCCGATATATGTTTGAGAACTTAACTTATAAAGTAGAGGGTGGATCATTTGAGAGACAGGATTAAGTATTCTTTGCCTAATTTTTTAACACTAATAAATCTATCACTTGGAGTAATTGCCTTGCTGTTCGTAATGAAAAATGATCTTTTACAGGCATCTCTTATAGTTATGGTAGCAGCCTTAACTGATAGATTCGATGGTAAGACTGCCAGAATGTTGGACTGTACAAGTGAGTTGGGCAAGGAGTTAGATTCTCTGTCAGACTTAGTTTCTTTTGGAGTTGCACCTATAATAATCACTTGGAAAATCAGTTTTTTTGGTCTTCCAGTTATAGGCTGTTTGCTGGCAGTTATCTATCCTATTGCAGGGGCTTACAGGCTAGCACGTTACAATTTATCAACATTTAATAATGTTTATTCTGGTGTGCCGATTACAATTGCCGGAGCCCTTTTATCAGTAATTAACCTGTTTAACTACTATTCCATAGAGCATCATAGGTATAACAGTATATACACCGTTTTTACTGCTGTCATTGTTATTTTGCTTTCTTTTCTTATGGTCAGCAAAATCAGGATTCAGAAAAGGTAAATAGTATAAATACCTATTTGGTATATTGGTTTAAGGAGTTTAATTTAGTAAATGTATATACTGTTCATCTGAAGCCGTTAAAAGCCGTTCGAAAAATAACGGGCATGTGAAAAATAATTCCTTTATAATTGTGTTCAAGGAGGTGAAGTTTTGGACTGGGTTGATAGGATGAATCAAGCAATTCATTATGTGGAAGACCATTTGAACAACAAAATTGACGAAAAAGAAATAAGTAGGATAACAGCTTGTCCGTTTTCTTTGTTTCAAGGGTCGTTTACACAAATAACGGGTATACCGTTATCTGAGTACGTCCGTCGCCGTAAATTGACATGTGCCGCTTATGATTTGCAAAACACTGAAGAAAAAGTTATTGATGTTGCGTTGAAATACGGTTATCAATCATCCGATGCATTTAGTGTTGCTTTTAAACGTTTACATGGTATTACACCGTCAGATGCAAGAAAAGACGGTGTTAAGCTCACATTCTATTGCCGTCTTGATTTCGCCCTTATAATTAAAGGAGTTGATAGAATGGATTACACAATTATTGAGAGAACACCATTTAATGTTATGGGAATAAGGCGTACAACACCATACGGTGGCGGCACATGGGCAATCGTAAAAAGTGACGGCAGTAATGAGGCAATCAAAGAAACAACAGGACGTTTTTACGATTTGGGATTGTGTTTCAGTTTTGGAGAAGACGGTAGCAACGATTACATGTGTGGCATCGAATGGGATAAAGAACCGATTGAAGGACTTGATATTTTCAAGTATCCCGAGGCAACCTGGTTAAAATTCGAAGCGAAGGGCAGCATATCCAGCCAAGTTCTTGGAAGCGTATGGCAAAGAATCAATAACGAGTTCATGCCTCAAAGCAAGTATAAAAAAACCGGGCTCCCCACAATAGAAAAGTATGTCTTGTGGGATGACGCTGCCGATATTTGTAATGTTGAAATATGGATTCCTGTTGCACCTAAATATACTGTATAAAATTAGCAAACTGCGGTTTAGATTACACTTTGACTACTTTTAGAGAGAATTAAAATAAGCACAAAAATTTCTTACCCAACAACAAAGCCTCTTACCGCAAAATTAAACCGCGGCAAGAGGCCTTGTTGTATTGTTGCTTTTTTATTTCTTGTCATACTCGGGATTAAATGCGTAAAAATTCTTAGCATCTAAACTATCCTGAACTGTCCTCAAGGTTTCACCGAACCTTTGGAAGTGAACTACTTCTCTTTCACGGAGGAACTTTATAGGTTCTTTGACATCCGGATCATCTGCCAACCTAAGTATATTATCATATGTTGTTCTTGCTTTTTGCTCTGCTGCAAGGTCTTCTATTAAATCTGTAATTGGATCGCCTTTTGATTGGAAGTATGTTGCTGTAAAAGGCATACCTGAGGCAGCAATAGGGTACAATGCTGTTGTATGATCAACAAAATAGGTATCAAAACCACTCTTTTTAATTTCTTCAATACTTAAACCTCTAGTCAACTGATATACTATTGCAGATATAATTTCCAGATGCGCCAGTTCTTCTGTGCCTATATCTGAACCGAAATGACGATTTGAATTATTCTATTGACTAAATTTAGTACCAAATATAGTATAAATATAATGGTCTTATGTATTAATGCCCAGTAGTTTAAAAGGGCTAATAAACAATTTTAATGTAACACAGTGACAAAAAAGGGGTTCATGGAGAAGGTAACAATATGGAAGAATTGTTTTTAGTAAAAATTAAAAAAGAAATGCTTGAGGAGTGTGTGAATTTGTATATAGAAACATTCACTCAAGAGCCATGGAATGATATTTATGAATCGAGAGAACAAGTAGTGAAGTTTTTTAATAATCATTTTGATAATAATTACTTTATAGGTTATGCAGTTGTTTTAAATGATAAGATGGTAGCCTTGAGTATAGGTATGAAAAAACCATGGATAAAAGGTCTTGAATATTATATTGATGAATTTTGCGTTAGCTACGAAATGCAGGGCAGAGGTATAGGCAGCTGGTTTGTAAAGGCAATAGAGGAAGATATCAAAGAGCAAGGATTAAATGGCATGATATTAAACACAGAAAAAGATTATCCATCGCAAAAATTCTATGAAAAAAACGGATTCAGAACACTTGGAGACTTAATAGTTCTTGGCAAATAATACACGTAATACAAGGAGGCTTCGTTATGAAAAGAATTATCCGAAACAATGGTTATATTTTCTCAGGTCGATAATTCTAGTGCTACGAGTGGAGGATTTAATATGAAAATCACGATGATACATGGGCAAAACCATAAAGGAAGTACTTATCACATAGGAAGGTTATTGGCCGATAAGCTTGCAAGTGAGGACGAAATTACAGAGTTTTTCTTACCGAGGGACTTGAATCACTTTTGTATGGGTTGCTACCAATGCATTGAAGATGGTACAAAATGCCCATACTACACCGAAAAGCAAATCATCACCGATGCTATGGAAAAGGCAGATATGCTTATTTTTACGACGCCAAACTATTGCATGGGTCCATCTGCATCCATGAAAGCTTTCCTTGACCTGATGTTTACATATTGGATGCCACATTGTCCAAGAGAGTGGATGTTCACAAAGAAAGCTGCCGTTATTTCAACTGCTGCCGGAGCAGGAGCTAAGCATGCAATTAAGAATGTGAAAAAGTCTCTCTTCTATTGGGGTGTTCCTTATATAAAGAGCTATGGTATTAATGTGCAGGCTTCAAACTGGGCTGGCGTAAAAGAGGATAAGAAAATAAAAATCGATAAAGATATGAATAAACTTGCCCGAAGATTTGCGCATATTGAAAGGCCGAGAGTCTGTATAAAGACAAAATTAGTATTTTTTATCATGGCTAAAATGCACAAGGCGGGAGGGGACACTTCTCCTGTCGAAAGGCAGTATTGGGAAGAACGGGGCTGGCTAAATAAAGAGCGACCTTGGAAAAAAAGGTGATGAGCCAATATATCAAGAATTAGTATATTACTGCATACTCTATAATTGAAAATGTTAAACTGTCTCATTGCATAAAAAGATGGGGTAGTCTATGCTTAACTGCAGGAGGTGCATTGGTATGGCAAATGAACAGAACAAAGATTTTAATACAATGCTTCATAATAATAAGGATATGCCTAAATTAAAAATTATTACCGATGAAAAAAGTATTAAAAAGTATGGCGGCGAGCGAATGTATTTTGCTCCACCCATTGATTATGACCGGATTATGAAGAAAGTACCATTAGGTAAGGTAATTACAGTAGGACAGATTAGAGACTCCTTTGCAAAGGCAAATAATGCAGATTTTACAGACCCAATCACCGCAGGAATTTTTGTTTCTATCGTAGCATGGGCGAGCAACCAAAGAAGCAGCGAGAAAACACCATACTGGAGAACACTTAAAGCGGATGGTGAGTTAAATCCAAAATACCCGGGTGGTATTGAGGCACAAAAAGAAAAATTAGAAGCAGAAGGTCACATAGTTGTTCAGCGAGGCAGAAGTAATATCAGATATTATGTACAGAATTATGAATATAGCTTGTGTCAGCTATAACAATATGACAGATACTATGGCTATTTATCTTTTATATGGAGATGAGAATATGTTCAATGAACTTGAAAAATATACTGCGAAACCACAATTATATGCTCCAAGCACAAATAAATTTTGGGATGATGAACATATCTCCAAAGGTATGTTGGAAGCTCACCTGAATCCAAGTTGGGATGCGGCAACTCGCAAATCCGAATTTCTCGATGAATCAGTAAAATGGATTTCAAAAATTGCACCACCGCCTCAATATAAGTTTTTACTTGATTTAGGTTGTGGACCCGGATTATATGCTGAGCGGTTTAATAGCGCAGGATTTTCTGTTACTGGAGTAGATTTTTCTAAACGCTCCATTGCATATGCAATGGAACAAGCGTTACTTAATAAAAGCAGTATTGAGTACCATTATAAAAACTACTTAACAATTGATTATGTAGAAAAGTACGATGTAATAATATTGATATATTGTGATTATGCAGCACTATCAAATACGGACAGGCTCACTTTATTGAAAAAAGTATATCTTGCATTAAAGCCCAACGGAAAGTTTATTTTTGATGTATTTACACCTCAGATGAGAAAACATGAAAGTCGTTCATGGTACTACTGTGAAGAGGGTGGTTTTTTGTGCGATAAGCCACATATTTGCTTGGAATCCGTTTATCAATATAATGATGAAGATAGTACTGAATTAAGGCAGTCTATTGTGATTACCGAAGAAACTGTGAATTGCTATAATATATGGGACCATTTTTTTACTAAGGAAGCCTTGCTATCAGAGGTTCAGACTACAGGTTTTAGTACATTTGAATTTTATGGCGATATCGCCGGTAAGGAATTTTCAGATACAGGAGAAACTATCTGTGGCGTTTTTACAAAATAGTAGCAAAATAAATGTATCCACAATATCAGGAAAACTAAGGATAGGCGTTAAAAATCGTGATACCGGTACTTATGTACTTGAACTTACAGAATGTACAAAAGACAAATATAATCAGGTTGTTTCCATAGAAAAAACAGGACAGTATAGTATTGTTCTTGAGATTTCAAACCACACGGGGAGTTATGAAGTTGTAGGCAAACCTATAACTTCATAAACATGCCTGTTCGGTAAAAGTGTAAAACATTTATTTGAAAATAAATAATGTGGTAGTGATTGATATTTGATTTGATTCCAGATATAGTATTAGTATTAAGGTAATATATGGATTTTAAGGAAGGGAATTAAATATATGCCAAAAGGAGTAATGGTATATCAACTCACTATTATAGGATTAATTTTTACTATTGCATTATTAAATGTTATATGCCCTAAATTAATGTGGAAGACTTTTGAAAGCTGGAAGGCCACGAAAGAGCCAAGTAATGCTTATTTTATTTCAAGAAGAATTATAGGTGTCATTATAATTGCAGTATTATTAGCAATGTCTTTATTGCCGTACATAATGGGATAGTATTAAATAAGCTGACTTACTAAATTACACCGCAGTATGTATTTGAAAGAGAGGATTTTGCATGGATGGAGTAAAGAAAAACTTTGGATTTGGATGTATGAGACTCCCTATGAATGGTGAAGATGTGGATATTGCACAGATGAATGAGATGGTGGATACGTATCTGGATAATGGATTTAATTATTTTGATACTGCACATGGATATTTACAGGGCAAAAGTGAACTGGCTCTGAAAGAGTGTCTTACCCGCAGGTATGCCAGAGATAAATATATCTTGACTAATAAACTTACAAATATTTATTTCAAAAAAGAAGAGGATATTCGTCCTTTTTTTGAAAATCAGTTAATTTGGTGTGGAGTAGATTATTTTGATTATTACCTGATGCATGCACAGGTAGCAGAAAGTTTTAAATTCTTTAAAGACTGCAACGCGTACGAGACTGCATTTGCACTGAAGGCTGAAGGAAAAGTGAAACATGTGGGAATTTCTTTCCATGACAGGGCTAAAGTATTAGAGCAGATTTTGACAGAGTATCCGGATATTGAAGTCGTACAGATTCAGTTCAATTACGCAGATTATGAAGATCCTGCTGTTGAAAGTCGCAAATGTTATGAGGTATGCAGAAAATACAATAAGCCTGTACTTGTAATGGAACCGGTGAAGGGTGGCAATCTTGTAAACCTTCCGGAAGACGCAAAAAAAATTCTTGAAGATTTACACAATGGAAGTTCTGCAAGCTTTGCAATTCGCTTTGCCGCCGGGTTTGAAGGAATAGAGATGGTATTATCCGGCATGAGTTCTTTGGAACAGATGCAGGATAATATCAGTTTTATGAAAGAGTTTGAACCACTCTCTGAGAAGGAACTGGAAGCGGTCTCAAAGGTACAGGAAATTCTTCATAACATGAATCTGATTCCCTGTACTGCGTGCAGATATTGTACAGACGGATGTCCAAAGAACATTTCTATTCCGGATTTGTTTGCTTGCATGAATACCAAGAACATGTACCATGACTGGAATGCTGATTATTATTACAGCGAAGTACATACTAAGAATAACGGTAAAGCGTCCGATTGCATTAAGTGTGGTAAATGTGAAAAAGCATGTCCACAACATATACAGATTGGAGATTTGCTTGTGCAGGTAGCAAAAGAGTTCGAAAAATAGCTATGAAGAGGGGAACTGTTGTTGGAGCGAAAGAACCGCAAGAACCGCAAGTAAACATTGACGCCAGCAGGAGAACATTACTATAAAAAGAGAAAAATAAGATAAGAATCCAGTAAGATTGCTCATGCAGTAACAGTGTGAATTATTTTGAGTATTTCATCAGGGCTTTTTTAAAGTCGCCTTTTACTAAAACGGCTACTTTTTCAGCAATTTCACCGGGATTTTCTTTCATACCTGTTCGAATCCAATCCATACCTATTGCCACAACTGCCAGACTATAAAAATGCGCAATAAACTCTTTATATTTGTCATCAACAATCAATCCCTTGGATTGGTCTTCGACAACGGGATATATTATTTCATACAAAACCCTGTACATAAACGTCTCAAGATATTCGCGGCTGATTGAGCGGTAAACGTTATAAACAAAGTTCCTGTTCTGACGCATTCTTTCAAGTATATTATGATAACCTTGCTGCCATGTATTAATATCTTTGTTATCAGCCAATGCTTCAAATGTTTGCTCTTTAAATATCCATTCGACGAGCTGGTAAATATCATTAAAATGATAATAAAACGCTTGACGGGATACACCACAGTCTTGAACAATATCTTTTACCGTAACATGATCAAGTGTCTTTTTTTTCAGCATTTTCTCTAGTGATTCCGCAAAGACTTCCTTGGCATTTTTTAGCATTTATATCACCTTCATTTATTCTAGATTGTAATTATGGTATCATTTTTTTGACTTTTTAACAAATCTAATAAGATAAACTTAACAAATTGTTACAAATGTAAAAATTTTTGACAGTTCGGTCTATTTGTAAATTTTCGTTTAAAGATCATTGTGTTTTAATTTAATAAAAGCAATCGGTTTTATTAAATTTCATATTGAAAGGATGAAGACAATGAATATTTATTCGACAATGTATCACCCCAAAAAACCGGAAGGTATTGAACAGAGAAAAGCATATATCGTTGGTGGCGGCCTCGCAGGGCTGGCAACAGCAGCTTTTTTGGTAGATGACGCCGGTATACCCGGAGAAAATATAACCATTTTGGAAAAGCGTGATGATGTGGGCGGCAGTATGGATGGTATACGCGGAGAATTCGGCTATCTTTGCCGTGGAGAACGTGAAATGGAGCCGTATATGGAATGCCTCTGGTATCTGTACAGTAAGATTCCATCACTTGAAAACAAAGGACGTACCGTACTTGATGACATAGTTGATTTTAACAGGGAGGAGCCAATCCATTCGGAATGCAGGGTACTCGTTAACCGTGGAGAAAGATACAGTAAGGTTCACGACTACCGCTTTTGTCCCAAAGACATGGCGGATATGCAGCGGTTTCTAAGCCTTCCGGAATCTGCTTTGGAAGATAAGAAAATATCAGACTTTTTTGATGAATCATTCTTTAAAAGCAGCTGCTGGATAAACTTTCACAGTTGTCTGGCCTTTAAAACATATCACAGTGCTTTGGAGTGCCAACGATATTTCCAACGGTTTGCTCTTGAGGTTCGCCATGAGTACCTTGAAGGAATCATACACACAAAATATTGCGAATATGATTCCATGATCAAGCCTCTTATGACATGGCTATGGAGTAAGGGCGTCAAAACTGTGTACGGCTGTTGGGTATATGACATTGATATGGACGATGCCTGTAATACCGCTAAAGCATTGCTTCTCAGGCAGAACAATAAGGAGGTAGTTATTAAGATGGAGCCGAAAGATTTTGTATTTGTTACAAACGGCTCCATGACAACTAACAGTGCATTCGGCGACAATAAGACAGTTGCACCGACCAACTATGATACAGCTGACCTAGGTGCTTTTACGCTTTGGCAGAACCTTGCCGGAAAGAACGAAAAGTTCGGACACCCGGAAAAATTCATCGGTCACATAGACAAGACAAAGTGGGTTTCCTTCATGCCTACAATAAAAGGCTATCCGGAGCTTGTCAACCGAATTGAAAAGCTAACCGGAAGCAAGGCAGGAACAGGAGGGGCCATCACGATTTTGGATTCTAACTGGGATATCTCATTTGAGTTACATCACAACCCATTTTTCTTAGACCAGAAGGATGATGAGCAGGTAATGTGGGGATATGGGTGCTATGGCGAGAATGTAGGCAATTATGTTAAGAAGCCGATGCATGAATGCACCGGTGAAGAAATTATGACAGAGCTGTTGTATCATCTGAACATGCTGGACATCAAGGATGAGGTGTTGTCCCATTCCTACATCTCGACCTGTATGATGCCCTATATCACCAGCCAGTTCATGCCTCGTAAGGAAACCGATCGACCGAAGAATGTACCGGAGGGCTGCACAAATATCGGCTTTCTTGGGCAGTATGTGGAGGTTCCGGAGGATGTGGTGTTCACAGTTGAAATGTCAGTCCGCACAGGGCTGGAAGCCGTATACAAGCTTACCGGTCTTGAGAAGGATGTATTAGAGGTATATCCTTCCAAATACGATATACGCTATACTGTTGAGCGACTAAAAAAGTTCGCCGGAAAAACAGCTGCGGAAAAATTAACAGAGGATGATTTGCCGTCAATCAAATCGTTGGATGCCAACCAGATGAAACAGATGGCCGTTAACATGTTGAACTCTTACCCACCGTACTATAGCATGTATCTTGGGCGCGACAAGACTGTTTCCCTGAAAGTATCTGTGTTACATCCTGAGGCTCCAATGAGTAAGTAAAGGATATTATCTGATTTTCTAAGGATTAAAAGATATGAAAAGCTGAGATATTAAGGATTATTTATCTTGATATCTCAGCTTTTTAAGTATTTTTTTAGTTCAAAAACGTAGAATGATTATTAATTTGCCGGATAAGCTGTACCTGTAGTCGGTTTATTAAATGTACAATAGAGCATACCACAATCATCAGCTGCAAGAACCCAGTTAAAACCGAATGATGTACTATTCGGAAGTTTTATAGATATGTAACCAGGTTTTTGTACGCTTACTGTCTTCCAAGTTGATGTGTAAGGGTCACGTATTGTATAAAATTGATAATTATTATATGTAATATTGTCCCAATCCGGAACTAAGTAGAGTGTCTTATTGGCAGCATTTTTCATTATGATATTATACATAATCCCATAGCTTCCTTGAAGCAACCCAGGGCTGACTGGAGGTCTGGGGCTGACTTGTGGGGCATTAGATTGCCATCCACTATAGGGTAAATATTGATCAGGTATTTCAAATTCATTTTCATTATACTTCGAAACATAATCGCTAAAACAATCTAAATAAAAAGATTTATAAACTGAAGTATTATAATCAAATGTAGCCATTCTTCCGTCATGGCCATATAACCCAGTACCTGTTGCTTTACCAGTACCAGATCCGTTTGAACTGCCTGTATTCATGCAATCGAATACTGGAAGACCTAAAACTGTTGCCAAACTAGTTCCTGTTTTGAAAATTACTACTTTACATTCTACATTTGAAGTATTTGCTTTAAGAAGAATTTTACCTACTCCTGCTGAAGCATTAGCAGAATTCAAGTCTGATCGTAAGTAAATTTCTGATGTACCAGCATTAAGATCTTTGGTAGAATATTTTGCAGTGCTCCAATATTCCGTTTCAACTGCTGAACCCATTACATAGTACGATCCATTAGCAGCGGAGGAATTATTCATTTTTGTTATCGTAGCGCTGCCAGGTCCTTTATTAGTTAATATTACAGCTACTGTTAATGGAACACCAGAATAATTTGCATGACTGTATTCAACATCATAAGATTTATTAGCCGTTAGCTTTACTTTAATAGTATATGCACCAATCCCATTTTTAAGGTAAGATGAATAGATTTTTTCAGGGTTATTTGAATAGATGTAACTATTGTTAGTCTGAGTGAAGGACAGTGAATCATACGAACTACTATATACTGCAAATACTAAAGTTGGTAATAGTGAAATTGATATGATTAATGCTAAGCAAATCAATTTTTTAATATAATTTTTTTTTGACATAATTTACAATTACTCCTTATAATTTATTATATTATTTTTTATTCATTCCTATTTATATTTAACCAATCTTTTTCTATCTCGAGCTAGGAGAAAACTGGATAATATCTTTTAATAACATAATTATAGTATACCTAACTAGGTTGTCAACCACTATTTTACATTATTTACAACCATATACTGTTTTTAGAGCTATGGGCTTTAGGAAAAATAAGATGTGCTGTGAAAATGAATTAACCATTTTTTTAATTTCGAATAGAATGTATTGGGAGTTGATAGAATGACTATTAAAAATAAAAGGATTGAACTTACTACAGAAGAAAGTAACATATTTACTCGCCAGTTTAAAATAGGAGTAATCAAGCAGCTGTATAAAGAGAAGCTGCTGACGGGTGAACAATGTGATAAGGTGATTAAAGCAATTAATAGCTATTGATTTATACATCAGAGGTATAGGTATGAAAGTAAAAGTTGGTGCTTATTGCAGAGTTTCAACAGAAAAGGATGATCAGGTAAATTCACTACAGAGCCAAAAGAAATATTTTGAAGAATATATAAGGAATAGACCTGACTGGGAATTTGCTGACATTTATGCTGATGAGGGAATTAGCGGGACTCAAGCCGAGAATAGAATGGAATTTCAGAGGATGATTTCTGATGCTAAAAACAAAAGGCTGGATTTGATATTGACTAAAGAGATATCAAGATTTGCAAGAAACACTAAAATCAGTATTGACTACACACGTATGCTTAAAGAGGTTGGAGTAGGTGTTATTTTTATTAATGATAATATTAATACTCTTGACGGAGATGGTGAATTGAGGCTTACAATTATGTCGGCCATTGCGCAGGATGAAAGCAGAAAAACATCTGAACGGGTAAAGTGGGGACAAAAAAGAAGAATGGAGCAGGGGATCGTTTTTGGACGTGAGCTGTTAGGATACAATTTGTATAAAGGCATTTTAACGGTTAATGAGGAAGAAGCTGAAATAGTAAGATTGATTTTTTACAAATATACCATCGAAGGAAAAGGTACTCATATAATTGCAAGAGAGCTTTATGAAGACAATATACAATTTGAAAGATATAAAAAAAGGTGGTCAAATACCACAATACTGAGACTTCTAAAAAATGAAAAATATGTTGGAGATCTGACTCAAAAAAAGACCATAACTCCAAATTACTTAAATCATAAAAAGAAATACAACAGGGGAGAAGAAGAGACTGTATATATAAAAAACCATCATAAACCTATCATATCAAGGGATTTATGGGATGCAACACAAGAACAGCTCAGTCAGCGAGCAGCACAAAAGGAGCAAAAAAGTAAATACAGCAATAAATATTGGTGCTCAGGGAAGCTGTATTGTGGGGAATGTGGAAATAAATTTGTGGGAAGAAGTAAAAAATTAAAAAACGGGGAAGTTTACAAGGCTTGGATATGTAGTCAGGCTAAAAGCTATGGCACTCTCAAGACTGATTTCAATGGAAATAAGGTTGGCTGCAGCAATAAGAGTATAAATCACATAGTACTGTGCGAAATAGTAAAAGCTGTTATGGACTCAATTAATATAAGTAAGGAAAAAATAAAGTCCGAACTGGTATCTGAAATCAGGAAATTGAACGATTTAACTGATATAAAGAGTACATATTTATTTACAAGAAAAATAGAAGACCTGAACCGTAAAAAGCAGGAAGTAATCAATCTAATGCTTGAGGGAAGCATATCTAAGGGCGATATGTTTTTAATGAATAAAAAGTATGACTTTGAGATAAATAAAGTTAAAACGATTATTAAAAATATTGAAGATATAAATATTATAAATAGCGGGAATGCAAATAAGCTGCAGAGATGTATAGACAGGATAAATTCTCTGGTTAACCAGATTGAAGGAAAGGATTCCGAGGAAGTTTTTAAACTCACAGTTAAAAAGGTTATCCTATATAAAAATAATATATTGGAACTATATTTAAACTGTATGTCGGAGCCAATAAAACTAAACTATAAAAGCAAAGGAAAAAATGGAAACTATAGTTTTGAATACAGCTTTACAGACAATTGATTTACACATTCACTAACCCAAGCCGTCATGATTTCTTTAACAATAAAAAATCTTCCGTACATATGTACAGAAGATTTTTTATTAGGCGACTTAGCCGTTTGTTTCTATTTATGGAAACTAGCGTATTATTTTATGTAGCATCAACGCGGACTCAGCTTTTGTAACGGAGGCTTTCAGATTAAGCTTCTTTGCATCACCTGAATAAAATCCGTTCTTTACGATAGTGGCTACACTTTCAACAGTATTCTTTGAAACTTTTGAAGCATCAGAAAATTGTTTTAGATTGTCAGCATTACCTTTAACCAAATTTTTATTTACTAATTTCAGCGCTTTATAGGTTAATACCAACATATTCTCTCTGCTTATAGCCTTATTAGGATTGAATTTATTATGTCCGACACCGTTAGTAATACCAAGTGCTTTGGCGATACCCAGTGAATTATAGTAGCTGTCTTTCTTATTAACATCACTGAAATTTGTAGTATATTTTGCATTTAAATCTAAAGTTTTAACAAGCCACATAATATACTCGCCTCTTGAAATGCTCTTATTGAAATTGATTTGTTTGGCATCAGAGTTTTTGATAATACCTTTTGATACCAACATCGCAATAGCATTATTAAGTTCACTTTTGCCGTCATTTTCATTTTCAAACCTGACATTATCCAGATACATCGTACCGGCGTAGTCACTGTTAACGTCTGCAACAACGATTGTGATATCACGTAGGACAGTATCAGCAGTAAGTACTTTTTTATCATTTATTTTATCCAAATCATATTTTGCCTGAATGTGATACAATCCATCTTTGGTTTTTTTCATTTTGCTCAGGCTTGCTAAAGGTATATTGATATCAACCGATGCCTGTGCCCAGTAACCAAGGGTTGGCGGAGCAAATGCCAGACTTATGCAGAGAGCGCCCTTGCTTGCTTGTGCAGGCTTCAGATATAAATCAAATGCAAGATATTTGTTACTTCCGCGTGTTGCGTTTATTCCGCCAAGAGCGATACGTGGTGCTGAAGCCCATCCGTCCGTCGGCTTTACCTCAGGATATTTTACTTCCCAAGAAATAGCTTTTGAGCCGTTAGCATCTTTTATTGCCAAAGCACTCTGAACTCCAGAGGTAGCATCCCAGGACCATCCCTGACGGGTTGAATCTTCAAAATTTGAAGGAAGTGTTGCCTTTCCTGGCATAGCATGCTCAACAGTTGCTTCTGCGGCAGCTCGGTTTCCTGATACTGTTATATTGTCAAGTGAAATAACATTCGTATCTGCACCCACAAACAAAATTATATTAGTCATTGTACTATCTTTGGTGTCTTTTGCTATAGAATCAAAATTAGGTGAATCAGCAGGAGTTATTGTCAATACGGCTTTATATGTGCCGTCTGTCTGTTTTACAAAGTCAGAGGGCTTCACCGCAATGGCACGTGTAGGATTCGCCCAACCATGGGTTGAACTCTGTGGTATTGCTGCTATTGATACTGTGGCAGGAGCAGCTGCAATAACGTCCATTGTAAGCTTTTCTGCACCGAGAATGTTCGGTTTATTACTTGTACCATCAGCTGAAAGACGAACGTTTGCCCAGTAGTTTCCTTCTGAAAGATCCTTGCTGTTTTTTAAGCCTGTGATTTTAAGAGCATTTTTATCATTTGTAAGAGTGATACTATCAGCCTTTACGGGGCTATCAGCGTTTATACCAAAACCTTGAGTCGTTCCATCATTGAAATCCCATATATTTGTTGTAAACTCTTCTTTTTCAGCACGCTCAATAGGTTCATATTTAATACCTTTAATTCTGGCACGGGCGTATTCACCGGATATACTCAGCTCTTTTGGTGACCAAACCTGATCATCTCCGGGGTCTAAACTTGTGGCTTCTGATTTGCCGGAAATGAAAGGTATGAACGAGCCTGAGGTTTCATTCTTGTTTGACAGTGACCAGTTAATCCAACTGATATTGTTTGCATTGAAGAATTCAAGCCATTCATCGGCTTCTTTTAAGTAAGGTCCGTTGTTTCCGCTTGCTTCACTGGATCCCCATTCTGAACAAAAAACTGCTACACCATGCTCAAGAGCATATCTTACATTACTCATTACATTTCCTCTGTCTGTACTGTTAGGAGAGGTTTTATGCGTACCGCTATAGAAATGAACAGTATAAATAGTATTATTATCATTAATGGGGTTATTAGCAGCCAAATCAGGACGCTGGCTCCAGTTTGGAGTTCCAACGACTACAAGATTCTTATTACCGCTGTCACGGAGCATCTTTATTATTGGTTCTGCGTAGCTCTTTACTTTTGCCCAACCTGCCGCATCATTGGTAACACCGGGATCGTTAGGGCTGGGCTCATTAGCCAGTTCATATATTATGTGCGGATTATTGGGATACTTTTGGGATATTTCCTTGAAGAAATCCATTGCACCCTTATATATGTCTGCATTTGGGTCACCCGGAGTAAGTACATGCCAATCCACCATAGCGTACATATCATTGGCGATTGCAAAATTTATCCCATCTATTACTTTTTTCTTGATAGTTTCAGGGTCTTTTGAATATCCGCCTTCAGCAACATACATTGCCAGACGGATTACATTACTTCCCCAGTCCTTGGAGAGTGCTGCAAATGCATTATTGTTAATTATTTCAGGGTACCACTGAAGGCCGTGGGTACACATACCACGAAGTTGTATAGGGTTCCCGTCTTTGTCACATAATGTTTTAGTTCCATTCTTATCTAGGAGTTGAAGAGCACCGGCAGTTGAAGGCTTTTTAGCCTGACTGGTAATGAGGTGAGAACTATTCGGCTCTGCAGCGAAAGACATTGTTGGAATGAAAGACATTAACATTGCAACAACAATAACAAAAGCAAGAATTTTTTTATTGATGTTTCTAAACATGATAATCCTCCTTTTAGTATAAGGTTAAATAATTGGAAATCAGATGTGAACGCTACCGCCCACACAGGTCAAACAGAAATGAGTTTTGTTTTGCCTCCTCTCCATATGATATAGCAGTGTATAACCTATGATTCATTTACAAATCCCGGTCATTCCTTGCATGATTTATATTTCGCTGCGTGTTTATTGATACTCCGCACACAGAAATATGTGATATTAGGATTAATTACTCTTCTGCAGGAGTGGATTATAAATTAATATGGCATATATGAAATGACTTTACATTTTTAAGAAATATGTTTATTTATTCTATTTTTTTCCGTTCCATTATATCATTGTGATACCAAGGCAATCAATATAATTTGGAATGTAAATGAATTTTTATTAAAAATATAAATTATTGAAGAAGTTTTATGGACAATTAATTCAAGATGTGCCTTACAGATACAGATATACCTATATCTGTAAGGGTACCCTTAGGAATATTATATAAATGTATATGAAAAATATGTGTAACCAAAGATGGCAGAGATTTGTGTGATATCAATTGTATTCATACTGCTGTATTGACAAAGCGCCACATAGACTTTATAATATAGCTGTCATTTAGAAAAATTTCAAAATGAAGAGTCAAAGGTGATAAAGTGAGTTTACCAAATATATTTAAGGCACTAAGTGATTCCGTCCGACGGGATATATTACTGAAACTTAAGCAAAAGCGAAAAATGTCTGCTGGGGAGATTGCTGCTGAGTTTGAATTGTCCAATGCTACAATTTCCTACCATCTGTCTATTCTTAAAAATGCAGACTTAATTTTTGAAACTCGATATCAGAAGTATATTTACTATGAAATTAATACTTCTGTATTTGAAGGTGCAGTTATGTGGCTCATGCAATTTCGGGAGGATTAATATGAAACAAAAAGACATGCGCACGTTAATTATATCGACAGTTCTATGCGGCGTGCTGTTTGGAATAGCCGTAGTTATTAATAAATTGAGCGGAGGTAACGCAGATACATACATTCCACTTTATGTAATAGCGGCTATTCTTAATGCTGTTTTGAATTTGGGTTTAAGCTCTAACATTGTCATGGCTAATGGAGCAAAGAAATTAGTGGCTCTTGGTAAGTGGATTATGCCAATTACCGGACTGGCATATTTAATTCCACAAATCTATCTGCTGCTGTTTCCGGCGCAAAGTATCATGGAAACTTTTGTTTATATTTTTTTAGGCATTATATTTATTATCAGCGGAAACTATTTCCCCAAAAATCATATAAACCCCTATATAGGTTTAAAGTTTCCTTGGCTGTTTCATGATGAAGAGGGGTGGTATAAAACACATAAATTAGGCAGCTATACTTGGGTATTATCGGGAGCGGCTATGATATTACATCCTCTGCACAACTTGGCGTATGTAACCGTTCCGCTAATCATTCTGTTAGCAGGTGTTGTTCCATTTATCTATTCTCTTATTCTTTATTTACAGAAAAAAACTAATTAGGAGGAATTGCGTATGAAATCTTCAAAGAAACACATTATTATCAGCACCGTATTGTGTGCATTGACACTGGTGGTTTTCCTTGCTTTTTATGGTAAGCTGCCTGATTCTATCCCCGTCCATTTTGATTCTGAAGGAAATGCCAACTCTTACTTCCCCCGAAACATGATAGTATTTGGCGTTCCCGCAGTCAGTGTCTTGCTCAACTTGCTTGCAGCATTTAAAGTCAATAAACAGGCAGATAAGGCAACCTTTATGTTTTACATTATGCCTGCTGTAGCAGTAGTAACGTCAGGGATTATTATTTATTTAGGATTGAAATGAGAATTGAAAGCGGAACGGTTTTTTTTATCTGCTATTTTGAAATTTTTCGAAATGACAAAGGAGTAGACTATGTTAGAAATTAAAAATTTATCCAAAACCTATGGTACAAAGGTAGCTGTCAACAATCTTAGTTTTTTGGTTGAGAATGGCGATATTATGGGCTTTATTGGAAAAAACGGAGCAGGAAAAACAACAACATTAAAATCCTGCCTCGGGATAATAGGAATTGATAATGGGGAAATACTTTTAGATGGTGTTTCACTGATGGAAAATCCAATTGCATGCAAAAAGAAAATGGCATATGTACCGGATAATCCACGTCTTGATGAATACATGACAGGGGTGCAATACCTTAATTTTGTCTGTGATATTTATGAAGTTTCTCGTAAAGAACGTATACAATCCATTGATAGATTGTCTGGTGTATTTCAAATGAAGAAACATTTAAGTAATTTAGTTTCCTCGTATTCCTATGGCATGAAGCAGAAACTTGCGTTGATGGCGGCATTCTCACATGTCCCTAAATTATTGATTTTGGATGAGCCATTTGTAGGCTTAGACCCAGATGCGTTTATTACCCTCAAAGAACAGATGCGCTTGCTTTGTGACAGTGGAAGCTCGGTCTTATTTTCCAGTCATATTCTTGATGTAGTTGAGAAAGTATGTAATAAGGTGTCGGTCATTAAAAATGGTATGTTGTTATTTACGGGCTTGACCTCAGATTTGATTGGCTCAAAAGGACTGGAAGAAGTATTTATGGAGGTGAACAAAGATAATGAAAATGCTGTTGACCTTTTGGAAAAATGAATTATTAAGAGCAAGTAAAATCAACCAACTCCGATATGCAGATACAAAACAACGCAGGAAAACAGGAATTCTATATGTGGTTATCTGCATTATTGTAGTTGGAATGCTTGTTTTTTTTGTACATAAAATGAGCGGTATCTTCTCCTTTGCATGGACGGTGGATGATATCATAAACAGCCTTATTGTGCCTGTGGTGTTTGCGTGTTTGGCAATAAATATTGTAATCAGTATCTTTTGGGGAGGCGGTCTGCTCCTGTCCGATGTAAATGCTGATGCGCAGCTTGCACTGCCTGTTCGTTTATCCTCGCTAATTGTTTCAAAATTATTTATATTGTATGTGTTCTTAGTCTTTTTGGATATGATATTACTCTTTCCTGCGGATGTTCTGTTTGGGATAACAGCAGGAACAGGGATAGTATTTTATTTAATAAGTATAGGGAATCTTTTGTTTTTTCCAATCGTACCTTGCCTTTTGGGGGCGATTATCGGGACGGAAATTTATCGCATTTTAAGAAGTACATCTGTATTGATTGCACGATTAAAAACTATCCTTACAGTATTGTTTTTGTTTGCGTTTATCGTTTTTATGTTCCTAAAATTCCCTGAGATTTCAAAGGGCACGATTCATTTTAGTTCTAAAGCAGCTACTCTATATATTGCTGCTAGTAGGTATGTGAAATCATTTCTGTATCATAATGTGCTGTCTTTAGCTGCATATTGGGGAATAATACTGCTTGCCAGTTGCCTGCTGCTGCATGGTTTAATGGTTTCTTATCAAAACTGGTATTGCATGTCTAAAGGTCAAAAAGAGAAATCTATGGATATAAGTTCAAATATGTTTATAAAATACAGTATGATTTCCACATTAGCTACAAGGGAACGTCGCAGATATTTTTCAACCCCTGCTTATTTCACAAATACCTCTATGGGATTCATGCTTGCAACCGTCTTTGTAATGATTGTTGTTATGGCAAATGAGAAGATTGCTCCATATATTAATTTATTTAGCAATTATTTTCAGATTGCTCCCGCTGCAACCGATATACTTTATATCTTTGCGTCCACGATACTTATTTCTTTATCCAACACAACCTATGCCAGTATTTCGATTGAGGGGAAGCACATGGAAGTGTTAAACACATTTCCCATAAGTGCCAAAGATGTGTTTAAAGCAAAAATGCAGTTTTATTTATCTCTATCCATACCGATTATATTAGTTTTGAATACCATCATGGCATTGATCCTACGCTTTCCTTGGTATATAACCTTGTTGGGATATATTATGCCATTATCATTTACATCTTTTTTAGGAGTGGCGGGATATATATTAAATCTGATTTTCCCCAATTTTGAATGGGATAATGTTACACACATTATCAAACAGAGTTTTCCTGCAATCATGAGTGCAGTGATTGGAACTTTTGCATCTTGTGGTACGGCATATTTGTTACTAAAGCATTTCGCCAATATATTATTATTTGGCAGTTTCATGGCATGTTTAGTTATCTTTTTTGCAGTGTGTATGATGTTGTTTTGGCTCAAAAAATATGGTAAAAATATTTATCCAAATTAATAAGGAGATAAGTAAGGACGCAAATCAAATACTTAGAGGGAATTGGGCTGGTAGAATGTCCAGAGATACAAGAGGAAATGCAGAAAGCCATGAACAAAGAGACGGAGATAGTAAAGGAGCAGGAACCAATAACTAAAGGATGTATTTAACCTCTACATAGGTTAATATACTATTAAGTAAATAAGGGAGGATGGATGCATGAAAAACACAAATTACAAAATAATTTTTTCATAACATTTTATTTATAGCACTGATACCCCTAATTGCTAAAATGTTAACTAAGTTCGTTGTAAAATCTGGTAGCACCATGTTTGATTATTTAATACAATATTGTTCGAACATATTATGTTTAGTCATTATTGGGATATTTATTGCTGTACTATGTATAAAAAATATTAGAGAATAAAATTAAATATTCTTATTCATTGTAACGCTGTAAAAAAAAATTTTTAAAAAGCTCCTTTGTGATTCACAAAGGAGCTTTTATTCTTTACCAAAAGAATTAATTCAGGAGAAAAAATAAGCTTTTTACCACGCTAAGGATTATTCCTAGAATTGATATTCTTGGCAGTATTTTTGAGTAAAATTACTGTTTTACTTCCTAGAACCTGAATAGTACAGTAATGAGTGAAGCTTGACATGACAAATTTCCGGATGTAGTATTATTTACAAAATTACTAATACATTTGTATTGTAAGAACTTAACTGATTGTAGGGGGAAATGTGAATATACAATATGTGAATAATTCATTAACAGCCGAGATGCTATCAAGTTTTCGAAATACGATTGGGTGGGGAAATACATTGTTAGCCAAAGCTGAAAAAGCTGTACAGAATACTCTTTTTTCCATTGTCGCCTTTGACAATGATAAAGCGATTGGAATAGGACGTTTAATTGGCGATGGTGCTCTAATTTGGTATATTCAAGATGTTATTGTTCTTCCAGATTATCAGAGAAAATCTATAGGTACAGCTATCATGCAGCAACTTTTGGATTATATAAGGAAAAACAGCTTTCCAAATGATAGTACAACAATAGGATTAATGTCTGCAAAAGGCAAAGAACCATTTTATCAAAAGTTTGGCTTCCGCATGCGTCCAAACGAGAGAGAAGGGATGGGAATGGTAGTTGATATAAAAACAATATAATTAAATAAATTGGCATTACGTTAACATTGCATTCTTTATAATCAATAATCTTTCTATTACCGCACATTCATTAAACTGAACAGCGGTTTTTTTTGCAGATAGAACGGGATAGCAAAATACCAAACTACTTTGAATTGAGGGTCGTTTTATATAAAGACTTAAAGATTTTTTATAACAGGAGGATATTATAATGCAAATGAAGTTTGAGAATATGGGCATAGAACACCAAAAAATTATAATGAAAATATTTAAATTACTATATTGAAAATAGTACAGCAGCATTTCCAACAGCTACTTTACCAGAACAATTCTTTCCAATGCTTATGGAAAAAACAAAAGGATATCCTGCTTATGCAATCCGAAATGCTGAAACTTTAGAAATGATAGGATTCTGCTGGCTGAGTGCTATAACCCTTATTCAACATTTAAAGAAACCGCTACTATTAGTTATTTTATTGCACATGATAATGTTGGAAAAGGTATCGGTGAACAGTGTCTTAAAAGACTAGAAACTGACGCAATACAATGGGGCATAAAGCATATAATTGCAGAAATTTCATCAGAGAATCAACAAAGTTTGAGATTTCATGCCAAACATGGATTTAAAACTTGTGGTGCACTGAAAAAAAGAAATATTCAGCATTATGGGTTTAATGTATAATGAGGAGTACAGTAAATTAAAAAGTACAAACTAACGATTATTATATTAGGTGCATTTAAGAGGTAAGACTAATGAAAGTATCGGTACAAGAAATAGAGCAAAATCGGTCTGAGCAGGTAGTCATACAATGTTATAGAATAACAGACAAGGTGAATAGTATTATCAGTTTTATAAAATCAACAGACACTTCTTTAGTTGGCTATGAAAATGAAAAAATGGTAGAACTGTTTTTAACTGAAATTTTTTATGTTGAAGCCGTGGATAATAGGGTATTTGCCTATACTGAAAACAAAACATACCAATTGAGGGTTAAGCTGTATGAATTTGAGGAAACCAGCAAGTTCATGCGGTTTTTTCGTTGTTCAAAATCAATGGTAATAAATTTGATGAAAGTCGACAGCGTATATCCCATTTTTAACGGAAGGTTCTCGGCAAAGCTTTTTAACGGGGAAGAAATTATCATTTCACGCCGTTATGTTTCCGAGTTGAAAAATCTGTTGGGAGGTGGAGAGGCATGAGCTTCAGATCGTTTTTGCGTGATTGCGCTATAAGGTTCTTTATAATCGCTACTTGCCTTAATGTGGCAACGGCGGTTTTCGGATCGGTGCTTCAGCCGGACGCAACACTCGGCTTCGATTCGTTCTATTCACCGTTAATTGGTGCGGCGTTAGGCACTTTGCCTTCGTTCATCCTATACTCGCGCAAGGAACTAAACTTGCGCCAAACAATCATCCGTAAAGTTCTGCATTTGTTGGCATTAGAAATAGTCATCATAGGATTTTCATTTTTGTTAGTAAAAAGCTTCAGTTTATTTCAGATTATGTTTTTCGTTGGGATTGTTCTTGTCGTATACCTTGTAGTTAACCTTATCGACCGGCTTCTTCAAATAAAGGATACCAGAGAAATAAATTCGGGGTTGAAAGCATTGCAAAATCGAAAGTAATGTAACTTACATCGTTATAACGCAACTTACCCCCTTGTTCGTTGACGGTATAGCCTGTTGCGGTTATATTGAATTTATTAACGAAAAGAGGAGCGGATATTTTATGAAAATTGCGTTTTCACAAAAACACCCATTTGGGGCAGCGATACTAGCAGGTTTACTTTGCACTCTGCTTACCGGGTTTGGAACGGCGATTCCACAGAGAATTGGTTTGAAAGATATACCTACATTTATTGTTATGGCAATAGCAGTTTCGGCTTCAGCCTTTATCGGAATACTTATAATGATGCAGTCGCGGTTTACAATTAACGAATACGGGTTTCAAAAACATTTAGGTAAAAACGTAAGTAAGGCATGGTTTTTCATTCCCCTTATACTAATCGAACTCATACCAATTATTACAATCGGGTTCAGCACTGAAATAAGTCCTGCGCTGTATGTAACGATTGCTTTGTTTACAATTGGTGTTGGCTTTAACGAAGAAATATTTTTTCGCGGTCTTGCCCTTAAATTTATCAGAAGCAGGGGAATGAAAAAAGCCATTATATGGTCGTCAGTTATGTTTGGCATTCTGCACGCAGCGAATGCTTTTAACGGAAAAAATTTATTATATATTATTTTGCAAATCAGCTTTGCGTTTTTGGTAGGCTTTGTATTTGCGGAGGTTGTCTGTATAACAGAAAGCATATGGATAGTGATTTTATGTCACGCCGCACATGACTTCATATCATTGACTACCGAGGAAGCATTGGACACCAAGGCTATCATCATTTTAGCAGTTCAAACTGTCATTTTACTAATTTATGCTATTGGCTTGTGGAAAAAACTCGGTGTAGAAAACCGATAATTTATATATAGCAAATTGATTCTAGTATCGTATTATTCGACAAATGAAATTTGTGCGTTGAAAAATGAATAGTGAGGTAATGAGTGAAGCTTGACATATGTATCTTCCCAATGTAGGATTATTGTGATAAATTGCTTTAGAATCGTTGGTATTACATAAGTAACAAACAGATTAAAACTCAATTTAAATGACAGGGGGATTGCTTTTTTTATGAGAGAATGTAATTTTAAAATTAAAACAACACTTGATGACGCAAAGATAAGATATCTAAATTTAATGTCCCTTGAAGAAGAGTATAAATGGGATGAAGTTCAAAAAAGTTTACATATTGGCGAAGTATATGTTTCTGAAAAGGAGGGATATATCCTTTTTGAGGATATGAAGGGGGAAGCCTTCTTTGGATTGGAGACATCTACATGGCTTGCCTTCGCAGGCGAAGATGAATTGATTTATGCTTATTATGATGAAGATGGAAATGCAGAAATAGTCTGTGTAAAGGACGGGTTTTGTATTAGAGATTTCAGAATATATGACTTTGAAATTGATACAGATGAAAGTCAAACAGATTTCGAATATCCCATTACAGACTGGAGTGATGTAGCTTCCTTCCTTGATGAAAAGTTACATTAAAATTCTTATTTCCTCATATTGTTTACATATCAAGATTTTTCCTATACCGCACATTCAGTTCAATCGGATGTGCTTTTTTAATTGCAAAAATCTGCCCATACTCCTTCAAGACAATTTGTATATTGTTTTGTGAAGTATTTACTGATATAATAAATGTAATATATATACATATAGTGTAAAAATTTGAAATATATACATATATTTATAAATATATTGTTTTTGTTTTATAGATTTTAATCTAAATTATTTGTGTTTTAATAAATTTAAGAAAAACTTATCTACGACGACTGTTTAGTTGTTGTATCGCTGCGCAAAATGGCACCGTATAAAGTAATTTTAGCTGTACTTGGGATTTCCAGTGGATATGGATCAAGGGTTACAAGAGGAAAGGGTGAATTCATTTGGCTAGAATATTAAGGCCTGACCATCGATTAACTCAAGAGGATAACGGGTGTTTAGTACTTAAAAATGTCCATTATGAGAACGTAGTTTACCAGCTTCAACCGATTGTTGCCCTCATCTTTTCATTGTACGACGGATTAAGAAGCGATGAAGAGATTAAAGAAATAGCAAAATATTTGTTCGGTTCAAAAAAGGAAAGTGAATTCAATCGATTTATGGATAATTTCTTTCTTTCATATCAACGTTTTTTAATCCCTGTTGAAAAAGCGGAAAAATTTTTTCCCAAACCATGGCCAAGCTATGCTCCTGAGGATTATGCAATAAAGCAAAATTTAATGATAAAAGATTCAAGGCGGTTACCGGCTCCTCAATATTTAGTTTTATATCTGACAAACAATTGTATTCGAAAGTGCCCATATTGTTATGCCAAAGCAAAACAAAAAGAAACGGTTGAAGAAAATTCGATGGATACAGAAATAGTCATGCGGATAATTCAGGAGGCTTTTATGCTTGGGATTGAAGGCATATTGCTGACAGGGGGAGAGCCTCTTCTTCGTCCGGATATATACAAAATCATTGACTGTGCGGCTTCATATCATATATCTGTTGGGTTGAGTACAAAGGGTAAAATTAACACAGATATTTTGCAAACCATTGATTTCTCCTTGCTGAATTTATCTTTGAGCATAGACTCGCATATTCCGGATGTCGCTAACGCATTAGCTGGTTCTCCTACCTTTTACAGGGATATGCTGGATAATATCACAAATCTGAAAAGGATAAATGTCCCCTACTCAGTGACAACTGTGATCACCAAGCTCAATCAAGGGCATATTCGGGACACGATACAATATTTTATAGATCAGGGTGCTCGTAATATTTTGTTAGAACATAATGTATGTTCCGATAAAGAAAACAAACTTTTTGTTTGCGAGGATGAAAAAGTTACGATTGACAATTATATAAATGAACTTAAGAATATCCCTGAATTCAGAGGAAAATTGACGCATTCCGCATACGATAAGGGTGTTGTAAATGTGACTAAACTAAAATGCAGCACCGGCCGCTCAAGATTGAGTATCCGGTATGACGGCAAATATATTTTTTGTGAAAAGCTTGCAAATGCAGATGACATCGAGTTGGGAAATATTTTTGATAAATCTGTGTTGGATGTGTGGAATTCCGAGGAATTGCTGGCATATATAAACCCTGAGAGAGATTCATATAAGGAGACTGTATGTTTCGATTGTGTTGAATTTGATCACTGTACGGGGAAAAATTCATGCATTTCTCAGTCTAAAAATCAGCATGGGACTTACTTTCGTCCTATAAAGGAGGCGGAATATGCTTGCACTCAAAGATGACATTGCCGTCGGCTATAGCTCCCAAAGAGCTGTTCTGGTCGATATCTCAGATAGATTGCCGACCAAATATCTAAATACAAAATCTTCTCTTGTACTTTTTGCGGTTTTAAACTTTGATGATGATAAAGGAAGTATAGATTTTCTGCGGGAGTATGCCGTGTTCCCCGACAAAAAAGATATCCAAGATTCAATTGCAAAGCTTGTCGATGAATTGAAGGATTATTTAGTAAGGATTGATTATCAGGAGCCGCGCAGTAATATTAGTTTACAACGGTTAATCGGTGAGAAAACCAACCAGATTGCAAACAAATACAGACTGGACTATCCGGTGAAGCTTGTTTGGGTGCCTACATGGAAATGCAATAGAAACTGTCTGTATTGCGGGGTTGCAAAAGTCACCCCTTCGCAGGTTGAGGAGCAAATTCCGTTGCCTGTTATGCTTGAAAGATTTCAAGAGGCAGTTGACCGGGGTGTAAAACTGGTCAACATTCATGGGGGAGACCCTCTCTTCTGCTATAACGACGGAATTTATGAGATTATTCACCTTTTGACAGAGAATAACGTAAAAGTCAATCTGTCTACAAAGAATCGTATTTCGGAAGAAAAAGCTCTACACCTGAAAAATGCAGGGCTCAAAAGAATTCAATTAAGCATTGACACCACAAAAAGCGGTTTACTGGAAAAGTTATATGGCGAACCGAATTATCTTGCCGGATTTGAAGAGTCCATAAGAAATTTAAAAAATACCGGGATTGGAATCACTGTCAATGTTGTGATCTCCAATCTCAATTATAAGGATGTCCCTGAATTGCTGACATATCTCAGTCAACTTGAAGTCGGACAGGTTTCCCTATCTAACTTCAGAAAGGGACAGATCAATTCTCAAGATTATAGTCTTGACAACAAACAGCAAATGTGGCTGTTCAAGGAAATAAGAAAAATAAGAAAAAGCTTGAATTTTTTTGATTTTACATATACACCTTTCACCCCACCCGCCAAATCAGCTGCGAAAAAGCCGGTCTGTGACAGCGGGCGCATATCGTTGATGTTTCTGCCGGATGGAAGAGGGTGCTATTGTGACTTTTTAAGTGAAGATGAAAGATTCCTATTTGGGAATTTAAAAGAACAGACCATTGAAGAGGTTTGGAATTCGGATGCATTGAAAAGCCTGTTAAACCCTCCGCCAAAAGTGCTGGAGGAAAGCGGCTGCACTGGATGCGATGGTCTTGAATATTGTATTGAACGCGGGTTTTGTTTTCTGACTTCCGTCAGCAAAGAGATGTTCAGTCCGGATTTTAAAAGTATGGAATGTTTTGCCAGAAAGGTAGATGCCTAATGCGACTAATTCTTAAGCCTGATTTGAGATTGGAAATCATAAACAAAAAACCATATATCGAATCGCACGGTTATCATATTCCTGTCAGCAGGAGCGGAGCACTTTTTCTTTGCTTGCTGGACGGTGAACGTACAGCAAAGGAAGCGGTAGGGTTAATGGTCAGTATTGGTTTATGCAATCCTGAAAATGAAGAGCAAGTTACAAAAACTCTAACTTTGAAGTATGGGCCGTTTATCATGGAGTATGACGGCTTTGAAGATAATCCGAACAAAAATTATGATCCGGCGATTTTTCTCCGGACGGAAGATCATGTGTTTGACCCATATAACTTGGAGATTCCAAAAACCATTTCATTTCATGTGACAAGTACCTGTAACAAGGAATGTCGTTATTGTTACCTGGATGCTAAGAGAGAAAATCTTGAAAAGGATGCACTGACATTTGAAGAGGTTGTCAGAATGATAGACGAAGCTGCGGCTATTGGGGTGTACAAGATTTTATATACCGGTGGAGAGCCTTTTTTAAGAAAGGATCTATTGGATATTATTGAATATGCTTCTTCCAAAGGAATTTTTAACGATCTGATAAGCAAGTTTTATTTGAGCCAGCAGCAGATTGAAAGACTGAGCAGGATCAATAATTTGAGGTTATGTGTAAGTTATGACTGCCATTTGGAAGAAATTGCTTCGTACTTGACCGGAGAAAAAGATCATGTACAGAAAATGGATGACTTAATTCAAAGATTGGCAGCCGGTAACGTGGATTTTACTGTTAATCCGGTGATTACCCAATTGACGGTACAGCATTTTGAAGATTTTCTGATACATCTCCACAATTTGAAGGTTAAAAAAGTTATTATCAACAAATATTCAACATCATTGGGTAGAAACGATGATACCCTTTTAGTTTCCGATGAGCAATGGATACGTGTTGTTGACATAGCAAAAAATTGTTCATTTCTTGATGTGGAAATTCTGATTGGTGAGTCCAGTGAGGTGGTGCAGGAGAAAGCAAATCATCCTCATGACTATCGGATTATCTGCACGAATGGAAGGACCTGCCTTCTGGTACTGCCGAACGGAAAGACCGTTTTGTGCGATCAGATACCAAACCGGATGGATTTTTGTTTCGGGGATCTTAAAAAGAATTCGATTATGGAAATATGGTCGTCCCGCGAGCGACAAAATTTGCTGTTTCCTCCACGGGACCTGTATAAAAATACCTCATGTTACGGGTGTAGTGATTTTGACCAATGCCATAAGAAAGTGGCATGCACCAATACCTCACTGATTGAATTCGGCACTGCATATATCCCAATCCAGGCTGTAAGAAACAGCTGTGTGAAATATGGAAAGGAGATGGTTTTATGAGTAGGAATGAAATCAATCAGGCATTGCAATCCATATTCAATGAAAGGCCGGAGCTGGCTCAGAAAATATTCGGCAGCGACAAGCTCCCTGAGAATATGGAAGAGGCGGTCATTCATCTGTCTTCCTTGGATTACGTGGAATTAATCATTGAACTTGAAGAGCGGCTGAATATCGAAAGCATACCGGAAACGGTTATGGAACAGGGAATACCCATAAAAATTTTGGCAGACAGGATCTATGAACATGTACAACAATAATTATGTATTCAATTTAGGACAGAGCAAATATGCTCTGGATATAAATAATTTGATTTTTTGTGAGTTGGATGAGCAGACGGCGGAGGTTTTCGAGCTTATCTCCAAAACAGGTACGCTTCCCGAGATAAGCAGTGATTCCTCCGCGGCTGATTTAAAGTATTTTGTAAAGAGAGGCTACTTTTTTAATGAGAAGCCGGAGGAAATGCGGATATCCTACAGTTTTGATACTGCCAATGTATCTTTTCCCCCAGTTCATCGATGCAATCTCAACTGCCAGTATTGCTTTGCAGGCGGCGGAAACAACTATAGCGGTGACAGACCGGAATTTGACCGGGAGAGAATAGACAGGCTCCTCCATTTCGTATATGAGGACTATTTTAAAGACTATAAAAAGTTCAGGTTTGATTTTGTAAGCGGTGGGGAGCCATTGCTGAATTTCGAGGCGATAAGATATCTTGTTGAACGGGTCAGAGAGATTGACGGCAGGAAGCAATCAAAGTCCTCCTTCTTTTTGGTTACTAACGGTACGCTGATCACGGATGAGATTATCGATTACCTTGACCGTGAAAATATTGATTTAGGCGTGAGCATCGACGGAGACAGAGAATTACATAATATGCACCGCCCATATCGTGACGGTACGGGTTCCTACGAGGATGTGACCGGAGCAATACGGTGCATACAAAATTCAGCATGCTCGGCCAGATTGAAGGATATATGGGCATTAAGCGTTATCACAAAAAATACAGAAAGCCTCTGTAAAGTTTTGGAGCATCACAGCTCGTTAAATATTCAAAGAGTCCAGATGAAAATACTCAGGGTGAATTCCGAGCATAAGTTAGGTTTCTCCCAGGCAGACACTGAAGTATTACAAAATAAATATCTGGAGCTGATAGAATATTTTAAATACCACATTGACAGGGCGGATTTAAGCAAATTACTGATGATTCTCAATGACAATGACTCGTTTGGAAAGATGATCAGACGTTTATTACTTCGTGAAAAAGCTTTTTTCCGCTGTGGTGCCGGTAAAAACAAAATCAGCTTTACGGCATCCGGAGAATTTTATCCCTGTGACAGCTTTTGCGGCATGCAGCCTTTTTTGCTGGGAAAGATAGGAGAAAGTACTGAGGGAAATGCTAAAGCTGCTTTTTATAAGGGGTCTGTATGTGAGAGGGATACATGCAGTAAATGCTGGGCTAAATTTATATGCGGCGGTGACTGTTATCATAATTCATATTTAAAAAACCGCGATATGATGATACCGGATTCTTTCATGTGCGAAATGAATAAATTTTTTATAAAACAGTCGGTGGATTTAATATGTTACCTATATAAAACTAATCCAAGGCTTATAGCAAGATTACAAAAAAATTTATCGAAAAGAGAAAAAATATTATGAGTGGTAATCCGGGCGAAATACTAAAAAAACAATATGACATTGATTCTATGGTGAGAATTGTAGATTTTAAAAATTTTAAAATCTATTTTCATCATAAGAATGGCAGATGGTATAAGCTGCCCAATATGGTTCACCAGTTTATTACAAATAAACTGCAGGTTGCGTCCTTTGAAAACGACAGAGAAATTGTGCATTATTTCAGCTTGATTATCCGAAAGTTGTTGGAACAAGATGTAATTACGGAATCCATCCGGGATAAGAAGTTGGGTCGTTTGTTTTTCCTTACTAAGGACGAAGAAGATATTAAAGGACTGTATGAAAATATTATAATGAAACACATTGTTTTTGATCCGGAATCGCTCCTTTTATACGATACAGCCAAGGAAAGAAAATATATCTCCAGCGATTCTAAAATATATGTTGTAGTCAAAGAAAACGATATCCCTGCTCCATTAATACAACTGGCCCTAGAGAAGGCAGACAGAATATTCATACGATCGCTTGAAGTACTGAAAAAGTTTGCCGAACAAAAAACACAAATAAGGAAGCCACTTATGCTGGAAATGTCTGATGGCATACATGATGCCTGCGAGGAATTAATCGACATCATAAATACTTTACACCCGGATATCCGGATTGCAATACCCTATTCCAGCCCTGAAATATGCTCCGATCTGCTGGATTATTTGCAGGCTAAAAAGCCGGAAATACCTTTTTATTACACCTTCTGCAATTTTACCGGCTCCAAAAGCCAGTCAATGGAAAGTCTGGGTGGAATAGGTTTGAATTCTGGAATAGAGGACATTGTATTTCAAAATTCAAGGCTTTCCTGCGGAGGCGGAAAATATAAGTTTTATATTGATAAAAACGGAGATATATATCCCTGCATCAGGATACAGGACAAATCGAAAGTATTGGGGAATATCACCACAAACAGTATTGAAGGGTTTATTCTCAACAGAAAACAGGAATTTGTCAAAAATGTTGAAACAATAGGAAAATGCGCTAGCTGCAATGTACGGTATTTCTGTGGGGGCGGATGTATGGACGAGGTTCAGAATGATGAATTTATCTTTTGTGACTTAGTTCATAAAAGGCTCAACAGTATAATTAACGGGGGATAGCGAGATATGAATAAATATATACTCTGTGACAATGGAATAGAATTCATATTTGAAAGAGTAGAGGGAGCGGAATTTAACTCCATTGAGGTATGGTTGAAATTCGGTTCCGCAAGTGATCCGGAAGAAAACAGCGGATTGGCTCATTTGATAGAGCACTTGCTTATTACGGAGGATATGAAAGATGTAGACTTATATGCATATTACAATATACACGGAATGACTTCGAAAGAACGGATACGGCTAAATACTTCCTGTAAGAAAGAAAAGACGGATGTGGTTCTGGAAAAGATTTTAAAAAATATCATGAACTTCAGCCCGTCAGAATACTATTTCGAATACCAACGACAGAAGGTTCTCTATGAAATACTTCATTTACGGAAATCGCCTATATTACTATACCTGGAAGAAGCCGAAAAACACCTGTTTGCGGGTACTGGGTATGACCGGACGGTGACCGGACTTGAAAACGGAATCAAAGATGTTTCTGTAGCTTTTGTGAGAGATTTTCTAAACCGAATGCTCCAATCTAATGGGATGATTATTTCTATTGCAGGTGAAGGGGATTTTAACACGATAAAGTCTTTAATTGAGAGCCATTGTTCAACCGTTATGGGGAATCATAATATGCTCGACAGAATAAACTTTAAATCCGGCACGGTTTTATCCGGTTTACCCCATCAAGGCGTATTGCATATGTATGATACCTATAACACAAATTTTGAACCGCTGGTTAATTTCGCGATGAATAATATACTGGAGGAATTTGTGAAGTATGGTTTATCGGAATATGTAACGTCTGTCAAGACGATTGATCATAACTTTTATAATTTGTTTTCAGTGCTGATACCGAAAATGAATAACTATAATGACGCTACGTACGAACTGGAAAAGATAATTTCGGGCGATATTGATGAAGCTTTGTTTCAACGGGTCAAGGCATATGTCATTGAGCAGTTTCTAAATAGGCTAAAGGATCCGCCGGAGGTTTCTCATTATAATATCAGGCAGCATTTTTGCAATAGAAGGATGGGGGTCGAGGATTTGCTGCAGGTACTAATAGACATTGATGTCAGTGACTTCAGAAAACATCTGGAACATGCTGCAGATAAACTTAACCAATATAAGGTCATATCCGTAGCCATTTGATTTTTGTCCAATAATACGTAAACGAGGTGTTTGATATTAAAACCGGTAAAGCTGTTCAATTCAATGTAAATAATATCGCTAAGATACCTGAATTCATGTATTTATGCGAGCGCAACGCGATCAGGGTATTGCTTGAAGGCTCAGGTGTCGGGAATCCTCTGCTCCTCATGCAAAATGGGGTATTTCTTAAAGATGTGGCGTTTTTGGAAAAGGGGATTTTTTCAACCGCTTTTCGGCGCAGCATACTGCCGGATTCTTTTTCGGATTTTATCGCGAGTCCGGTGTACCGGCTGGATTGGGGTATCATTCAGGAACAGCTTGGCCACGGTTTACCGGTCATGATATACGTAGACGTGTATTATATGAAGTACAAAACATTTTATCAAAAAAATCATGCCGGACATTACGTATTGATTATCGGTTGCTGTGAAAATAAATACCAAATCTTTGATTGGTATGAGCCTGATTACTTTATGGGATATATTTCTGAACAGGAATTGGAGCTTGCCAGAATTTCTGAAAATCCTGTGGATGGCACGAGTGCTTTTAGTGGTGTTCCTATCCGAGCTGAATATAGACTGCTGAACTATGAAAGGTTGAAATACTGCGGGGAAATCAATCATAGGGATTTTATTATAAAGAATTTGTGCAAAATATTTTTTTCCTTTATTGAAGAAAATGATCCAACCAGGGGGTTGAGCTTTATAAAGAAATTCGGAAATACCCCCCGCTTTGTTGAAAATTATGACAACAGCTCCTATGTGAATGCAATGCAATCCTTCTTTTTTCTGGAGCTTGAACTGAACATTTTTATTCGGTATATAGATGAGATTATTTCCAACGGCTTGTTCCGGGCAGATTTGTTTGACCCGCTGAACGAACTTTCAATAAATTTAAGAAAGAATACTATTGCAATTAAAAATAAATGCCATATGAGTTACCGGAGATCTAAAGGTATGCCGGTTGAAGAATGGATGGAAATAAGTAAAAGTATTTCCGAGGATCTTCATATGTTTCCTCAAAAAATATATGATATTTTGACATTTATCAAATGTCAGAAGGTTGGAGAGGTATGATTAACTTCTTTTTAGGAAACACAAAAAAATATTTTTTGATAATAGCGTTGATCAATGTTTTGTCGGGGCTAACGGTTCCTTTGAATATATTCCTGATCCAGAGAATCATTGATACTGCCGTCGTTTCGGGCAAGTCGGGTTTCGGGAATGACTTTACCTATATTCTGTTTTATCTGGGACTACAAATAGTAACGGTATTATTAGCTCAGTCAGACAAGCTGCTAAGAACAATCTTTGGCAATACGCTTGAAATCAACTGGGGCAAAGATATACTAGAAAAAAGTGCAAAGGTTCAATACAAGTACTTTGAGCAAACAAAAAGCTATGAAACCATTCATCGCATATTGAGCGGTTTTAAAGAGAATATAACAGGGATAACCGACATAACTTCTTCCGTTACAAAAATTACTATTTCCATGTTCGGCGTATTTTACTTTATTATGCAGACCGAATGGTGGATTTTCATCGCATTACTTATTACGACATTTCCTGTATGGCTTTTTTCCATTATTTCAACGTTACGCGAAAGAGATACTTATACGGAAATTTATCCCTATTTTTTAAGAGCGAACTACCTTTCTAAAATGATTAATTCCAGGGAAAGTATTAAGGAGGTTCGTTTATATAATTTTTTCAAGCATATTAACAAATTATGGTCGGAAGTGTTGTCCAAGTTCCAAAGAGGGCAGCTGCTGTCCAATCTGAAGCCAAGATACATAGCCGGAGCATTTATATTTTTGCAGTATTTTGTTGTAACAGTGATTATTTTTATGTTGGTCTACCCACTCAGAAAGGGATTGATGACAATAGGCGTATTTGTTGCTCTGGCACAGGCTATGTGGAACTATGTCGGAAACTTTCAATACGAGATCATCAATATCATACAGAAAATTAACCATCTGAGAGTTTTTGCAAAAGATTATAAAACATTTATGGCATTGGATGAAAACTCATCGGCATTATGTGGCGGAGATGCAAATAATATCAATTTCACAAGCATTGAATTCAAGGATGTATGGTTCCGTTATGACGACAGCAGCGAGTATGTATTAAAAGGAGTAAACTTTAGCATATCGAATAATGAATTAATTGCATTGGTCGGTTTGAACGGATCGGGCAAGACAACCATCATTAAGCTTCTTCTGGGGTTGCTGCACCCTACAAAGGGAGACGTGCTTGTAGACGGTATGCCTGTATCTGATATTCAAGTGACAAAGCGGAAAAAAATTTTTTCTGTTATCTTTCAGGATTTTGCGAAATACAATATTTCATTACGTGAAAATATAGCCCTTTCAAATTTGGATTTTATTAATAATGAAAAGGAAATGATAAGAATTTTGAATTCTTTAACCAATCAGGCTGAGCTTGTGCAAAATCTCAAGGATGGCTTTGATACCAGTTTGGGCAAAGATATTGACGGCGGAACGGATTTATCGGGCGGCCAGTGGCAGACGGTTGCCATAGCAAGAGCTTTGTTTTCCGATTCGTCATGTATCGTGATGGATGAACCCACTGCGGCAATAGACCCTATTGCCGAGGTTGAAGTATATAACCAATTAATCTCGGCAGCTAAAAATAAAGCCGCTGTTTTTGTTACCCACCGCCTCGGCTCAACACGCCTGGCACACACCATATATACCCTCGATAAAGGCATTATCGTCGAAAAAGGCTCACATGAGGAACTGATGGAAAGGAACGGCATATATGCGGAAATGTTCAACACGCAAAAAAGATGGTATGAAAAATAAGAATAATGATACAGATCCGTTTTTGGCCTCCAATCATAAATCTGGCTTAATCCGGACATTTATACGGCTTCTGTATATGATGGTAAAAACAAGCAAGGTGCGGTTTGTTTTACAATTATTCGTCTCGGTTATCGGCGGATGTTTACCAGTTCTTGTTGCTTTATTATGGAAAAATTTGCTGGAAAAGATTACGAACCTGCCCACCGCAGCGAATAATTTATCTCTGCTGTCCGATTTTTTTGTTTTTGCTTTGGTAGGAGGTTTGTCGGTTTCATTTTATTATTTTTCCGAGATTGTGGACACTTTTTTCCGCAATGTGATTTCACTGAAATTGCAGGATGGGATTCATCAGAAATCTCAAAAGGTTCCGGTTGCATTTTATGAAGTACCACAATTAAATGATATAATCAACAGGGCACAAAATGCATTCTGCTATGGACCTGCAGTCGGTGCAGCGTTGAATATAACGCATATTCTGAGTGTTATAGCCTCTTTGATAGCATCTGTGGGGATTCTTTCGAGTTTTCACTATTCCCTTGCGATATTGCTGGTGGGCGTATCCTTACCCTATATTATTAAATTATTAATAAACCGAATTAATTTTGATTTTACTGTCCGGTCCAGTCCTAAAAGACGGGAAGCGGAAATATACAGCAGGTATTTCACAAAATATGAATATATAAAGGAAACCCAAATCCTGGATGCCAAAGCCTTCTTTATTGATAAATGGCTGAAAGTGATGAATTTCGTTCGCCGGGATGAAATAAAAACGAATCTTAAAACCGTCGGAATTGAAACGGTTATTGAGATATTTGAAAGTGCAGGGTATGTTTTCTCAATATTTTTAACTGTATATCTGATTAACAAAAAAATTATCGGCATTGGGGAATTTGGAGCCATTGTAATACTGCTTGGACAAATGAAAGATAACATTACGAGATTTTTCGGGGATATAGCTGAAATGCACGAACTATTATGCGTGGTAGAAAAGGGATTTGAATATCTGGATCTTAAGGAGGAGGACCGGCCTATCCATATTTCTCCTGAAATTAAAGAAGATATTGTTTGTGAAAATGTTTCCTATGCATATCCCCTTATTCGAGAAAAAGTGATTGATGGGGTGGATATTCGTATCAAGCAGGGAGAAGTGATTGCTCTTGTAGGGTCAAACGGCGCTGGTAAATCTACTCTGGCGAAAATACTGCTAGGACTTCTCACGCCGGATGAAGGCAGGATAAAGTATGATGGAACGGATATTAAAAATCTGGCTTATCAAAGTGTTTATAAAAATGCTTCTGCAGTTTTTCAAGACTTTGTTCATTATTACTTAAGCATACAGGAGAACATCGGATTAGGTGATATCTCCAAGTTGGATAATACTGATTTGATTTTAGATGCGGCAAAAAAATCCGGTGCAATTTCATTTGTGAATTCCCTCCCGGAAGGCATCAATACGGTTTTAGGGAAGGAATACGGAGGCATGGAACTATCAGGCGGACAATGGCAGCAATTGGCGCTAGCCAGAGGGTACTTCAGAGATAGCTCGTTTGTTGTTCTTGATGAACCTTCTTCTGCCCTGGACCCGGTAAAGGAAGCGGATATGTATGAAAACTTCCGGAGATTATGTAACGGTAAAACGGGAATTATTATCACCCACCGGCTTGGAGCTGCAAGTTTGGCGGATCGGATATTTTTAATAGAAAAAGGGCGGATTGTTGAGGAAGGAAACCACAGTGAACTATGCAATAAGAAAGGGAAGTACTGGCGCATGTTTGAGGCGCAGGCTTCCATGTATCGGGCAAATAATTGTGCTAATGATATGCAGTAAAGAAGTTCCGACCTGAACCCTATGAGGTTTAAGTAATTTTTTGGGGAAGTATGCAGGGTTGCTTTAAATATATATTTTAGTGAGAAATGAGGTGATACTATGAAATTTGATGTTAACGAATTAAAGAATTTGGTTGAAGAAATGGATCTGAATTCAGCTTTTGATAATATTGATGCCGAGAATTGTTCCGTATGCTGTTATGTAGGCGGGGGCGGATGCTAATTTAAAATCAAAAAATTGGAATGACGACCGGCCATATGGCATTAGCCATACGGTGGTTTCTGGTACATAAACAGGTTAATGTGTAGTTTAGAATACCCTGCTTCTTAACTACACATATTTTTTCAGGGTATAAACAGGAGGTGCATTTACATAGGATGGATAGGAATATACCGGTAACCGAAAATCCAATCACACCCCATATGATACACAGGCTTTTTGAAAGTCAGGCACTAAGTACTCCAAATAATACTGCCCTTATATTAGGAGAAAAAAGCTTATCCTATAAGGAGCTTAACGAAAGGGCAAACCAGCTTGCATGGAAATTAAGAGAAAAAGGTGTTCAGGCAGATAGGATTGTCGGTATCATGGTGAATCGCTCATTCGAAATGATCATCGGTATTCTCGGAGTACTTAAAGCCGGCGGGGCATACTTGCCGATTGATCCTGCATATCCTGCAGATAGAATTCAGTTTATGCTGGAAGACAGTAGCTCACATATATTACTGTCTCAGAAAAAATTCGTTGAAGGAATCCATTATGAAGGTGATTTTATAAATCTGGATGAGAAGGCTATATATGCAGGTGATGATTCAAATCCGGCAATAATAAATAGTTCAAAGGATTTGGCCTATGTGATTTATACATCAGGCTCAACCGGTACACCGAAAGGTGTCATGATAGAGCATGGAGCTGTGTGCAATTTTATCCGGGGAATATCAGAGAAAATCGATTTTTCTGAAGGAAAAACAATCTTAGCGCTTACGACAATATCCTTCGATATTTTCGTCATGGAAACACTTCTTCCCTTATCCAGAGGATTATCGGTTGTCATTGCGGATGAATCCCAACAAAAAAATCCGAAGCTCCTAAATGAGTTGATAATCCAAAATCATGTCGACATGCTTCAATCAACACCTTCCAGAATGCAGCTGCTGCTACGATACGATGAAGAGCTGCAAGGATTAAAATATTTAAAGGAAATAATGGTTGGCGGCGAGCCTTTGCCAACTTCTTTGTTAGAGCGTCTAAAGTGCTTGTCAAATGCAAAGATATACAATTTGTATGGTCCCACAGAGACAACCGTTTGGTCCACATTGAAGGATGTATCGCTTTGCAGCAGCATAAACATTGGAAAGCCGATCTGCAATACTCAGATTTATATTGTTGATGAAAACAGCGGGTTACAGCCTGTCACTGAGGAAGGCGAACTATGTATTGCAGGGGACGGATTGGCCCGAGGATATCTTAACAGGCCGGAATTGACGGAAGAAAAGTTTGTTGCAAACCCATTCAACCCAGGAAGTAAAATGTACAGAACCGGAGACCTGGCACAGTGGCTTCCTGACGGTAATATTGAGTTTTTGGGAAGGATCGACAATCAGATAAAACTGAACGGCTACAGGATTGAGCTAGAAGAAATAGAATATCAACTGTTAAAGCACCACTCTATTAAAGAAGCGGTGGTAATTGCAAAGGAAGGTAAGGAAGGAAATAAATTTTTGTGCGCATACTTTATGTCGGATATAGAATTGCAGGATACGGTCTTAAAGGAATACTTATCAAAATCGTTACCGCAATATATGATACCGCCATACTTTATGAGGCTTGAAAAGTTTCCCCTAACGCCTAATGGAAAGATGGACAGGAAATGGTTGCCTGAGATACAAAATAATGAAACTTCCGATGTTAATGAGGAGCAGCAGATAACCGAGGATTCTGAAGAAAATGAAATTGAAGCCAGGGTGAAAACTATTATCAGGGCATCTATTGACATACAGATTCAGGAGGATAGTATAAATTTGAAGAACCGGTTCAGTGACTTTGGAATCGATTCACTCCTCTATATCAAGATAGTTGTTTTAATAGAAAATGAATTTGGCCTGAAATTCGACGACGATGCTTTGAACATGGAAACATTCCCGGATATTCAAAGATTTATTACATATATAGTATCAAAATCAAAATAAATAAGCCTCCCTAAATACAGGATTTTGAGAGGAGTGAGTTTATGAAATCTTCTAAAGTGCTGCCAACAAGGGAACCCCCTGTAAAGGTTTACCATTTTAGGGCGTTTCCTCTGTCGGTAACTTCAAATTATAGTGAAACATTGCCATGGTTTTATAGTAATTTTATACAATTAAAATGTACCTCCGAATTTATACGGGAAAAAGAAATGGACTTTGACTTTATTGCGGGTGATGTTTTCGGCGGCATACCATGGATTGATTATATCAAAGATATTGACAAAACTATGCTGAATGAGAATATGAATGATGTATGTCAGTTTGTTATTAAGAATATTGATAATGGATACTACATTTATACATTTGTTGATGAATTCTTTATTCCTGACAGATCCGCTTATAAAAAATATCATCGTATGCATGATATAATGGTTTACGGATATGATGATTCTGAAAAGGTGTTTAATGTTGCCGGCTATAACTCGAAGATGAAGTATGCTGAAACCAAATCCGACTTTGAATGCTTCTATAATGCATTTTCAAGCTCTGAACCTAAGCGAAATGATAAAATTGTCCTTTTTAGGAAAATAGATGATGTCAATTATAGCTTTGATATAGAAAGAGTATTTGAAAAATTGGAAGACTATTTATATTCAAGGGACTGTTCGGATAAGCTGGAAATTTACGATTTTGACGGTAGGACTAAACGTATAAAATATTTACACCAGCTTCTTAAAACAGGAAATTATGTATTTGGCATAAATGTATATGATCAATTGATACTATTTTGTGAAGCTATGAAGAACAAGTATGTTCGTCCCGATTTACGACCGTTTCATTGCCTGTGGGAACACAAAAGTTGTATGTTAGAGCGATTAAGATATTTAGCAGGCCAGAATTACATTAAAAATATTGATGATTTATGTAATAATTATAAACTTATCGAGTTAGAAGCGTTAACAATCAGAAACATGATGGTTAGGATGATGTTAATCCGTGACTTCCATTCAATTGAAGATGTTAAGTATCGTCTTGACAAGCTATCTAAGGATGAATACGCCTTATTAATTAATTTATTATAATTGTAATAAATTAATTTCAATAATTAGTGGGTAGTAAAAGGAAGATTTTTATGTTTAAAATTTTGTGTATGAAGCCTTTTAGACTCAATGATGGCTAAGTATTTCCAAAGTATTAACTCTCAAAAATTTATTCAATGATATTTCTATGCTTTTCCCTGTATTTTGAGGGTCTAGCCCGTCCGGCGATGAGGATTTGCCTTCACAAAAAATGTCAATATAAATGACACTAAAATTTTAAAATATAGTAGCGTAGTTCTTGAAAACAGTGTATAATAATTTTAAATAAGAGATAAATTTGTATACTAATGCATACAAAAAAATTACATTTTTAAGGACACGTTTTATGAGAATCAAATATTTTGATATTGGGTGGTTATCAAGAACCGATGGGCCGGGTAACAGAACAGTACTGTTTTTGCAGGAGTGTAATCTGCGGTGCCCCTGGTGCCATTCTCCTCATTCAAGAGAAGTTGAATCTCCAATCCTTTTTAACGAAGTAAGGTGTATTAATTGTCATAACTGTATGGAGATTTGCATTCAAAATGTCCATTCTTTCAGGAACGGAATCCACATGGTTCAAAGAAAAAACTGTATAAAGTGCGGCAGGTGTATTGAAGCCTGTCCGACTTCAAGGTTGGATACCAATTCAGGAGCCTTGTTTTTGCCTACCCGCAGTATGGAGGTGTCGGACATGTTTTCGTTGTTGCGCCCGCAGCTTGAGGTTTTAAAAACCTCCGGCGGACTTACGGTAAGCGGTGGAGAAGCTCTTCTTCAAAAGGAGGCTGTTATGGAAATACTGAAACTTTGTAAATCGAGGAACATTCATACAGCCGTAGAAACCTCATTAACACTACCGGAAGAGTATTATGACTCCGTCAGTGAGTATGTGGACTGTTGGCTCATAGGATTGAGAGGTACATATCTGAATAATATATCCGATAAAATCAAAAGTACAACAATGAATAATGTACGTTACTTTTCACGCTTGGATTCGGAAGTAGTGGTAAGGTTTCCTGTGATAAAAAATTATACAATGTCGGAAATACAGTTATCCCGGATTGCAGAAACCATGTGTATCGGGGCTTTTAACAATATCGAGATATTGCCGTGCAACAAAAGTATGGAGCATTATTACAAATTATCAGGAATAACCTCTGAAATTAATGCAGAGGATGCGTTTCCAGATGCATATGAAATAAAATGTATTGTTTCATTCTTCAAGGCAAAAGGCTTCAATGTAAAGGTAATATCCTAAACAAAAAATAAGATAAGGAGAAGATTTATGAGTACTTGTAAATTTGAAATGACAGAAAGAGTCAGAAATTTGCTTAACAGCTTGTACGAACAGGGCAAAAAAGACAGGAGCAGTGAATGGTTTAAGAAGGAGGAGTTTGAAAATATAGCGGTTGCTTATCCTGATGAATCGGTTATCATCAGAAAAGCCTATGCAATCAATGAAATGCTCACAAAACTAACTGACAAAAAGATTTCAGAAAGGACACTTACATATAAAATAAATGAGGGTGAGCTTATAGTTGGTGTATTGCCCATGGGTTCCAACGGATTAGGCAAAGTGTTCCCAAATTACTTAACTGAAAATGAGCAGAGGGCCGGAGCATTTACAAACAAAACCGAGCTTTCTCTTCTGGGGCATAACTCAGTGAATTATGACAACCTGTTGGATAAGGGGCTGAATGCAATTATCAAGGAAGCAGAAGAAAAGCTGGAAGACTTGAAATCTGTTGGTGAAATGTTCGAAACAGGCGACGACAAAAGAAAAAATGCTATTGATTTCTATAACGCAGTGATAATAAGTTGTTCGTCAGTTATAGAATATTCATTAAAATTTGCCGACCTTGCAGGAGAGATGGCAAAAGGTCTCACAGACCCAAAAGATGGGGCCAGAAAAAAAGAACTGCTTGAAATTGAGAGAATATGCAGGAAGGTACCTATGGAAAAGCCGGATACCTTTCACGAAGCACTCCAGAGCATATTTACATTCCATACAGCACTTCATGCAAGCTTGAATTACCTGTCACTCGGGCGTCTGGATCAAGTTCTGGTTAAATACTTAGATAAGGACAAAATAACCGATGAGGATTATTTGAAAAAATGCACAGAATTGTTCGAGTGCTTCATAATAAAAGCTGCATGGCGGCTTAACATGACAACCGAATACCTGGTGGAGCAGGACCATATGGACCATAATGCCGCTCTTGGAGTCCACCCGTATTATATTGACCAAAGGGCAGGAGTGAACAACTTCCTTCAAAACATTATTGTTGGAGGAAAAACACCTGATGGAAAAGATGCGGTCAACAAGATGACATACATAATCCTTAATGCATTTGAGAATGTGAATCTCTCAACTCCGGGTATATATGCGAGGCTTCATAGCCAGTCTGATGACAAGTTGAAAAAAAGAGTGGCTGAGATGCTTTCAAAAACCAAAAACCTCCCGGGTATACTGAACGATGATGTATTAATTCCTGCAATGTTCAATGGCCTACGTGAAAATGACGTTGATCTTGATATTACCAAAGTTAAATCATTTTCCGGTAAAGAAGCTGAATATATGAGGCTGGCAAATGACTACTGTGTTGACGGATGCTGGGAGCCAATTCTAAACGGCAATTCAGACTGGACTTTCGGAATGCTGAACGGAATGACCATACTTCAGTGTACTTTAAATAGGGGAGCTACGTTAGATACAAATCCCGGAATGTTAAGGGGCGGAAAAATGAGCTTTATATCCGATGTCCCCACAGATTACAATAGCTTTAAGAAAATATTTGAAAAGCAAATGCAGTTTTTCATAGACCAGTCTACGTTCGGACTTTATGAATATTATATGCTTGACGAATTTGTAAATCCTTCTCCGTTATTTTCATCTGTTTTCGGAGGCTGTATGCAGCAGGGCCGTGACAAATCATGGGGAGGAGCAGAATACAACCTGGGTGGTACAATACTGATAGGTATACCAGATATGATTAATACTCTTGCTGCAATTAAAAAATGGGTATTTGACGAAAAGAAATACTCTCTTCAGGAAGTACTGGATGCCATGAGAAGTAATTTTGTATCACCTGCAAAGGAAAATGTAATTCTGCAGAAAAGATACGATAGTATTCGAATTGATTTTAATACAAATACACCTAAATTTGGTGAAAATGACAAGGAAATTAGCGAAATAGGAAGCTATATAATTGAAACCTATTGTAATTCCATTAAAAGCTCTAAAAAACTTGCTGATAAAGTATTTCTGATTCCGTTAAGAGAGTTTTCCGAGAAGGAAAAGGCAGAGATATTGAGACTCAGGAAGATTTGTGGATATTTTGGAAATTCTCTTCAAAACAAGTTTGGTAAGGACTTCAATATCAGGTTTACAGCAGGCTGTGGTACATTTGAACAGTATCCGCTACAAGGTCTGGGTATCGTCGCATCGCCGGACAGAAATTCCAACGACCCCCTGGCGCCTAATCTCTCACCTTATCCCGGAACAGTTCAAAAGCCCACGGCTCATATTCTTGAGTCACTAAAAGCATTGAACCTGAACAAACTTGCGGCAGGAGCCATAACTGACTTGTGCATCGATTACAAGGCAAATAACGTGGAGCATATTGCAGGGATTATTAATAAATTCATTGAAAGTGATGGTAATATGATGACACTTGCCATAGGCGACAAGGAGGAGTACCAGAAAATATATGAACTATCGGTTACGGCAAGCAACTCTTCAGATAAGGAAGCATCAAAAGCGGCTTATGAGAAATTGGAACAGTACAAACATGTCAATGTCAGAGTCGGGGGATGGCAGGCACCGTTTGTTTCCATGAGCCTCGACCAGCAAAAAAGCTATATACTCAGAATATTAGAAGAGTAAGGGAGGTCCCTATGATGAATAAGTATATTAAGTCACTGACATCTGCATTACTTGTGTCCATATTAATACTGTCACTGAATTCCTGCGGTATGAACAGTGCATCAAAAAGCCTTGACGCATGGGCGGACAATTCGCCGAACAAGCAAAAAATCATTACCTTTGTCAAAGAAATCACTGACAGAAACAGTAAGAATTTCGTTCCGGAGGAGGATAGAATTGCCACCTTTGATATGGATGGCACAATTGCATGTGAACAGCCTCTTTGGATAGAGCTTGCTTCGGCGGAATACAAGATAATGAATGATATGAAGGACAGGAAAGGTCTGGTTGCAGAAGTTGAAAAACTAAATAAGGATCTGAAACAAAGCCCGGAGCCAGGTGAAACGGGTCAACTAATTGATGATGTTACAAGTCAGGCGTTCTTGAATATGTCGGAAGAAGATTATGTAAATTATGTTCAAAAATTCATGAGTACCAATAAAATTGAGTTTACCAATCTTCAATACAAAGATACATTTTACAAGCCTATGCTTGAACTAATAGACTATCTGATGCTGAATAAGTTTCAGATATACATTGTGTCAGGCTCCGAACGGGGGTCGGTCTGGGGTGCATGCAGGGAAAGTATACCGAATATTCCGAGATCCCATGAAATAGGTTCGGATATTGTCCTGAAGCCTTTAAATCAGACAGACCCGTCAGACAATCAATATATTTATGCACATGATGACAATTTGATAAGACAGGGGACTTTTTCTCAAAAAGACTTGAAGCTTGGAAAAGTATATAACATTTATCATCAAATAGGTCAAAAACCAATTTTGGCTTTTGGAAATACAGACGGGGACTTTTCCATGCTGAATTACGCAAAGTCCAATAAGTATAAAAGTATTTCCTTCCTGTTATGCCATGATGACAATAAACGTGAATATGACTATAATGTAAATCAGAGAGCACAATGGGATAAGGAGGCCAAATCCAATGGCTGGAATGTTGTATCCATGAAAAATGAGTTTAAACAGATATTTTTAAAAGAAACAACAAAAAAATAAAATAGCAAATCATATAAAATTTTAGCCAACTTGACGTAACAAAAAAATATTACATTGCTTAGCAATAGGTCAGGTATAGATTACTTTTTTGTTTTTGGAGATTTGAACTGTTTGAAAGATACAAAAAGCAGTGCAAGTGGACTTCTAAAAAAGTGTGTTCATGGGAATCAGATATAGAAAAATATAAATGCCCATCAGAAGCTGGATACACTGATAATGCTCTACAAAACAGGAAAGTGCGAGATGGAGGTAGAAGACGGGTTCTATCAAAAACATCGGGTAATGTTGTTACATATATATGTAATGTAACAGTTAGCAATTAAACTATAAATAAAAGCCACGCCTTGGATGTGAAGTGCACCCCATTATTAGATGAATGTTAATCTAACAATGGGATGCACTTTTTATGACAAAGTTTAGTATAGAGTTCCGAAATGGATACCTCATTAGTATTACCTGTACATCTTTTTGATTTCCTGTATTACAATTTCCTCCGGTACTAAAGTAATCAAAGCACCATTTTGATTTTTTAGTGGCTTGCCTATGCTGCCTAAAAGCAATAGTTGCACGGTGTCTGGCATATTACTGATATAACCCCTTTTGTTATCGAATTTCATTATGGACATAATAGTGTCGGAATCTATGTGGGCAGGTATTATAGTAGGAGCTCCTGCCTTCTCTAAAAGCTCTTTATGTAAATAAACTTCTTGTTCAGATAAATAACCCAGTGTGTGTGATATTCTTGCTGCACACAGCATACCTAAACCTACAGCTTCACCGTGAGATATCCCTCTGGCATCGGCTAACTCTATAGCATGTCCTATTGTATGTCCATATTCCAGTATCAGTCCCTCATTTATTTCAAAAGGATCGTTTTTCATTACTTGTTCTTTTGCTTGAATAGACATATCTATAAAGTAGCGATAGTCCTGCCATGAGTAAATACACTCTGAATTCAACATATCTAATAAACGTGTTATAGTTTCAGGTAAAATAGTAAGAGAATTTTTGATAACTTCACATAAACCGGAGATTACTTCCTTATTAGGTAATGTACTTAAAAATTGAGTACTTGTAATTACCATATCAGGAGTATAAAAAGTACCAATTAGATTCTTACCTAATTTTGAATTTATTGCCTGCTTTAATGATAAGACAGAATCAAGTATAGCCATTAGTGTTGTTGGAATATGTACAAACTTTAACCCTCTAAATAGCAATGATGCTACCATTCCTGAGATATTGCCACAGATTCCGCCACCAAGACCGATTATGCATGTCCGCCTTGTTGCTTTTAATAATAGTACTTTTTCAATTAGCTGTTGTAACCCATCAAGACTTTTATTTTTCTCTGTACATTCAAACAAAATTAAATCACACTTGTATTCTTTACTTATTTGCTCAACCAAGCTTTGTCCGCATATATCTGCTACATTTTTATCAGCTATTATTACAAATGATTCAATATCGGTTAACTCATTTAAAAGTCTTGTACAGTCATTTAGCTCGTTGTTATATAGAAAATATTTAAATGAATTATTTCCAAATCTTATATTGTATGTATAGTAGGTTTCTTCCAAGCATTCTAATGACTCCATTAAAATCACCCTCCCTTTTGTTTACCTATTATCTTTTGCCAAAAATAGAAATCGTCATAAGCAAATAACCTTTTATAGACTAATTAAGTAATATAATACAATTATATTATAAACTTCCACAAAATACATGTCAATATATACTATAAAAGTATATATTTGGTATATTTAATTTATTGCAATTAGCACATAATTTGATTTATTCCGCATAGCAAACTGTGAGGAAACAAGGTGACCCTTTCTCAATCAAAGATACAGCAATAATCCCTAAGCTTAAAAGTTTGGCATAGTTACATTACGCTAAGTGCTGGGCATTAGGAGAGTTTCTTGTAAGAGAAATGAGTCATGCGATACAATAAACCACCTAACAGTTAAAATAAAGTTGTTCAAGTACATCTGTTAAGAAAAAGAACATAGACAAAGAACCAGATTCTTTCTTTTGAATATCATGTAGGTATAGGGGGGCGAATTAAGTGAGGACTGGGCGACAGCTGTATTTATTGAGAATCAGGGATACAAAAATATCTGATAAGCAATTATCAGAATTACTGGACATGAGTGTAAATGACATACTTATTTATGAATATGGCTTAAAACCAATTCCAAAAGATTTATATGATAGATGGGAAGGAATTGTCTGCAATCATTGAGGTATATTTATTGATATTGGAGAAAATTATAAATGAGATGTGTTGCATATTGCAGAGTAAGTTCTGACAGTAAAGAGCAGATGAATAGTTTGGAAAATCAGATAAAGCATTATACGGAATTGTTTAATAAGAATGGCTTTACCAGAGCAGAATGTGGGATGTATTATTCCAAAGATAAGAAAAATGAGGTTGTTAAATATATACCTTCCATTTTTGCAGACGAAGGAATTTCCGGAACAAAGCTCAAAAATAGGGGAGCTTTTAACTATATGCTCGAATGTGCATACAGAAAAGAGTTTGACGCTATTCTTGTAAAGAATGTACAGCGTTGGGCCAGAAACGTGGAGGATGGTGCAGGAATTCTCAAGAAACTCAAAGTAATGGGAATTAAAGTAATATTTGAGGATGGATGGCTTGACAGCTTGAATCCGGCAAATGAAGCTACAATTAATATATTATTCGTTATGGCGCAAGAAGAGAGTAGGGCGAAAAGTATTGCAATTCAATTCGGAATAAGGAAAGCTCAGGAGGCAGGTAAATTTACAAGTGCTTTGCCCTACGGATATAAAAATAATAAGGGTTATCTGGAGCCTGTACAAGAGCAGTTGGATGTCGTAAAAAATATATTCAACTTATATTTGGAAGGCTGGGGAAGCACCAAAATAGTAAAATATCTGAATGGTGAAAAGATACCTACACAGAAGGGGAGAGGATGGTCTACCTCACAGATTTTTGGTATCATAACAAATTCAATATATACAGGAAAACAAATAACACATAGACAAATTAATACTGATATTAATTTGGACAGATTTGTCCATGATGGACAAGTTTATAAAAGTAGAAAGCCGGTATCAGAAGACGAATGGATAATAAATCAAATAGAAGAGCTGAGAATAATATCGGATGAAACCTTTCAGGAAGCACAAAGAGAGTACACTAAAAGAAAAGAGATGTATATTACGGCATCAAGACCCAGTAATGCGAATATTTTCAGTAATCTCCTTTACTGTAGAAATTGCGGAATAGCAATGAGAAGAAAAAAATTGTGGGGTTGGAAGCGTAAAGACGGAACAAGAAAATTCGGAGTTGAATGGGTCTGTACCCAACATGATAAGTATCACAATGACATATGCCAGTACAGAAATTCATGGCATGAGGATGTGCTTATTGAAAGAGTAAAAAAAGAAATAGAAAAACTCAGAGAAAACAAGGGTTCTCTTGATAAAATGTTTAGCGAATATATGCAGTCTTTTTTCAGCAGCGAGGAAGTAGCAGAGAAAATTATGGAGCTTCAGACACGGCTGGACGAGATTAAAGCAGAAGTATCAGCAAATTTAAAGCTATTTTCAAAAAGCATTATTGACGAAGAGCAGTATAAGCAGCAAAACGATGAGTTGCAAAACAATAAAAAAATGATAGACACCGAGCTTGCTAAGATTAAAAGAATAGACCATGCAAGAAATGAAGTAAAAAGAAAATATAATAACTATGTTGATTTCATTAATAAAGTTGACGTTAATAATTTAAATAATGCATTGCTTAAAAGAGTTATTAATAAAATTGAGGCATATACCGTAAAAGATGAAAAAGGAAACGAAGTAAAAGATATATATATTGATTGGAATATGCTTGATAAGTCCTTTGATGATGTTTTCTATTTTAGAGCCAAGGAATAAAAACCTATATACACTTATACAATATCTCTTTTGCCTGCTCATAGGGCATAGTATATCTCTGATTAAGATAACGGAGGGATGCAGCAAGTTCTCCATCAGGCCCGCCGGATTTCATGTTTTTACAAATTCACCCTATTAACACAATGATGCAAATAAGAAGAAATTTTAACAATATATTACTTTAATTTATGATATAATTTAAGTTACAACATATTAAAAATATGTTAAAAACAAGAATTAAATTATCATTTGCAATATTAGGGGTAGAATTCGAAAAGAAAGGGGGATTTTAGTGTTAACCATTTACCCCAATGTCTGCCGATGAGTAAAAAACATAAAAGGAGACTTGAGTTAAATGACGAAAGTATCAAAAATGAGAAAGGTTGGGGCATTACTTGCTGGATCTGCATTGCTTTTTACAACCATGATTCCGGCAAGCTTCTCTTCCGTAGCTGCCAGTGAAGCGATAAATGTAAGTATAGACACAACTGCTGAGAGAACTGCAATCAGCCCATATATTTATGGAGGAAACTGGGAGTTCAATAATGCTAAATTAACTTCAAAAAGATTTGGCGGAAACAGAACAACAGGTTACAACTGGGAAAATAACTTCTCCAACGCAGGTAGCGACTGGCAACAGTCCAGCGACACTTATATGTTGACAAACCCCAAAATTCCACAAGAAAAATGGGGTGAACCGGGAGTAGCAATAACTGATTTTCAGGATAAAAACCTTGCAGCAGGCGAACCATATTCATTGGTAACCTTGCAGGCAGCAGGATATGTTGCTGCTGATGCAAATGGAACTGTAGCAGAAGATGAAGTAGCACCTTCAGCAAGATGGAAAGAGGTAAAATTCAAAAAGGATGGGCCTTTATCACTTACTCCGGATACGACTGACAATTATGTATACATGGATGAGTTGGTAAACTTCCTTGTAAATAAATACGGAGCTGCCTCTACAGCAACAGGAATAAAAGGCTACGCTATTGACAATGAGCCTGCTCTATGGCCGAGCACACACCCAAGAATTCACCCTAAACAGCCAACTTGTGCAGAAGTGGTTGATAAGAATATCAACCTTGCAAAAGCTGTAAAAGGTGTGGACCCAAGTGCAGAAACCTTTGGACTTGTGGCATACGGATTTGCAGCATACAATGAATTCCAGTCTGCAACTGATTGGAAGAGTTTAAAGGGCGATTACACATGGTTCCTTGATTATTATCTGGACAGCATGAAAAAGGCTTCTACTGAAGCAGGAACACGTTTAGTAGATGCTCTTGATCTTCACTGGTATCCAGAGGCAAAGGGTGGAGAACAAAGAATATGTTTTGGCGAAGACCCGACAAACATATTGTGTAACAAAGCTCGTCTGCAGGCAGCGAGAACATTATGGGATCCTACATATAAAGAGGACAGTTGGATAGCACAGTATTGCAGTTTTGGACTTCCTTTAATACCAAAAGTACAAGAGTCCATAGACAAATACAATCCGGGAACAAAGCTTGCTTTCACAGAATACTCCTATGGAGCAGATGATCATATAACTGGTGGTATAGCTGAAGCTGATGTATTGGGTGTATTCGGCAAATACGGTGTTTACCTTGCAACAGTTTGGGGTGGAGGAACTTACACAGCAGCTGGTGTAAACATGTATACAAACTATGATGGTAATGGTTCAAAATATGGAGATACAAAGGTAAAAGCAGAAACTTCTGACGTAGAAAATACTTCAGTATATGCTTCTGTTGACTCAAAAGACGATTCAAAATTGCATGTAATCTTAATAAATAAAAATTATGATAGTCCTATGACAGTTAACTTTGGCATAAACGGTGACAAACAGTATACATCAGGAAGAGTATGGTCCTTTGACAGAAGCAGCGCAAACATAACAGAAAAAGATTCAATAAATGCTATTAACGCCAACAAATTAACTTATACAATACCTGCATTAACCGTATGCCACATAGTGCTTGATTCAAGTAACTCTGCTGTAGTTTACGGTGATGTTAATAAAGATGGAGCTATAGATTCTATAGATTATGCACAATTTAAGAAAATATTGTTAAACCCCGATTCTAGTTATGATAAAGCATGTGATTTAAACCTTGATAATGCTGTTGACGCAGTTGACTATGGATTACTAAAACAATACTTACTTGGAAAAATACAAACACTACCATACACAACAATAACAGAAAACAAACCACCGGTAGCAGCTTTTACAGTATCACCAAAAGAAGCATTTACCGGAGATAATATAAATTTCGATGCGACAGCTTCAACTGACCCTGATGGAAAAGTTCATATTTATTCTTGGGATTTCGGTGACGGTAAAGAAGGTTCCGGCTCAACAATTGTCCATAAGTACAAAGCTCCCGGAACATATACAGTCAAATTAACGGCAATAGATGAAAAAGGTCTGTCAAATTCAGTGACAGATACAGTTACAATAACTTCAGCTACAGGGGATAATGCTGACGTTAACTTTGAAGATGGAGAATTACACGGTTTTACAACAAATGAAAGCACTACAACAAAATTATCAGTTACCTCTGAGAAGGCTTTCCAGGGAAACAAGTCCCTTAAATGGGAAGCTGTGGGTTCAAAAGACGGTAAAGTAGATGCTGAAATAAACAGCAGCGTACCTGTTTTAAAACCCGGACAAACAATGACCTTCAGAGTTTGGATTCCGGAAGGAGCTCCAATAAAATCTATTCAGCCGTATGTAATGCCACATAACGCTGATTGGACAGCAATGGAATGGAATTCATCATGGAAGGGCTACGACATGGTAAAGAAAGGTGACTGGAATGAATTTACAGTTACACTTCCTCTTACTACAGATGTTAGTTTAACTCAGCATCAGTTTGGTATTCAGGTTGAAACATCTGCAGAAGGCAACTTTACAATGTATGTAGATTCAATTGACTGGTAATATAAGCATCTTAAAAAGCTCTGAAGCGCTTAAATCGCTTCAGAGCTTTTTTGCATGAATAGCTTTATTCACAAAAGAGCTTTACCCCCATATTATATATATGGGGTGAGTTTATGACCAAAAAGGAAATACTTGATGAAGTTATCGAAATTCTTATAAAAAGAGCCTTGGAAGAAAAAACAATAGATTCAAGGGGTGAAAAAGAAAATGGAGTATATTCCTCCTCTGGTTACGGCAAATAGATTTGAACAGTATAATGATATCAAAAATTCCATAGGGGAAGTCGGCTTGGAAGTAGGAGGATACATACGAATATCAACTAAAAAAGACAGTCAAATAACTTCAATAGAAAATCAAAAAAAATATATATTAGAATGGGCAAGTGTTAATGGCTATAAAATAATAGATTTTTACATAGACATGAAAACCGGTGCGTACAGTTATCAGAGGCAGGAAATGGTAAAGATGAAAAACGATATTTCCTCCGGGAAAATAAAAGGAATTGTTTCAAAGGAAATATCCCGAACCTCACGTGACATACTTGACATAATTGAACTTAAAAGGAGCCTTGCAAATCAAGGAGCTTTTTTTATTTCAATAAAGGAAGGTTATGACAGCAGGACTGACGATGATGAGTTTCTTTTGATAATACATGCGGGACTTGCGCAAAAGGAGAGAAAAGTAACCGGTTCAAGAGTTAAAATAACACAGATGATAAAAGCACGAGAAGGTAAAACCAATGTACCGATACCGGCTTTTGGGTACAAGCTGTCTTCTGACGGACAGCATATTATTATTAATCCTTCAACAGCAGAGGTATACAAAATAATAGTTGATAAATTTCTTGAAGGCTGGGGCAGGCTTAAAATATGCAAATATCTTAGCTCAAAAGGAATAAGGACAAACAGAGGAAATGCCAGTTGGAGTACCAATTCCATATATGCAATTCTGACAAACCCCGTATACCTTGGTATAACCATGTATAACGTAACTCTGACAGTGCGGGACGATACAGGAAAGGCAAAAAGAATGGTAAGACCGCGTGAACAATGGATTGTACGGGAGAATACTCATCAGCCCCTTATTACAAAAGAAAAATTTGATAGAATTCAACGAATAATTCAAGATAAAAAACAAAAAGACCAAAAGGAATGGAGCTGTACCAAGAAGTACCTTTTATCAGGGCTTGTTTACTGCGGTTCCTGCGGCAGTAAATTATACGGGGGAAAATTTCCTAAAAAGGAGGCAAAGTTGAAAAACAAGTCAGAAAGAACGCCGGAGGACTACTATTATTATTACTTTGATAGAAAGACATCAGGGCTATGTGGTAACAGTAAAGCAAATTACCACATGGATATTCTTGAAAAAAAGGTAATTGAAAAGGTAAAGGAAATTCTTTTGTCCTATGACAAATTGGATGAAAGAATTAATAAGAAACAGTTCCTTTACGAAAAAGGGTTTACAAGAGAAAAAATTGAGCATCAGCGACTTCAAGACAAGCTTGAAGCAGTTGCAAATGCAATAAGAAGACAACAGGCGGCATACGAGGAAGAAGTAATTACAATAGATGAATACAAAACACGGTTGGAGGAGCTTCGGCGTGAAAAGCTTTCACTGGAGGGCAGAATTGAAAAAATAAACACCATACCTGTAAAATCAAGTTCCTTAGAGCTGATAAACAAGGTAAAGGCTATTATATTCAATTTACATAATGCGGATTCGGATTTTCAATATGAAATAATTAGAAAATTAATAAACAAGATATATATATATGATAATTGCTTTCTTGAATTTGAATATACTTTTAATGAATCAAATTAATTAAAAAAACATAAAATCCGGCCCGCCGAGTTGTGTTATTATAACTTTTGCAAGAGCTGCATTTGGTCTGGCTATTTTAACAGGATATTGCAATTTCTTTTCATAAATCCACATGTATATTAAACCTCCCGTCCTATTTCCCATGGCCATGGATTCTCAATCCATCTCCATGTTGATAAATCGTTATCCATGTGAGTGGCAGTCAGAGGGCCAAACCTCTTTGTAAATTCAGACTCCAGCTTATTCTTCATTTCACGGTACTGTTTAAAGTATGCCAGTGCTGTTTTATCGGTGGGATGGGTATTGAGAAACAAACCTACTTCGACACAGGCAAATTCATAAGCCTGAACCTTCCAAAGCAGTGCTTCACGTTCATTCATAGGCTTTGATTTGCTGGTCATGCCCATGTTTCCCATACCGCCGCAATCATTCATGCCACCCATATTGTTCATGCCACCCATATTGTTCATGCCACCCATATTGTTCATGCCACCCATATGGTCCATACCACCCATATGGTCCATACCACCCATATGGTCCATACCACCCATATTGTCTTTACCTGCCATATTACCCATACCGCCAACACCGGTGTTAGTATTCATTCCTGTTTCCCCCTCCCAAGAAAGGCTTATCCAAAGCCGGGAAAAGAGTACCTCTGTCTAATCCTTCATTTACATCATAAGGCCTTTCCCATACCTGATCAGGCACATAGGCCATAGCGATAGCTATCTTAGCAGGATTAAAGGGTTTTATAGGACTTTTGTCTCTTTCCTGATAACCGTATTCATTTACCAAGTCACCCATTATTCTTCTCCTTTCAAATAAAACGAATAACTTTCTCTATTTATAGAATATGAAGATACAATGGTATGGGTTACATAATATCGAATAAAATGAATTTATGTATTAGGTTTAAGTATTTTCTTGACAGGAAATATCTTACAAGTGTAATATTTAAGATAAAATAACCAGTTCTTATGAGGAGGAATCTGTTTTGAATAAGCCTTCAAGAAAAGTTGTGACAGTACTTGTATCTATTACATGTGTTTTTGCTTTAGTAATTATTTTGGTATTTGCTACCAAGGGGAATACTCCCGGAGCTTTTGATAATAGTGCAAAGATAAACGCAAAAGGGCAAGTCTATAATGCAGATTACTTATTTGAAAACAAAACTCCTTATGTGGGAAACAACAGCAAGGTTTTACATATTGTCGGAAACCTGCAGTTTAATAACTACATAGAAAAAGTATCACTTCAAACTGATAAAACTCCTTACGGAGTAACAGTCAACTATGATTTTCAAAATGTGGCTAATGGGGATTTCCAAAAGGCAAAAATAGAAAACGAAGAACGATTAAAACTTGCTTTTAAAAGAAACGCAGCAATGATGTTTTGTCTTATAGAAAATCTGGACATGCTAACATTTAGCTGTCGCACAATAAAAGGGACGGCTGAGTACGGATTTACCAGAAAAGAAGTACAAAAAGATTATAATGAAGATTTGAAAGAATATTCAAAGGATAAAAACAAGTTTGGCAGCTTTGCAATTACATTGAATAATGACAATATTATTGTACATTCAATGAAAAAATACTCTCCTGCCATGTCAAGTATATTTGGTTTGAAAATCATGTCTGCCTATGAAGGGAAAGCAGATAATATAAGATATACAGCCACGGAGGGTACACTAATGAGAGACATTAGTTCCGAAAATCGAGGAAAGACACTGACAGTTCCGGCGAATACGCCTATATACTGGAGTCCCTTGACCGGATATGATACAAGTTTAAAAACTGATAAAATTATTGTTAAAGTTGAAGCCCTTAACCAAGGGATAAAGATTGCGGAGCAAAAAGTTTGTATTAACAAGGATGGTTTAATGTATTCTATAGAAGAAAATACCAATGTGCTGGCAGATTTACAATAAAATATTAAAATATTTATATTTGGACACGCATTATTTTTTTATTTTATCATAGAATGGAAAGGTACACTATTTTTGAGGTGTTAATTACTTCATTATCATAGGGGGTGCCTTGCTTGATAGATATACTATTTTCAACTATCTTTGATGTATTAAGCAATTTTTTTGTAATGATTGGCTACGTATCAAATGTGAATTCCTTCCCCCAGCCATTAAAACCGGAGGAGGAACAATACTATGTTGAGGCATACAAAAATGGTAGTGAGGATGCAAGAAATATTCTTATAGAAAGAAACTTGAGACTTGTTGCACACATTGTAAAAAAATACGGTTCGTGCGGCAGCGACAGTGATGATCTTATATCAATAGGTACTATTGGCCTAATTAAGGCAATATCTACATTCAACATGGATAAAGGAACCCGTCTTGCTACATATGCTGCCAGGTGCATAGAAAATGCTATTCTCACACAACGGAAACATTTTATATATGTTAAATATAGTACTCTGTCTTATCAGGGTCTTTCATATTAAATTCGGAGAATACCCTGTCACGGATTTTCAGAAAATCATGACTGGTTCTGTCACGTTTTCTCGCCAACGGAACACTGACAATTGACTTAATTTTGCCGGGATTAGGCGTCATAATAACAATCCTGTCAGCAAGAAATACAGCTTCTTCAATATCATGAGTAACAAAAATAATGGTCTTTTTTTGCTGTTCCCAGATATTTGAGATTTCATCCTGCATTTTAAGTCTTGTTAATGCATCCAAAGCACCGAAAGGCTCATCCATAAAAATAATTTCAGGGTCAACAGCCAGAGCACGGGCTATTGCAACACGCTGCTGCATACCGCCTGATAACTGGGAGGGGTGACTTTTGCTGAATTTCGAGAGTCCTACCAAATCAATGTATTTACTGGCGATATCATGTCTGTCTTTTTTTGATAGCTTTTTACTTTCCAAACCCAATTCTACATTTTTTTGCACCGACCTCCAAGGCAGAAGACCATAGTTCTGAAAAATGGTTACATTGCTGATGCAAGGCTCCAAGACCTGTTTGCCGTCTATTTCAATACTTCCGCTGTTAACCTTTTCAAAGCCTGCAACGGAGTTCAGAAGTGTAGTCTTACCGCAACCGCTTGGGCCAAGGAGGCATATAAACTCTCCTTTTTCAATTTGCAAGGATACGTGGTCCAAGGCTTTAAAAGTTGAATTATTTTGAAAATATTCCTTTGAAACATCCTTAATATCAATGAACATTGTTACCTCCAATAATTCCCCATCTTTTCAAGAGCTGCTTCTCTGCAAAACCTATAAAACTGTCCAAAACAAGTCCTATAAGCCCGATGGATAATATTCCTGCAAGTAATAAATCTGCCCTTAGATTGTTTCTTGCATCAATAATCATAAAACCTAATCCTGTCTGAGCTCCTACCATTTCACCTGCCACCAGAAACACCCAGGCTGTACCTAAAGCTATATGTAGACCGGATGCAATAACGGGAAAAGCGGAAGGGAGAATTATTTTAGTCAATAAATGAGGTTGGCCGATGCCAAAATTCTTTGCAACCTTAATATAGGTTTGGTCAACCTTTCCTACAGCATTTACAGTGGTTAAAAGTACGGGGAAAAATGCTGCAATGAAAATAATAATAATGGCAGGAAGGTCACCTATTCCAAAAAGAAGTACAATAAAAGGAAACCATGCTATGGGTGAAATAGGTCTTACCAATTGGACAACTGGATTAACAAAGCTCCACGCATTTCTGAACCAACCCAGAACAAGACCCAGTGTAATTCCTGCAAAGGCAGCCAGAAGATAGCCTATAAAAAATCTGTACATACTGGCCTTTACACCCGTAAAAAGAGTTCCTTCCGAAATAAGCTCTCCAAATCCCCTTCCAACATCAACAGGAGAGGGCAGCAGAGCTTGATTCCAGTGCCCCAAAGACACGGCTCCCTGCCATAAAAGCAATAATATTGTGAATGATACTAAAATATGAATCAGTTTCTTCATGAATTATTCTCCATTTTTATTTTTCTAAAAGGCTGGAATCTACAAAATCGTCATATGCCGGAGGATTTGAGGATATCCCGAATTCTTTGATCTTGGAAGTAAGGCTGTCATATGCTTCTCTGGTAATTTTAAGGTCGTTGTATGAAATCCATTTCATTGACAAATCCAGAACCTTGTCGTCAAGCTTTAGATACTTCTTGGCAATAGTATTTGCCTCATCCTTGTGAGAACCGATGTATTCACCTGCTTCACTATAACCTGATACCACATTTTTTGCTAAAGCTTTGTTGCTGCTGATAAACTTGTCGGATAAAACCAAAGAGCAGCATATTGAATCCTTCCACAGTTCATTGGATTCAAAAAGTACTTTTCCTGTGTTCAGAGCCACGGACTTTGCACCAAAGGGCTCTGCAACACTATATCCCGCTATTTGGCCTTGAGCGAGAGCCGCAGGCATTTCCGGAGGAGGAAGTTCAACAATATTTACATCCTTGTAAGATAGTCCGGCATTTTTAAGCATTTGTCCCAAAAGGATATTATGAGAAGATTGTCTATGGGGAATGGCAAATTTCTTTCCTTTTAAATCCGTCACATTATTAATATTTTTGGATACAACTACAACGTTACCGTCCTTATGTCCCAGTGCTACCGCTTTAACGCCAACACCCTGCTCTTTTGCTTTCATGGCAAGCTCTATAAGCACCGAAGCCCCGTCAACATGCCCTGTGTTCAGGGCGTCCATCAATTCAGGCCATGAACCGTACTTGACCAGATCAATTTTATATTTTTGCCCGGCTTTATCCGTTAATTCATTTTCTACAAACACAGGAAGTGCGTGAGTAATAGGAAGGTAGGCGATTTTAACGGCTTTTACATCTGCTGCAGATTTTCCACAGGCTGCAGTACCTGCAATTAGTCCAAAAACTAAAGCTGCTGCAATAAACTTTTTAAATTTCATAGTTATTCCTCCATATAATCATTTTAATCCCATCCCAGAGCTTTTCTCTGCTGCTTGAGGTTATTGACAATCTCATGTGCCAATTCTGTGTGATTAACATTGACAATCATTTTTGAACCCAAAATGTCTTTGGTTCCATTACTCATAAATTCTGTAACATTATCTGAGCCTTGAGTGGGTGCATATACACAATGGTAAGAATCAATCCCCAGCAATCTGAAACTAAGAGCCGCACAGATTCCTTTTTCGTTAGACCATTCGGGACTGGCAAAAGCATAGGGCATATCTTTGATGTAAATATCCGAAGTCTCAGCTACAGCCTTAAAAAGTGCGGATGCTCTTGCATTATCCAAACATTCTCCCATATGCCATACGGGGGGAAGCTCCTTTAAAAATCCTTTCAAGCTGTCCCCTGTGCGCTCCAATGCCGAAGCAGAGCAGTACCCGAGTTTCATAAGAGGAAAGGAAGCACACCCGTTAGTCAGAACCAGAACATTATTCTCCAGAAGAATGTCCGTAAGCTCAACAATAGCTTTTTCATATACAATACGTGGATTATTGCAGCCAACAAGATTAACAATACCGAGAATTTCTCCTCTTTTCAGCGCTTCTGCAATAGGCTTTACGCTTCCGAAATGTTTATTGATATATTCAACGGAAAAACCTACTTCTGCTTCAATTTCATACGGCGGAATATAAACAGGAACCTCTCTTCTCTGGGTAAAGCTTTCAATAGCTCTGTTCAGAATCTTTGCTGCAAGTTCAGCAGTCTGATTCATATTAGAGTGGTGATGGTCAAAACCGTAATGCTCTGCGCCGGGCAATCTTGCAGAGTCATTTGTGGTAACAACAGTTGTTTTAAAACATCGTGCAACCTCCATGATGGAAGGAAAAACATCCTGAACATCAGCTACCCATAAATCCAAGGCCCCTGTTCCCAGAACAAGTTCAGCCCCGATAGCATTAGAAAGGGGAATAACCCCTCCATACCTGTACATTGCAGAAAGTCCTGAACAGCAAATGCCGTAAAACTTGATTCCCAAAGCACCGTTTTGTTTTGCAAGCTCTTGAAACTCATCTGAATTACCAAGCTTTACAATTTCACTTACCAAAATCGGAGAGTGACCATGAATTGCAATATTAACATAGCCTTTTTCCAAAGCACCTATATTAACTTTTGAAGTACTTCTTACAGGCAGTCCGAACAGGCTGTCCATAGCAATGGAGGAGCCCAGAACACAGGACCATGCAAAGGCTATACCTGTACGCAGCATTTGTTTCATTATATTATTCCAATCACTGTCATTACCCGTACCTGTTCTGTTAAGACTCTCAAAGACTTCGTGGTAAGGACTGATAGGAAGAATATCAAGTTCACTCCATACTTTAATTCGTTCCTTTGCAGCAAATGCATTGAGAGTACGGTGTGGGCCCGGAAGAGTTCTGGACAAATCCTCCAGAAGAATATCCGCAATTAGTCCGGCAAGTTCCTTAATGCTTTTATTTTCAGTGTCAATACCGAATGCTTTGGCGGTGGCTAATACTTTACTTTCTCCCTCAATAGAAATATTGATTAAACCTTCAGAGGCGTACTTCAAAGCCAGCATACTTTCACGGCCTCTTCCGCCGTGTTCTGCGGCGCCTGCAGCTACACTTCTTAGAAGATTTCTTGCTACAATTACATCAGCATCAGCTCCACAGACCCCTTTGGGACTCTTTTTGGTGATTTTACACGGCCCCATGTTGCATATTTTGCAGCAAACTCCTGCAAGGCCAAAGCTACACTGGGGCTTTTGAGCATCAAACCTGTCAAAAACAGTCTCACACCCTTTTTCCTCCATATATAAAAGCATAGCTTTTACAGCAGGGTCTGGTGTTTGTTCAAGAACGTCCTTTTTAGAAGCAAAACTCTTTCGGTATTCAGCTACGGCAGTTGCATAATCGTTGCAGCCGGAATCATTATGATGATGATTTTCTGAATGATCAAATTTTGCATGATGATATCTAAAATCCATTATATGCTCTCTCCTTAATAATCCATAGAAATCCGGTAAAAATAGTATGAATTGATTATAATAAGTGAATAATAAAAAGTCAATGATATTTTTATATAATTCATATATAATTACTATGTAATTAAAAGAATTCTCTTAAACACATTTGTACGAGTAGTACTGTCATATAGTTAAACAGCAACTAAATCATGGAGTTCTCAGAATGGGGAAGCATAAAAATGAATATGAAATTATTATTTTTACTCCTGAGAAGAATGAACAAGAAATGTATCTGAAAAATGAAATAGGGAGAGCATATGGTGAATTTATAATTAAACATCTGATTAATTCAGAAATTCCTGATAAACAAATTTCTAGTATCTTTAGAAAAATAATAAAAGAAATCAGGTGATTTATTTATGAGGGCTGCAATCTATTCCAGAAAAAGCAGGTTTACAGGGAGAGGAGAGAGTATAGAAAATCAGATTCAAATGTGTAAAGAGTATGCCATAAACAATATTGGATTAACAGAAAATGATTTTGTAATTTTTGAAGACGAAGGATTTTCGGGAGGAAATACAAACAGACCGGAGTTCAGGCAAATGATGCGGGAAGCACGAAGCAAAAAAATCGACATAGTAATTTGCTACAGGTTGGATCGTATAAGCAGAAACGTATCTGATTTTTCTCAGCTCATAAATGAACTTGAAAAATATAAAGTGAGCTTTATTTCTGTTAAGGAACAGTTTGATACAACAAAACCAATGGGTAGGGCTATGATGTATATAGCATCGGTTTTTTCTCAGTTGGAAAGAGAGACTATTGCGGAAAGAATAAGAGACAATATGCTGCAGCTTGCAAAAACAGGAAGATGGTTGGGTGGTGTTACCCCCACCGGTTATAAATCCGAAATGCTCAATAAAAAGGATTCGTCTTTGAAACAAACAAGAATTTTCAGGCTTAAAGTCATTCCTGAAGAAGCCGAACTTGTAAAAGAAATTTATGATAAATTTATTATTTTCAAATCACTGACCAAGGTAGAAAAAAGTCTTCTTGAAAACAGACTTACAACAAAAAACGGTGTGGATTTTTCAAGGTTCTCTCTGAGATTTTTACTTACAAATCCTGTATATGCAATTGCTGATGGGGCTCTGTACCGCTATTTATCAGAGCAGGGGTATGAAATATATTCTGACATAAAGGAATTCAACGGTGTTAACGGGCTTATGGCCTACAACAAAACAAGGCAGGGCAAAAACACATCCGGTGACAAGTACAGAGAGCCGAAGGAGTGGATAATAGCCGTAGGAATGCACCCGGGAATCATACCTTCAGGTAAATGGATAGAAGTTCAGGAAGTGTTGCAGCGTAACAAAAGCAAAGCTTACAGGAACGTTAAAAGTACCAATGCACTTCTGTCGGGGATACTAAAATGTGAAAACTGCGGTAGCTTTATGAGGCCTAAAATCATGACAAGGCTGGATTCGGAAGGGGAAAAAGTTTATTACTATATTTGTGAATTAAAGGAAAAAAGTAATAAAACACGCTGCGATGCTCCAAATATAAACGGTAATATATTGGATTCCTTAATACTTGAAAGACTTATCAGCATCATAAATGACTATCCTCCGGCAGTTAATCCCGGATTATTATTGACTCTGAATTATAATACACAGGCTGCTAAAAATCCTGAAATAAAGCTAATAAGAGGAAAACTCGCATCAGCAGAAACAGAAATGAAGAACCTTATTAAACTTGCAGCCAAGCAGGCAGACGAAAAGGTACAATCCTTGATATTAAAGCGTATGGAGAATATAGCAAAAAATATCAATATATACACAAACAAAATAAAACAGTTGGATGGTGTACAGGAACAAACGGACCTTGAAGAACATAACGAAGAAAAAATAATACAAATGTTGTCAGACCCCGGTTACTGCATTATGAATCTAATAGATATAAAGCAAAAAAGAGAGCTTTTAAAAAGTGCAATTGAATTTATTGCATGGGACGGCAGACAGGTGAAGGTTTGGCTTAACTACGGTAGAATGTTGCCGGAGTGTAAGGATTGCAAATGAGATTCTAATGCAAATCAGAGCATCCAAGAAAATTCAGAATGAAGTTTCACTGCAAGACCCTATAGGTGTTGATAAAGAGGGTAATGAAATAACATGTTCATGTTGTATACCTTGTTGCAACTCGCTAGCTTAAGTCGTGATGACTTTTTACCACCTATTCTGTGAAAAATCCATTTAAATTAAGTATATTAATTGGTAAACTGAATTAAAGTACAATTAAACTGTTAAAGGGGCGCTTATTACGATTAAATCATTTTCTATGTCACAGGTGAAGCTGATTGATCCTTATTTGGTAAATGCATTCAAAAAGGAAATAGAGTATCTGGAAGCCTTCGACTGCGACAAACTATTATCCTGCTTTTATATTACAAAAGGCCTTACACCTAAAGCGGAAAACTACCGGGGATGGGAGAATACAGAAATCAGAGGACACACCATGGGGCACTATCTGACGGCTTTGGCACAAGCTTATTCTGCTACTAATGATAGCAAAATATATGAACGGCTGCAATATTTGATGAAGGAGCTTTCTTTGTGTCAATTTGAAAGTGGGTATCTATCTGCATTTCCTGAGGAGTTTTTTGACAGGGTTGAAAACAGAAAACCTATATGGGTACCTTGGTATACAATGCATAAAATAATTACAGGGCTAATATCTGTATATAAACTCGCTAAAATTGAAACAGCACTAAAAATAGTTTCCCGACTGGGAGAATGGGTATTTAGCAGAACTGACAAATGGACACCTGAAATACATGCAAATGTTTTGGCTGTGGAATACGGTGGTATGAACGATTGCATGTATGAACTTTATAAGATATCAGGAAATGAAAAACACTGTACTGCTGCCCATATGTTTGATGAAATAGAGCTTTTCAAGGAAATTCATGACGGAAAAGATATACTTAACAACAGGCACGCAAATACTACAATACCAAAATTTTTGGGTGCTTTGAACCGTTATCTGGCTATTGGAGAAGAGGAACAGTTCTATCTTGATACATGTAAAGAGTTCTGGAGTATTGTAACAAATAACCATAGCTATGTTACAGGAGGAAACAGTGAATGGGAACATTTCGGCGAACCTGGTATTCTGGATGCAGAGCGTACTTCAACTAATTGTGAAACCTGCAATACCTATAATATGCTTAAAATGACAAGAGAGTTGTTTAAAATTACCGGGAACAAAAAATATGCCGATTTTTATGAAAATACCTTTACCAATGCAATATTATCCTCACAAAACCCTGATACAGGAATGACTATGTACTTTCAACCCATGGAAACTGGTTATTTCAAGGTTTATGGTAAACCTTTCGAGCATTTTTGGTGCTGTACCGGAACAGGTATGGAAAATTTCACTAAATTAAATAACAGTATTTATTTTTATGAAGAAGACAGGCTGTACGTTAATATGTATTACTCCACGGAGTTAAACTGGGAGGAAAAGGGGGTAAAGCTTACTCAGAATTCTGATATACCCGGTACTGACAGGGCTGGTTTTACAATCAAAGCAGAAACAGGAGCAGAGTTCACATTATGTATGCGTATTCCTACCTGGGCAAAGGGAGTAAAAATCAATGTAAATAATAATTTAAGCATATTCACAGAAGAAAGAGGTTATGCACTAATTCACCGCACTTGGAAAGATAATGATACTGTTGAAATCATTTTTAAAATTGAACCCCAACTGTCAACTTTACCCGATAATCCAAATGCAGTTGCATTTACTTACGGGCCGGTTGTATTAAGCGCCGGACTTGGGGCAGATGAAATGGAAGAGTCAACTACCGGAGTTATGGTAACAATTCCAAGCAAGCATGTGGAAATAAAAGATTATTTAGTTATTATGAATCAAAGCGTTGATGAATGGAAAAAGGATATTGCATTGAACCTTAAAAAAGCCGAGGGCAAACTGGAGTTCCGGCTAAATGGTACCGACGAAGATGGAAGGCTGGTTTTTACCCCTCATTACAGACAGCATAGCCAGAGGTACGGAATATATTGGCTTCTTGTGGAGGATGGTTCAGATGAGCTGAACAAATACATTGATGAGAAGAAAAAAGTTGAAGACATCAAATCGGCAGAGATAGACAGCATACAGATTGGCAATGACCAATATGAACTGTCCCATGGTATTGAGGGCCAATATACAGAGTCAGGCGATAGGGATGGATTCCATTATAGATTTGCAAAACAGAAGGGCTGGTTCAGTTATAACTTAAAGGCTAGAAATCATGAGAACTCTTTTCTGCAAATTAATTATATGCCGGCAGACTGTAAAGCGGGTTTTGATATATTAATAAATGATACTCTGCTTTCACGGGAAGTTATAGGAGAAACTCCTTGGAATAAAACAGTTTCCAAGATATACCATATCCCAAAAGAATTGATTGGTGACAGAGATTATGTCACTGTTAAAATCATGGCTTCAGAGAAGGAAGCAACTGCAAGGGTAATTGATATTCTTCGTACAATGAAAGCAGTGTAAATAAGATGATGTTTGATATTCAGTAATTGCTATGACATAAGGGGTTGAATCGAATTTCTTTTGAAACAGCCTCCTTATATCATTTATTACCATTATAAAAATCCTGCCCATGTTACCTAAATGTTTTGTGCCATGGCATGAAAGGGAGGACACTGTATTTTAGGATACAATGCGATTTTAAAATCATCAGCTCCTGCATCGGGTTCTTTGCTATATACTACTTTATCCAGTACTGATTTTATAAGCAGATTTTTATCCGAAGGAGAATCCATTTTTATATAGGCATCTAAAACACTTCTAAGTTTAATGATATAATCCTGATTAGCTGTAAGCTTCAGTTCAATATCATGTAATTGCCTTTCCGATTCTGACATAGAATTGTCTATTTGAGTGATTTTTCCCGAGATATAGTTTGTTCTTTCCGTAAAGGTGTCTATATCATATATGCCTTGTTCCAATAAATCAAAGGCCTTAACTTTTTGCTGTTCCAGTGTTTTTAGTTCATTTTCCAACGATGTTATATTTTTTTTAATTAGTAAGGATTTTGTTGGCTCTCTCATTTGGGATGTTTTTTTTGCACTGAGCAGCATGTTGGAATAATAGCTTTCAAGTCTCTCAAGCAATAAGTTTTCTACGGTTATAAACTTGTTGCTTTTCTGGCCGCAGCTTTTGGGGCACATAATTCTAGGGGCTTTGTTTGCTACAGGACGTTGAATCATTTTGCTGCCGCAAATGCCGCAAATAACAATACCTGCAAGAGGATTCGCAATACGGTTTTTAAGCTGATAGGGTACATGATATTTCTGAGCCAGAATTTCCTGAGCCTTTAGATATATTGATTCTTCTATTATTGCTTTATGCTTTCCATTGCATACAATCCATTCGTCAGCGGGTCTGGTATATGTGTCTCTCTTTTTTCCGGATTCTTTCGACTTGCGAATGCATTTTTTCTTCCAGACAAGTTTCCCGATGTAAATGGGGTTTTTAATCAAATTAGTTATGGTGGATTTTTCCCACTCGGCGCCTGTATATGATTTTATACCCAGTTGGTTAAGCTCGTTGGCAATTTTACTGCAGCCCATGTTTTCATTTACGTACCCGTTAAATATCATTTTTACAACATCTGCTTGTTGTGAATTTGGTGTTAATGTTCTGGTGTTTTTATCGATTCTTAAAACATCATATCCATATGGAGGTCTCGTTGCAATATAATTTCCTTCTTCAACCGAATTAATTCTGCCTCGCTGCATTCGTCGGTTAATCATTTTATATTCTTTACGACTCATAAAGGCTTCAAATTCACTATATTCCTCATCAAATTCGTCATTGAGGTCGTAAATTTTTTTGGGTGTGATTATTTTAGTATTAGATTTTTTAAAGGCCTTTAGAATAAGCCCCTGCTCTTCCATGTCACCACGTCCGAGCCTTTGAATATCCATTACAAGCACACCGTCACAGGCACCGGCTTCTACATCTTTTAATGTAGCAAGCATTGCAGGCCTGAAAAATAATTCTTCTCCGGATACAAGTTCTTCATGGATATTTAAAATTGTAAGCCCGTTTTCTTTTGCATATCTTAATAGGGCTTTGCGATGTCTGGCAAGGGTTTCACCATTTCCTAATGTCTTTTCCAGCTCTTCATCAGATCTTGATTTCCTCAGGTAGATATCAACTATCATTTAAGCATATTCCCTTCTTTTAAGTTTGAATATCCTTATTTCCAGTTTATACACTTAAAACAATATATAGACTTGTATCTACCAATGAAATAATCATTGAATAATGTACAAACAATTCAAAATAGGTATATAGTGGAGGTGAATTTCAGTGGCGATAGCAGTGATTATCCCACCAAAGATAACACCTGAAGAAAACGAGAAAAGCATTAAAGAACTGGAGAGAGTTTTATCAAATATTTTTAAATGTGAGATAGATATCTCTTTCACTAACAGCATAAAGAGTCATTCTACATAACAAATTTTTTTATAGGGTTTAAAAAGTATACAATATGAAGAAGTCAACGAAATAACATTGATAGACTTAATAAGTAATGATTCCGAGTCCGTAGTGGATGAAGTTGAATTGAAAATGCAGGTTAAAAAACTGTATAGTAAAATGAAAGGTACTTTGAAAAACAGGGAAAAGGTAGTCTTAGAATTAAGATACGGACTCCTTAACGGCTCAAGTAAAACTCAGAGAGAAATAGCTAAAATGTTGGGAATCTCCAGATCCTACGTATCAAGAATAGAAAAGAAAGCAATAAAAAAATTAAGCAAAGAGCTGAAACCGGAGGGCTGCCATTAATGGCAGCCTTTTGGATGTAACGATAGCAATAACTAAATATAATGACTCAATTACACAATATAAGTTTGTATACCGGTATTCAAAAGTTGCATATAATGGCTTTCAGGGGTAGAATGTATGTGAAAAATGTCGAAAATTAATTACAATACAGAAGGCCGTGATAACACTTTGTATACAAAAAAGGATTTATTACGCCTCTTTTTTCCTGCTCTTACCGAACAGTTTCTTTCTACGGCAATAGGTGTAGTAAATACTATGATGGTAAGCGGATTAGGGGCATTTGCAGTATCGGCAGTGGGCATAGTAGATTCTATAAACTTTGTAGTTATGAATCTTTTTGTTGCTGTGTCCACAGGTGCTACAGTTACTATAGCACAGCATTTGGGAGCTTCAAACAGAGGAGATGCTTCAAAGACTGCGGCTCAGGCAATTACGGCTGTTCTTTTAATGTCCACAATTGCAGGACTTGGTCTCTACATATTCGGAAACCAGATAATAAATTTTCTTTTTGGAGATGCCGAATACGCCGTTAAATCAGCGGCAAGAACATATATGATTTGTTCAGCTATATCGTATCCGATACTGGGACTCTTTGACGTATGTACAGGTATATCAAGGGCCAGTAATAATTTCAGGGCATCAATGTTTGCAGTTGTTGCATCAAATATGGTTAATTTTATGGTGGGGGCCCTGTTGATTTTTGTATTTGATTTCGGGGTACTGGGAGCCGGCATCGGCCTGATTTGCGCAAGACTAACCGGAGCAATTATCGTGGTATTTTCGTTATTTAAGTCACATCATTTGGATGTTTTTCGCAGTTCATTTAGAATAACTTCAAAAATCTTAAAGCCTGTTTTATATATTGGACTTCCGGCAGGGATAGACAGTCTTGTCTTTAACGGAGGAAAACTTCTGGTGCAGACAATAGTGGCATCCCTTGGAACCTCGGCACTTGCTGCAAACAGTATTGCAAGCTCTACAAATTCACTGCTGAACATACCCGGAAATGCAATAACAATAGTTGCTGTTACGGTTGTGGGGCATTATGCCGGAGCAGGATTAAAAGAGGATTTGAACAAAATTATTAAGAAGCTCATGGTTTATACAATGGTGCTTTTAGGTGCTGTTTCTCTGGCCTTTTTCCCGTTTGTACACCATTTTCTGAAATTGTATTCTCCGGCACCGGATGTGGCAAGCCTTGCTTTGCATATAACATATCTTACACTTATATGTATACCTATTTTCTGGCCGGCTGCTTTTCTCCTTCCGGCATGTCTGAGAAGTACAAGAGATGTTGTATTTGTAACAGTTATTTCCATAATGAGTATGTGGCTCATAAGAGTTTTCGGGGGCTATATGTTAGTAAAGTATACAAGCCTTGGCCTTATGGGAATATGGGTGGCATGGTGCTTTGACTGGGTCACAAGGGGAATTCCTTTTCTTGGAAGAGTGGTTGCAAGACGATATGAGAGATATTTACCAAAAACAGAAGCTGAGGTATCTTCTTAAAAAAATATTTAAAAAGATTGATAAATAATTTTCAATGTGTTATACTATCAAACGGCAAAATACACACGCATTTTTAAGTTAAAGTGTCGGACAGGTTCCGATAAAACGTGAATGCGGAGGTATTAACTTTAACGGAGGTGTTTATATTATGGCAGTTATTTCAATGAAACAACTTTTGGAGGCAGGTGTTCACTTTGGTCATCAGACTAGAAGATGGAACCCTAAGATGGCAGAATATATCTTTACGGAGCGTAACGGTATATACATCATAGACCTTCAGAAAACAGTAAAAAAGGTTGACGATGCATACTTCTTCATCAGAGAAGTAGCTATGAACGGACAGGATGTATTGTTCGTTGGAACTAAGAAACAAGCACAGGATTCAATTAAGGAAGAAGCTGAAAGAAGCGGACAGTTCTTTGTAAACAACAGATGGTTGGGCGGAATGCTTACAAACTTCAAGACTATTACAAAGAGAATCAACAGATTGAATCAGTTGACTGCTATGGAAGCAGACGGAACTTTCGATGTACTTCCTAAGAAGGAAGTTAGCAAGCTGAAGAAGGAAATGGCTGATCTCGAAAAGAATCTTGGCGGAATCAAGAACATGAAGAAGCTTCCTGGCGCAATGTTTGTTGTTGACCCAAGGAAGGAAAGAAATGCTATTCTTGAAGCAAAGAGACTTGGTATCCCGGTTGTAGCTATTGTTGATACAAACTGTGATCCTGATGAAGTTGATTTTGTAATTCCCGGTAATGACGATGCAATCAGAGCTGTTAAGCTTATTGCTGCTAAAATGGCTGATGCTGTTATAGAAGGACGTCAGGGAGAACAACTTTCAGAAACTCCTGCTGAAACAGCTGAAGTAGCTGAAGAAGCACAAGTAGCTGTAGAAGCTGCAGAATAATTTGAATAAAAAAGGGTATATTATCAGGCATAGCCTGATAATATCCTTATGTTTACAATAAAACGATAATTAAATATTAGTCTTATTTTAATATAGGATAATACGGTTTGGAGGATTCAAAGATGATTACTGCTGAAATGGTAAAGCAGCTCCGCGAAAGAACCGGAGCAGGAATGATGGACTGCAAAAGAGCACTCAATGATGCAAACGGAGATGCTGAAAAAGCTATCGAATTGTTAAGAGAAAAGGGTCTCTCTGCTGCAGCTAAGAAAGCGGGAAGAATTGCTGCTGAAGGTTTGGTTGAGGCTTATATACACGGCGACGGAAGAATTGGTGTTCTTGTTGAAGTAAATATTGAAACAGATTTTGCTGCAAGAGGAGACGAATTCAAACAGTTCGTAAAGGATATTGCAATGCAGATAGCTGCAAGCAAGCCTGAATTTGTTAAGAAAGAAGATGTTCCTGCTTCAGTTATTGAAAGCGAAAAGGAAATATTAAGAGCTCAAGCAAGAAATGAAGGAAAACCTGAAAAGATAATAGATAAAATGGTTGAAGGCAGAATTGAAAAGTTCTATGCTGAAAACTGTTTGATGGAACAAGCATTTATAAAAGATCCTGATATGACAGTTGGACAGTTATTAACTGAAAAGATAGCTCATATCGGTGAAAATATTTCAATCAGAAGGTTTGCAAGATTTGAAAGAGGCGAAGGTATCGAAAAGAAAGATGAAAACTTTGCTGATGAAGTAATGAAACAAATAAATGGTTAATATAAAAGGGAACATATTCATTGTATGTTCCCTTTATTCGGGCCTTTTTTGAAAATAAACATAAAATATGTAATAAATTTACTACATATATGTATTCGCAACGATTACATATATTACGATTTGAACGGGGGAAATATCCATGAGCGAACTAAAATATAAGAGAATAATGTTAAAAATCAGTGGAGAAGCACTTGCAGGTGATAAGGGACAAGGTATTGATACCGACACAGTAAACGAAATATGTGAAAGAATATCAGTAGTATACAAAATGGGTGCTGAAATAGCTATTGTAGTAGGCGGAGGCAATTTCTGGAGAGGCAGAAGCGGAAAAGGTATGGACAGAACAACTGCCGACCATATGGGAATGCTTGCAACAGTCATTAATTCTCTTGGATTGCAGGATGCACTTGAATCTAGAGATATTCCCGTGAGAGTTCAGACTGCTATTGAAATGAGGCAGATTGCTGAACCTTATGTAAGAAGAAAAGCTGTAAGGCATCTTGAAAAGAAGAGAATAGTTATATTTGCATGTGGAATGGGAAATCCTTATTTTTCAACGGACACAGCGGCAGCATTAAGAGCAGCCGAGATAGATGCCGAAGCAATATTAATGGCAAAGAATGTAGACGGAATTTATGATTCTGATCCGTCACAAAATGTTAATGCAGTAAAATACGACAAGCTCAGCTATCAGGAATATATGAACAAAGGACTTTGTGCAATTGACCTGACAGCCGCTTCATTTTGTAAAGATAATGCTATACCAACACTGGTTTTCGGTCTTAATGATCCGGATAACATAATCAGAGCTGTAAAAGGTGAAGAGATTGGTACTACTATATATTGAAATCCTTCATAAATAAAGGTATTATATAAGTATTAATTTAAGGAGGAGTTTTATGGATAAGGAACTTTACAAGCCAATCGAAGAAAAAATGAAAAAAACCATAAATGTATTAAAGGACAATCTTGCTGGAATCAGAGCAGGAAGAGCGAATCCTGCAATATTGGATAAACTCACAATTGATTATTATGGTGCAGCCACTCCTATTCAGCAGATTGCAACAGTGTCAGTACCTGAAGCCAGAGTTATTTTAATTCAGCCATGGGAAGCAAAACTGTTAAAAGACATTGAGAAGGAAATTCAGAAATCTGACATAGGAATCAACCCAAACAATGACGGCAAAGTTATAAGGCTTGTTTTTCCTGCATTAACAGAAGAAAGACGTAAAGAACTTACAAAGCAGGCAAAAAAAGAAGGCGAAGAATCAAAAGTTGCCATAAGGTCAATCAGAAGAGATTCTATTGAAGGCATGAAGTCAAAGAAAAAGAACGGCGAAATCACAGAAGACGATTTAAAGGATGCAGAAAAGGATATACAAAACCTTACTGACAGATATATTGCCGACATTGACAAGATTATTGAAGCCAAAGATAAGGAAATAATGGAGGTATAACTTCATTGGGTTATACGGAAATAAATGAAAGCAATGGTTGTACAGAGGATGAAGAGGTTCACATGACCTCTTTCTGTAACAGCCTTATCGGATATACAGTGGGAGATGCGCTTAAAGCGGCCGGTGACAGGGGATATCCCGTCGATGGTATTTTTATTTCATCACCGCCTAAAATCAATATTACTGAATATGATGATACATTCAGAGTAATAAGAGTTAAGACTCTTAACAATAAAAGTTTAAATTTACTTGTTTGCAAACCCCTCTAAATTGAGGGGTTATTTTCAATAATCGTTACGCTTTTTATGCAAATACATATAAAATAGGAGTTGGAAAAATATATGGGGTTTTTTGATAAGATATTCCCCCAAAAGAAAATAGACAATAATTTTCAATGTATTCCGCAGCATATAGCTATAATTCCTGACGGAAACGGAAGATGGGCAAAAAAGAGAAGCTTGCCCAGAAACGTTGGACATAAAGAAGGCTCAATGACTCTTAAAAAGGTTGTCATTTATTGCTCAAAGGTTGGAGTTAAACATTTAACGGTTTATGCCTTTTCTACCGAGAATTGGAAAAGACCGCAAAGTGAAGTTGATGCACTTATGGGCCTGCTTTTGGAATTTCTTCGCAATGCAGAAAGAGAACTGGCAGGAAGTAATGTAAGAATAAGGGTTATTGGAGATATTAACGGACTTCCTGAGGAACTGCAAAATGAAATTGCTAGAGTTGAAAAGATGACAAGCATAAATAACGGATTGAATCTAAATATTGCCCTTAACTATGGCTCAAGGTTTGAGATATTATATGCAGTTAAAAAAATAGCTAAGGAAATTAAAGACGGAAAACTATCAATAGATGATATAGATGAAAATCAGATGGAACAGCATTTGTATACCAAAGGTATACCTGAGCCTGACTTACTCATCAGAACCAGCGGTGAGCAGAGAATCAGTAATTATCTGCTATGGCAATGTGCTTATACAGAGTTCTGGTTTACCGATACACTATGGCCTGATTTTAACGAGAGTCATATTGCCGAGGCAATAAAAGCTTTTGAGAAAAGAAATCGTCGGTATGGCGGAATAGAAAATTAATCACACGGAACATGAATATACTTATTCATGCAGTGTTTTATAACATGGAGGGTTCTTATGGCAAGAACAAGGATAATAAGCGGACTGGTTGGATTGGTGTTATTAATTGGAGTACTGTATATGGGTTCTATTGTACTGGGAATTGCAGTAAGTATTATAGCTGCAATCGGTTTATATGAATTTTATAATTCCATATCCAAAACAAAAGGAATACATCCTATAAAAATAGTAGGTTACTTGTCTATTGTTCCTTTATTGCTTTTGGGACTTGAAAAGACTGGTTGGTATAGTTTGGATTTGGGTACCATGACAGGTATGTCTGTTTGCCTTATTATTTTTGTAAGCATGGCAGTTATTGTATTCGGACATAAAAAATACAATATCGTAGATGTTTGTGCAACAGCTTTTGGTATAGCATATATTCCATTTCTTATGAGCTTTTTGATTATGCTTAGAAACATGGAATACGGAAACATACTCATTTGGTTGATTTTTATAGGAGCATGGGGAACTGACACACTTGCTTATACCTTCGGAAGATTGTTCGGCAAAAGGAAAATAATACCCGAAATAAGCCCCAAAAAAACACTGGCGGGAGCAATAGGCGGAATACTGGGATGTATTTTTCTCATGATAGTCTTCGGTGTTATTGTCAGAAATTATTTTGGTCTGAGTATAAGTTATGTTGCATTGATTTTATTGGGATTATTATGCGGAACTATATCTCAGATAGGTGATTGGGCTGCATCGGCTATAAAAAGATATGTAAATGTAAAAGATTTTGGGAATATAATGCCGGGACACGGCGGAGTACTTGACAGGTTTGACAGCATATTATTTGTTGCTCCTGTAATATATTACGTATTAGTTCTATTTATAAAATAATTAAGAGCTTTTCTTAGGTTATGGTGGTGTGACAATGGCAAAAATTATATCCATAATAGGTTCAACAGGTTCAATAGGCAGGCAAACCTTAGAGGCGGCGAAAAACCTTGGGGTCAAAGTTGCTGCGTTATCAGCCAATTCCAATATAGAGCTTTTGGAAAAGCAGGTACGTGAATTCAAGCCTGATATTGCTTCTGTAGGGAATACCGAGTTGGCAAAAGAGATGTCATACAGATTGGGTGATACAGGCGTAGAAGTGGTATGGGGACAGGAAGGTATGAAAAGAGTTGTAGAGCACTCTGAAGTTGATACCGTAGTTACTTCTGTAGTTGGAACAGCAGGTTTGATACCCACAATGCATGCTATCAGGCATAAAAAAAATATAGCACTTGCAAACAAGGAGACACTTGTAACTGCAGGTCAGCTGGTGATGGAAGAGGCAAAAAAGAATAATGTAAATATCTTTCCTGTTGACAGTGAACACTCAGCTATATACCAGTGCCTTTTGGGGAATAAAGACAAACAGGTAGAAAAAATAATAATAACTGCTTCAGGTGGTCCTTTTAGGGGTAAGAAAATAGAAGAACTCAAAAATATAACACCTATGCAGGCATTAAAACATCCAAACTGGAGTATGGGAAACAAGATAACAATTGATTCTGCAACTCTTATGAACAAAGGACTTGAGGTAATAGAGGCAAAATGGCTGTTCCAGAGGGATTTGGACAGTATTCAGGTTTTGGTGCATCCCCAGAGTATTATACATTCGATGGTACAATATGTGGATGGCTCCGTTATGGCTCAACTTGGTTCCCCTGACATGAGGATACCTATACAGCTGGCATTAACCTATCCGGACAGATGCCAAAATGATTTTAATAAACTTGATTTTCTCAAATGTCCTCCTTTGACCTTTGAAGAGCCGGACATAGCTACCTTCAAGTGTCTTCGTCTGGCATACTCGTCATTGGAGACAGGTGGGACAATGGCTGCGGCAATGAATGCTGCAAATGAGATTGCAGTTGCGGCATTTCTGGATAATCGTATAGGCTTTACTGAAATTGCGGATACAATAGAAAGGGTAATGCAAAAACACAATGTGAATATTTGTCCTTGCATGGATGATATAATAGAAGTAGACTGTTGGGCAAGGGAAACAGCAAAACAACTTATAATTTAAATAAATCTGCCGATTTCGGCTTATGGAGGATTGTATGGGAATTTTACTGGCTATATTGGCCTTAAGCTTTTTAATAATAATTCATGAATTGGGTCATTTCTTAGTTGCAAAGGCATTCAATGTAAAAGTTAATGAATTTTCACTCTTTATGGGGCCTAAAATCTTTAGTTTTGTCAGAGGTGAAACAACCTACTCTTTAAGACTAATTCCATTAGGCGGATATGTAAAAATGGAAGGTGAAGAAGAAGCTTCTGAGGATGACAGGGCGTTTAACAGAAAACCAATAGGTGTAAGAGCTGCAATAATAGCGGCGGGGCCTATAATGAACATAATTATAGCAGTTGTATTTGCATTTATAATTATGGCTCACTCAGGTTTTTATACAAACCAGGTCAAGACAGTTTTAGCAGGTTCTGCAGGTGAGAAGGCAGGGATTCAGGTTGGTGACGTACTTGAAAAATATAATGGGAAAAATATATATCAGGTAAATGACCTTGAGATATTTGCCTACCCTCTTACCAACGAGAGCATAGACCTTCAGTTAAAAAGAAACGGTGAAAGTAAAAATATTAGTTTCAAACCCGACAGAATGTCCGGATATAAGCTGGGCTTTTCACCTAAAGCAGAAAATGGCAATGATTCAAATGTAGTTGCAAACGTAAGCAGCAAATCTCCGGCAAAAAAGGCAGGAGTTAAGGATGGAGACAGGATTGTAAAGCTTAACGGAACACCTGTTAATTCCCGTCAGGATATAGCAAGTGCTCTGGACAAGATAAAGTTGAATAATGTTACCATAACAGTCAACAGAAACGGTAAGGATGTTAATTTGACTCCTGTAGTACCTATGCAGGGTAAAAACCCGGAATACTATGCAATAGGGGTTGACTTCAATCATGCAAAAAGCGGAATATTTGCAACTTTGGGGCAATCAGTAAAATACAATATATCTATTGCAAGATCAATATATTACTCAATCGGATGGCTGTTTACGGGTACAGTTCCGGCAAGTGACCTTATGGGGCCTGTAGGAATTACTACTACAATAAAAGATGTAGTGCAACAGGGGCCGTCAGTAATGGATAAACTATTAAACCTCTTATCGTTTACTGCTATGATTAGTTTGAACCTTGGATTGGTAAATCTTATACCATTTCCGGCGCTGGACGGAAGCAAGCTGGTACTTCTTCTTGTTGAGGGTATCCGTAAGAAACCACTGAGTCCTGAGAGAGAAGCGCTAATATCCATGATAGGCTTTGTATTTCTTATAATGCTAATGATATATGCAACCTTTAATGATATATTAAGAATAGGAAGAGGATAGGGTTTTAAATTGGAAGATTATATACAAAGAAAGAAAACCAAAAAAATAAGAGTTGGAGATATCTTCGTTGGAGGAGATTCTCCAATCTCTGTTCAATCTATGACAAATACTGATACAAGGGACATTAAGGCTACCGTTGACCAGATAAAGAGCCTTGAAGCTGCCGGATGTGATATAGTCCGGCTGGCAATTCTTGACAATGAAGCTGCAACTGCAATAGGCGAAATAAAAAAACTTGTAAAAATTCCTCTTGTTGCTGATATTCATTATGATTACAGACTTGCAGTAGAATGTATGAAAAACGGCGTAGACAAAATAAGACTCAATCCGGGTAATATCGGAGGAAATGACAGGGTTAAAATAGTAGCAGGTATGGCGAAGGAGAGAGGAATACCTATCAGAATAGGTGTTAACTCCGGCTCAGTTGAGAAAGGTATTCTGGATAAATTCGGCGGTGTAACAGCTGAGGGAATGGTGGAAAGTGCTTTGGCTCATGTAGCTATGCTGGAAAATGTAGATTTTAATGACATAGCAATATCCATTAAGGCTTCCAGTGTACCAATGACAATAGCTGCTTACAGGCTGCTGTCTGAAAAGTGTTCATATCCTTTACATGTAGGAGTTACAGAAGCAGGTACGGTATATAAAGGAACTATAAAATCCTCAGTTGGTATAGGCTGTCTTCTTGCAGAGGGAATCGGGGATACCATCAGAGTTTCATTGACGGGAGACCCTGTTGAAGAAATAAAAGCAGGAAAGCAGATACTGAAGTCTCTGGGATTATTGAGAGAAGGCATAGAGATAGTTTCATGTCCCACCTGTGGGAGAACTCAGGTTAATCTTATAGATATAGCAAACAGCATCGAGCCTTTGTTGGAAAAAATGGATAAAAATATTAAAGTGGCAATTATGGGGTGTGCCGTAAACGGCCCAGGAGAAGCTAAGGATGCCGATATTGGTATTGCAGGTGGTGTAAATGAGGTTTTGCTGTTTAAAAAGGGTCGTATAATAAGAAAAATTCCTCAGGAAAATGTTGTTGAGGAATTGCTAAAAGAGATAAGTCAAATGTAGTTTGGGGCCGGATAATATATAGAACGTAAATGCGAGGCACAAAAAGATTTGGATAAAATGGGGTCAAGCTATGGAAAATACAAATAATACAAATAAATATTTATGTGATTTATTCCCCGGTGAAATGGATTTTGACGGGGAATTTTCTACATTAAAGCAATTAAAAGTAGAAAGAATGAGCGTTTTTATAAAGGACAGCAAGATTGAGATACATACTACAAGTTCTGATATTGTCAGTATTGCTCTTATTATAAAAGCGGAAGAACGTCTCAAGCAAAAGCTCGGAGCGCCAAATCTCACTTTAAAAGTAAAATGCATCAGGAATTGCAGTATTGAGGAGTACCTGAGCAGCATGTGGAGTGAGCTTGTAATGATGCTTACTTCAAAGGTAGCATTATGCAGAGGTATCCTTCCCGGCTCTAAATATGAACTTTCCGGTAATAAAATAATAATAAATCTGCTGACATCAGGATCTGATATATTAAAAGCACAAAACTGCCATTTAATGTTAGAACAGCATATAAAGGATACAATAGGCCAGAATGTAAAGGTTGAATTCTGTGATATTCATGTTGACCATGCCAAAATTGAAGAGTATGTTGCTGAAAAAGTTAAGATTGAGGCAAAAGTAGTAAGTTCAGCCATAACTGCTCTCCCTTCAGACCAGAAACAGAAGAAGCAGGAATTCAGGTCATCGGGGTCGGGAGAAATGCCTGTAAGGGGAGTAATAGCAGGAAAGCCCTTTACTGACAGTATAATGAACATATCAGAAGTAACGCCTGATTCCGGAAAGGTCGCTATAGCAGGAGAAGTCTTTAAAACAGAGTCCAGAGAAATAAGAGGCGGTAAATTCATATACATATTTGATGTTACTGATTACACCAGTTCTGTTACCGTAAAAATGTTCGTTGAAAAGAAGGACTTTGCTAATATATCAGAGAGAATAACAGAAGGTGTTTGTTTACGTATACGTGGAGAAGCCCAGTATGATAAATTTTCAAAAGAACTTACTATAATGGCATTTGACATAACTGAAACAGAAAAAGAAATAAGGCACGATGATGCCGAGGAAAAGCGGGTTGAACTTCACCTGCATACTCAAATGAGTTCAATGGACGGAGTAACCCCGGTAAAAGAACTGGTAAAGCGTGCTGCCCAATGGGGACACAAGGCAATAGCCATTACAGACCACGGTATAGTTCAGGCCTATCCTGATGCGTATGCAGCATCCAAGAAAAACAATATTAAGGTGATTTACGGACTTGAGTGTTATCTTCTGGATGACAGTGTACCTATAGTATATGATATGAAAGAACATTCTCTGGAAGATGATTTTGTAGTATTTGACATAGAAACAACAGGCTTAAATCCTCATCAGGACAAAATTACCGAAATTGGTGCAGTCAAGGTCAGAAACGGTCAGATTGTTGACCGGTTCAGTGCCTTTGTAAATCCTGGGGTTTCAATTCCAAGCTTTATAGTTAAATTGACAGGTATCACTGATGATATGGTAAAGGACGCACCGCCTGTTGAACAGGTTTTGAATGAATTCATGGAATTTATCCAAGGGAGTGTTCTGGTAGCACACAATGCTAACTTTGATGTGGGCTTCATAAAGCAAAATGCAAAATTAATGGGTGAAAAGGTTAAAAACCCATATATAGATACATTAGAGCTGTGCAGGAAAATGTTTCCTGAGCTTGGCAGGTACAAACTCAATATAGTTGCAAAGCATTTGAAAATTGAATTGGAAAATCATCACAGAGCAGTTGATGACTCAATGGCTACGGCTAAAATATTTATGCATTGTATAAATATACTTAAAGAAAAAGGCTGTAAAACCATAAAGGATATACAGAATGCATTTGATGGAGAGATAAACCTTAAAGCCAGTTCCTATCATGCAATTATTCTGGTAAAGAACAAGGTGGGCCTTAAAAATCTGTATAAAATAGTTTCTCAATCCCACTTAAAGTACTTTTACAAAAAGCCCAGAGTACCTAAAAAACTTCTAATGGAATACAGAGAGGGACTTATTCTGGGAAGTGCCTGTGAAGCAGGGGAGCTATACAGAGCTATACTAAACAACAAAAGTGAAGAAGAGATATCTAAAATAGTCCGATTTTACGATTATCTTGAAATACAACCCTTGGGGAACAACCAATTTCTGATAAATAACGGGAAAGTTTCCTCTCAGGAAGAATTAAAGAAAATAAATAAAAAAATCATCAGACTTGGAGAAAGGCATAGAAAGCTGGTAGTTGCCACTTGTGACGTTCACTTTATGGACCCGAGGGATGAGGTGTTCCGAAGAATACTAATGGCGGGACGGGGATTCACAGACGCTGACAATCAAGCACCCCTCTATTTAAGAACAACCGATGAAATGCTAGAGGAGTTCAGCTACCTTGGTGAGGAAAAAGCCAGGGAAGTAGTAATAGAAAACACAAATCTCATTGCCGATATGATTGAGAGCATTGCCCCGGTGCTTGAGGGAACGTATCCACCGAATATAGAGGGTGCGGAGCAGGACATAGAAAATATGGCCATGACCCGTGCAAAAGAGATTTATGGAGAAGATTTACCGGAGGTTGTGGCACAGAGACTTGAAAAAGAGTTGAATTCCATTATAAAAAATGGGTTTGCTGTTATGTACCTCATAGCACAAAAGCTGGTTTCCAAGTCCCTGAGTGACGGTTATCTGGTTGGTTCCAGAGGTTCTGTAGGTTCATCTTTTGTAGCAAATATGTCAGGTATAACCGAAGTTAATTCTTTGCAGCCTCATTATGTATGTGAGAAGTGCAAATATTCCGAATTTGTTCTTGACGGTACATATGACTGTGGATTTGATATGCCTGAAAAGGAATGTCCCAATTGCGGTAACAAGCTTAAAAAAGACGGCTATGATATTCCCTTTGAAACCTTCCTTGGCTTTGACGGTGACAAGGAGCCTGATATTGACTTAAACTTTTCAGGGGATTATCAGCCTGTGGCACACAAATATACAGAGGAACTTTTCGGAGAGGGCTATGTATTCAGAGCCGGTACTATAGCATCAGTTGCCGAAAAAACTGCATACGGATATGTTAAGAATTATCTGGATGAAAGAGAAATAATTGTAACAAACTCTGAAATAAACAGATTGGTAAAAGGTTGTACGGGAATAAAGAGAACTACTGGACAGCATCCCGGAGGAATAATGATAGTGCCAAAGGATAAGGAAATATTTGATTTTTCGCCAATACAAAGGCCTGCGGATGATACACAGTCAGAAATAATAACTACTCACTTTGACTATCACTTTCTTCATGGGAGTATACTAAAGCTTGATATTCTGGGGCACGATGATCCTACGGTAATTAGAATGCTTGAAGATTTAACGGGAGTGGATGCAACAACAATCCCAATAGGTGAGGAAAAAACCATGAGTTTGTTCAATTCCACAGAGGCTCTTGGTGTGAAGCCCGAAGATATAGGAAGCGAAACAGGAACCTTTGCTATTCCTGAGTTTGGAACTAAGTTTGTAAGACAAATGCTTATGGACACCAAGCCCCGGTCTTTTTCAGAATTGATTAGAATATCAGGTCTTTCACACGGTACCGACGTTTGGCTTAATAACGCACAGGAGTTAATCAGAAATGGAATTACAACGCTATCACAGAGCATATGCTGTCGTGATGATATCATGATTTACCTGATGCACGCAGGACTTCCTCCAAAGACAGCCTTCAAAATAATGGAGGATGTACGTAAGGGAAAAGGTGTAAAAGATGAGTATGAAGTCGTAATGAAAGAGAATAAGGTTCCTGATTGGTATATTCAATCATGTAAGAAAATAAAGTACATGTTCCCCAAGGCTCATGCTGCTGCGTACGTTATGATGGCGTTCAGAATAGCCTGGTTCAAGGTATATTATCCTGAAGCCTTCTATACAACTTACTTTACGGTAAGAGCCGATGATTTTGATGCTGAAATGATGGCTCACGGACAGGATAAGGTAAGGAATAAAATAAAGGAATTTGAAATGAAAGGCAATAACATTACTACAAAAGAGAAAAATGTCCTTACCATACTTGAAGTTGTAAATGAGATGTACGCAAGAGGAATAAATTTCCTTCCTATACACTTATATCTTTCTGAGGCAACTAAATTCAGAATTGAAGATAAAGGTATAAGGCCCCCGTTGAATGCACTTCAGGGCTTGGGAGGAGCTGCAGCACAGAACATTGTTGAGGCACGCAAAAATGGTGAATTCCTGTCAATTGATGAGCTGAGGACCAAAGCGAAAATCAGCAAATCCGTTATTGAAATACTGGAAAGAAATAACGTATTGGAAGGAATGCCGGAGAGTAACCAACTTTGTTTATTTTAATAAAACAAGCACTAAAAAGTACCTTAAATAGTAGCAATTTTTTATAAAACAGCAATAAATTGTTGATAATTAGAAATAATAGTGATATAATACACTAGGATAGAGGTTTAATAGACTTGACTACCAAGAGTGGGAAATCCCACTCTTTATTGTTTATCCGAACTCTATTAGGTCTTAAAAAGAGTAGAACTGGGTAAACTTATAATAAGGACAGTTAGCTGTCTGGTTCATGTTAAAATTATTACAAGGGCACTTATAGTGCCTACGTTTTTGTGTTTTTAAAATTTGTGCCATAAAAAGAGTAAAAGGCATAACTGAACCGGTCTTTAAACCCTAACTACGGAGGCAGAAAAAAACATGAAGAAAAATATTCAGCAAACTGTAACAGAGCTTGTATCACCGGTAGTAGAAAATTTAAACTATGAGTTGGTGGATGTTGAGTATGTTAAAGAAGGTGCCAATTGGTACCTCAGAGTTTATATCGACAAGCCCGGCGGCATCAGTATTGATGATTGTCAGGCAGTAAGCGAACAGGTAAGTGAATTACTTGACAAAAACGATCCTATTGATCAGAGCTATTATTTAGAGGTATCTTCACCAGGCCTTGACAGACCATTAAAAACAGAGAAAGACTTTACTAAATATAAAGGCGAACTTGTAGAAGTAAAAGTTTTTCAACCTATAGACGGCAAAAAAATATTTGAAGGGGAATTGGTTGGCTTAATGGATAATTTTATTGTAATTAGCCAGGACGGTCACGATGTCCAGTTTGAAAGAGATAAGGTTGCTGTAGTTAAAAGGGTCATTAAATTTTAAATTTTGATTAGTAAACGGAGGTTGACAAGAAGATGAGCGCTGAGTTGATATTAGCTCTTGAACAGCTGGAAAAGGAAAAAGGAATTAAGAAGGAAATAATTATTGAGGCTATTGAAGCTGCACTTATTTCTGCATATAAGAAAAACTTTGGTTCAGCAATGAATGTTAAAGTAAATATAGATAGGGTAACAGGGGATGTAAAAGTGTATGCACTCAGGAAAGTTGCCGAAGACCCTGATATGGAAGCAATGGATATATCTGTTGGAGAAGCTGCAATACTTAATCCCACACTTGAAATAGGGGATTACGTTGAATCAGAGGTAACTCCAAGATCCTTTGGAAGAATAGCTGCTCAGACTGCCAAACAGGTAGTTGTTCAAAAACTTAGAGAAGCAGAAAGAGGAATTATTTACGATGAGTTTTACAATAAGGAAAGTGATATTGTAACGGGAATAATTCAAAGGATAGAAAAGAGAAATGTAATTGTAGACCTTGGTAAAACCGAAGCTGTTCTTGGACCTACTGAACAGACCCCCGGTGAGGAATACAGATTCAATGAACGTTTGAAGTCGTACATTGTAGAAGTTAAGAAGACTACAAAAGGTCCTCAGATTATGATTTCAAGGACACACCCGGGCCTTGTAAAAAGGCTTTTTGAATTGGAAGTGCCTGAAATACATGACGGTACCGTTGAGATAAAGAGTATTTCAAGAGAGCCGGGTTCAAGAACTAAGATTGCCGTGTACTCTAAGGACGAAAATGTAGACCCTGTTGGAGCTTGTGTAGGACAAAAGGGTACCAGAGTTCAGGCTATAGTTGATGAACTCAGAGGCGAAAAAATTGATATCATTAAATGGAGTAATGATCCAAGAGACTATATATCAAGCAGTTTAAGTCCCGCTAAGGTTGTAAGGGTAGACGTGGACGAAGATGAGAAATCTGCAAAAGTTGTGGTTCCTGACTATCAGCTTTCATTAGCAATAGGAAAAGAAGGTCAGAATGCAAGACTTGCTGCAAAGCTTACCGGCTGGAAAATTGATATAAAGAGTGAATCTCAGCTGAGACAGTCAATCGAGAAACAACTGTTTGATGATAGCATAGGCAGTGGATTTTTGGATGAAACTGATCCAGATGATATAAATTATGATAATAATGACCATGAAGATATTATTATTGAATGACCCTTTATCACCTTTGGCAAGAATTGAGATATTAAATTAAAATATGGAAGGTGTGGATGGATGAAGCAAAAAAAGATTCCATTGCGTATGTGCCTTGGCTGTAAGGAAATGAAGCAAAAGAGGGAACTAATACGCGTGGTAAAAAATAATGAGGGAGAAATCAGTATTGATCTCGTTGGTAAAAAGCCTGGCAGGGGTGCATACATATGCAGAAGTGCCGATTGTCTAGAACAGGCGATTAAGGCTAAAAGACTAGAAAAGGCTTTTGAGACTACAATTGACATGGACATTTATCATATTCTGAAAAACCAATTGGAGGAAAACGATGGATAAGGTTTATTCCTTATTAGGGCTTGCAAAGAAAGCAGGTCAGCTGTTATCAGGTGATGAAACCTGTGAAAGGACAATAAAGTCCGGAAAGGCTGTACTTGTTGTCGTTGCAAATGATGCTTCTGAAAACACGAAGGACAAATTTAAAAGTATGTGTAATTACCACTCTGTTCCGTACAGAGAGTATGGGCTAAAACTTGAACTTGGTAAGTATACCGGTAAAGAAATAAGAGCGGTAGTTTCAATTACATCAAAAGACTTTAAAAATGGCCTTCTTAAATTAATAGATAAATCAACAAACGAAACAGGGGGTGAAGGTTTTGGAAAAAGCTAGAATATACGAGCTTGCCAAAGAACTTAATACTACAAGTAAAAGGTTAATGGAGAAGCTTGCTGAGATAAATGTAAACGTTAAAAATCATATGAGCCTTCTTGAACCTCATGAATTAGATGCACTATATAAACATATAGGTGTTATAAGACATGATGTTAAAAAAAATGAGGTTGGAGAAAAGAAAACTGTAGCGGAAAGTACCAATACGGTTGCAGAAAAGAAGAAAGAAGTAAAAAAGGAAGTAAAGAAAGATAATAAGAGTGCACCGAGAATTATCAGAACGACGGAAATAATTATTGATAGTAACACGGATGATTCACCGCAGTCTAACAATTTTTCAAAGAATGAAACAAAAAATGTCCAAAAGAAAAATTACAGAAATGATTATGTCAAAGTGGAATCAAGTACATCAGGTTTAAGACCTGGATTTGTAAGGGATGTTAAACCGGATTTTAAAAATAAAAGAAATGAAGTACAAAAGGTAGTTCCAAAGGAAACGCAGGTACCAAAAGAAGAGATTTTAAATAATTCAAAAATAAATCAGGACATTCATAAAGAGGAAAAAATTGTGGCGGATAACAAGGGAAATGAATCTAAAGTATTAAATGATAACTCAAATGCGGAATCAGCACAGTTGAACAACAAGGTTGCTGCCGCTGAAAAAGAAGGGCAGAAAAGCATTATTAAACCAGAGAGTGTAGAACCATCTGCACAGCCGGAGATTAAGCCACAGCAGAGTGTTGGTGCCAAGAAGCCGGAAGAGGCGGGTTCACATGGTAACGAAGAATCTCATGGTAAATCTGAAAAACAGGTGACTGTTCAAAATGACAATTCATCTGCAAACAATGTTCCGGCAGCTGAGAAGCCTGTACAAGTGACAGACAGACCACAGGGTCAGTACAACAACCAGAGGTCAGACAGACCACAGGGACAGTATAACAACCAGAGGACAGACAGACCACAGGGTCAGTACAACAACCAAAGATCAGACAGACCGCAGGGTCAGTACAATAACCAGAGGACAGACAGACCGCAAGGTCAGTACAACAACCAGAGGTCAGACAGACCACAGGGTCAGTACAATAACCAGAGGACAGACAGACCACAGGGTCAGTACAACAACCAGAGGTCAGACAGACCGCAAGGTCAGTACAACAACCAGAGGTCAGACAGACCGCAAGGTCAGTACAACAACCAGAGGTCAGACAGACCGCAGGGTCAGTACAACAACCAGAGGTCAGACAGACCACAGGGTCAGTACAACAACCAGAGGTCAGACAGACCACAGGGTCAGTATAATAACCACAGGTCAGACAGACCACAGGGTCAGTATAATAACCAAAGGTCAGACAGACCACAGGGTCAATACAATAACCAAAGGTCAGACAGACCACAAGGTCAGTACAACAACCAAAGGTCAGACAGACCACAAGGTCAGTACAACAACCAAAGGTCAGACAGACCACAGGGTCAGTACAGACAGCAAAATCTGGATATACCAAAGCCGGATGCTTCAGTAGCACAGGAAGCTTTTGATTCACAGAGAAATGAGGCAAGAAGAGAGTTCCAAGGAAGAGATTTCGATAAGAGTGTTAAGAGGGAAGAGAAGCAAAAGAAAGAAACTCCAAAGAACAACAATCCAGCAACAAAGCAGAGATTCAGGCCTCAGAAGATAGTTATAGAAAAGAAGGGAGTTTCTGAAATTCTCTCCGAAGACTATATTTTTAATGAATTCTATAACGATGACGGTAAAAAGAAGAAACAAAGAAATAGAAGAAATGAAAAGGTTCAGGAGAAGTACATTCCGCCAAAGGCAGTACTTACTTCAATAACCATTCCGGAGTCACTTACAGTAAAAGATTTGGCTGAGTCACTTAAAAAGACTTCTACAGATATTATTAAGAAATTGATGGCTTACGGTGTAATGGCAACTCTCAATAACGAGGTTGATTTTGAAACAGCTACGGTAATCGCTGAAGAATATGGAGTTAAGACCGAAAAGGCTATTCAGGTAAGCGAAGAAGATATACTGTTCGATGATAATGAAGTTCAGGATGAAACCAACCTTCAGCAAAGACCACCTGTTGTTGTTGTTATGGGACACGTTGACCATGGTAAGACCTCCTTGCTGGATGCTATCAGAAGCGCACATGTTATAGACAGCGAAGCAGGCGGAATTACACAGCATATAGGTGCTTATACTGTTAAGGCAAATGACAGACTTATAACTTTCTTAGATACACCGGGTCACGAAGCGTTTACTGCAATGCGTGCCAGAGGTGCTCAGGTAACAGACGTTGCGATACTCGTTGTTGCAGCTGATGACGGTGTTATGCCTCAGACAATTGAAGCAATCAACCATGCCAAGGCTGCAAATGTATCAATCATAGTTGCAATAAACAAGATTGATAAGCCGGGTGCAAATCCTGATAAGGTTAAGCAGGAGCTTACCGAGTATGGTATTGTTGCAGAAGAATGGGGCGGAGATGCTATAATGGTTCCTGTTTCCGCTAAAAAGAGAGAAAATATAGATCAATTACTTGAAATGGTACTTCTGGCTGCAGATATGCTTGAATTAAAGGCAGATCCTGAAAGACAGGCAAAGGGTACAGTTATCGAAGCAAAACTTGATAAGGAAAGAGGCCCTGTTGCTACAGTTCTTGTCCAGAGAGGTACTTTGAAAACAGGAGATTCATTAATTGCAGGCTCATCATTTGGTAGAATCAAGGCAATGACAAGCGATAAAGGTTATACCATTAAAGCAGCAGGACCATCAATGCCGGTTGAAATTCTGGGTATGGATGAGGTTCCTGAAGCAGGAGAAGTATTCTATGCAGTAACTGATGAAAAAGTAGCAAAACAGCTTGTTGAAAAACGTAAGTTCAAACAGAAGGAACAACAGTTCAAAGCAACTGCAAAGGTTACTCTTGAAGACCTGTTTACTCAGATAAAAGAAGGTAAAGTAAAAGATTTAAATATTATTATTAAAGCCGATGTTCAAGGTTCTGTTGAAGCAGTAAAACAGTCTCTTGAAAAATTAAGCAATGAAGAGGTAAGAGTAAAGACCATACATGGTGCGGTTGGAGCAATTACCGAGTCAGATGTAACTTTGGCTCAGGTTTCAAGTGCAATAATTATCGGATTTAATGTAAGACCGGGTGCAAATGTTACCGAAGCTGCAAAGAATGCTGAAGTTGACATGAGACTATATAGCGTTATTTACAAGGCCATAGAAGATGTTCAGGCTGCTATGAATGGTATGCTTGAACCAACCTATCAGGAAGTAGTACTGGGACACATTGAAATCAGACAGACATTCAAGGTTTCAGGTGTTGGAACCATCGGAGGAGCTTACGTAACTGACGGTAAGGTTCAGAGAAATTCTGAAGTTAGGGTTGTCAGAGAAGGTATTGTTATTCACGAAGGTAAGCTTGCTTCTCTCAAGAGGTTCAAGGATGATGTCAAGGAAGTTGCTCAAGGTTATGAATGTGGTGTATCTATCGAGCGTTTCAATGACATTAAAGAAGGCGATGTAATAGAAGCCTTCATTATGGAAGAAGTAAAGAGATAACAATAAAAGTACTGCGATTAAATAGGTTGAAGTTGGAGGATATCCAATTCAACCTATTTACATATTAAAATGAAATTTGAATATGAATTGACATACTGTATTTAACCACAAATAAATGTCAATAATTGCATTAGTATATTGTATGATTAGCCTCCTTTATTCGCTGCATGTGAATAAGGGAGAAGTATAAAAAATATTCAGCCGATAGCGGCAGATGGAGGCTAATAGTATGGCAGACAGAATAATTAGAATATCAGAAGAAGTTAAAAAGGAAATAAGCAATATAATTCAAAATGATATAAAAGACCCTAGACTTCCAAGTATGGTTAGCATAGTTTCATGTAATGTAACCAAGGATTTAAGATATGCCAAGGTATTTGTCAGTGTTTTGGGGAATGAAGAGCAAAAGAAAAATGCCATTAGCGCTTTGAAAAGTGCCGCAGGTTTCATCAGACGTGAGCTTGGGCATAGAGTGCAACTCAGGTATACACCTGAAATACACTTTGAACTTGATACATCTATTGAACATGGTATCCACATCAACAAGCTTCTTGATGATGCCAAAAAGGAATTTACCGAATAACATGTTTAATTTAAATTATCGGGGGATAAAATCATGGACAAAGAATTAGTAAAGGCAGTTGAAGGGGCAGAAAGCGTAGCTATTTTTCCCCACATTTCTGCCGATGGCGATGCAATAGGTTCATCCCTTGCGTTGGCTTTAGCATTAAAGAAAACCGGTAAAAAGGTAATTGTGTATATGGAAGAAAATATACCTGATACTTTCAAATTTCTTCCAGGAATTGAGCTTGCGGGGTTTATAAGCGAAGACCAAGAAGTTATGGACTTGAATATTGCACTTGATACCGGAGATACAGGTAGACTTGGGACAAGAGCAGACCACTTCTTCAAAGCTCCTGTTACAATAAACATCGACCACCATATTACAAATACAGAGTTTGCACAGTATAACCATGTGGAGGCTTTATCAGCATCCACTGGTGAACTTGTATTTTTGCTTCTGAATGAAATGAAGTATGAAATTGATACTGATATGGCGAAGTGTCTTTATACTGCCATTGCAACGGATACAGGTGGTTTCAAGTACGGCAATACTACTGCTGAAACCCACAGAGCTGCAGCAGAATTACTTTCAACAGGTATTGACGTTGCTGAGCTTTCTCAGAAAATATTTGATAATACAACTTTTATTAAACTAAAACTTACCCAGAAAGCAATAGAGCTTCTGGAACTATATGAAAATGATTCGTTGTCTGTAATAGCAATTACTCAGGACATTCTACAGTCAACAGGAGCCAGAGACGAAGACTGTGAAGGGTTGGTAAATATTGGAAGGTCAATAATTGGCGTAGAAGTATCCGTTCTTATAAAAGAAAAGAGCAGCAATGAAATCCGTGTAAATTTAAGGTCAAAAACATATGTAGATGTATCGGAGATTGCAGCTTTGTTTGGAGGCGGCGGACATAAACGGGCGGCCGGATGTACAATAAAAGGCAGTATATCGGATGCTAAAGAGCAATTGATAAGCATTATCAAGGACAAACTTAATCGGAGATAAATATGAACGGTATTTTAAATGTTTTAAAGCCTGCAGGTATGACATCTTTTGATGTAATTGGATTTATGAGAAGGATAACAGGACAAAAAAAGATAGGTCATGCAGGTACACTTGATCCTTCGGCAGTGGGAGTTTTACCATTATGCATTGGCAATGCCACAAGGGCTTTAGAGTTTATGATAGACAAGGATAAGGTTTACCGTGCAGAACTGACACTGGGAGTTTCCACCGACACTCAGGACTCTTCCGGTATTGTGTTGGATTCATATTCCGTAGAAGTTAATGAGGATGAAATAAAAAAGACAGTTATGAGCTTTGTAGGTACTATTGAACAGCTTCCACCAATGTATTCTGCCATAAAAATCGGCGGTAAGAAGCTTTATGAGTTAGCCAGACAAGGCCAGACAATAGAACGGGAATCAAGAACTATTCAAATTTACAGCATAGATGTTATAAGAGTTTGGGAGGATAGTGCAGTATTTGATTCGGAAGGTACAGCAAAAGAATTTGCCGTAAAAAAAGCTCTTTTGGATGTTCACTGTTCAAAGGGAACATATATAAGAACCTTGTGCAACGACATTGGTGATAAGCTTGGCTGCGGCGGTCATATGTCTTTTCTCGTAAGAACAAGGGCGGGACAGTATAACCTTGACAACGCCCTTACAATGGAAGAGGTAATTCAGCTTTCAGAAACTAAAGCTCTTGAGGGGCATTTATTGCCTGTTGAAAAGATATTTGAAGTGTTTGATAGTATTAAATTAAGCAACAAGGAACTTTTTAAGTATAATAACGGAGTATGGCTGGAAGTTGAGAAAAACAAATATAAAAAAACTGTTTACAGAGTATATGATAATAATAGTTTTCTTGGGATAGGGGAAGTTTTTGAAAAAGAAAACACACTATATTTAAAATCAAAGAAGTTTTTTAAGTGATGAAAAACTAAGGAGACATAATATGCAGGTTATTCATTCAAATGATACTAACAATATATTCAGTTGCTATACCGGTGTCGGTCTTGGTAATTTTGACGGCTTGCATATCGGACATATGGCTCTTATTAACACACTAATAAGAGAATCCAAATTAAACGGACTATCATCAGTGGTTTATACATTTACCAAGCATACAGAAAATATTCTCAGAAAAAAGCTTATTACACCTCTGTTACTTACTGAAACTAAAAAAATAGAACTTTTAAGTGAAACCACACTTGACAACCTATATCTTGACGAATTCAATGAAGGATTCTCAAGAATGTCTCCCGAAGAATTTGTTGTAAATATTCTTAAAAACAAGCTGAATATAAAGCTTGCTGTTGCAGGTCATGATTACAGATTTGGCTATAAGGGCGGCGGAGACATACCTTTACTGGAGGAATACGGAAAGAAATATGGCTTCAAGGTGGTAGCTATCCCGCCCATTACCTGTGATGGTGAAATTATAAGCAGCACCAGCATCAGACAAGCTATAATAAATGGGAATATTGAAACTGCTTACAAGCTGTTGGGGAGAAATTATTCTATTATAGCTGAGGTTGTAAATGGGAGGCGTGTAGGCAATACAATAGGCTTTCCTACTGCCAATATTCATCCTGAAAAATACCTTGTACTGCCACACAATGGAGTATATATAACAAAGACACTGTTAAATGGTCGTCTGTACAATAGTATGACTAATGTTGGCTATAACCCTACTTTTGAGGATGTAAGACAGAAGACGGTTGAAACTCATATTATGGACTTTGATAAGGATATTTACGGTGAAAAAATTGAAGTATTCTTTTTGAAAAAAATTCGCGATGAAAAGAAATTTAACAATGTAGAAGAATTAGTAAATCAAATCTCTAAGGATATGAAGATTTCAAGGGATTACTTGAGCATAGTAAGTTAGGAGATTAATTATAGTTATATATGATAGGTTACAGAATTATTATAACAGGTATTGTACAGGGAGTTGGCTTCAGACCCTTCATTTTTAATCTGGCTGAACGTTTTGGTGTAAAAGGTTGGGTAGGCAACTCCGACAGTAACGTAATAGTAGAGATTGACGGAGATTTTCAAAGGGCTGCCGATTTTATAGATGAAATAAGAAAATCGGCACCTGTTTTATCACTAATCGAATCAATAGAATATAATGAGATAGAATATCAAGGCTTTAGGAATTTTGAAATAAGGCACAGTCAAAAAAATTCCAAGGGGCCTGTTTTCATTTCACCTGATGTTGCTACTTGCGATGATTGTCTAAATGAAATGAAAGATAAAAGCGACAGAAGGTACAAGTATCCGTTTATTAACTGTACCAACTGTGGCCCAAGATTTACCATAATAAAGAATATCCCCTACGACCGGGATAAGACTACTATGGAATACTTTGAAATGTGTGATGCTTGTAAGAAGGAGTACACTAATCCTTCTGACAGACGGTATCATGCCCAGCCCGTTTCCTGCCACCAGTGCGGCCCTAGTCTAAGTGTAGCCGATGAAACAGGCAAAGTTCTGCAAGAGATTAAAACCAGCAGTCAATGTATCGGGTACACTGCCGACATGATTAAAAGGGGCTATATTGTTGCTATAAAGGGAATAGGAGGATATCATCTTGCTTGCGACGGACTGAACAAAGAGGCCGTTGAAAGACTCAGATGCAGAAAGCATAGAGATGATAAGCCTTTTGCGGTAATGGCAAAAGATTTAAAGACAGCTGAAAAATACTGTGCAATCAGCACTGCTGAAACAAAAATATTAAATTCACCTGCAAGTCCCATAGTTTTACTTGAAAGAATTGATGGTGATATACTGCCTGATGCTATCGCTCATCTTAACAGGTACCTTGGGGTTATGCTGCCCTATACTCCCGTTCATCATCTTTTATTTGAAGAAGAAGGTTTTCCGGAACTTTTAGTTATGACCAGCGGAAATTTGAGCAGTGAACCTATTTTTTACCGGGATGAGGAGGCAATGGAAGGTCTTCAAGGGATTGCAGATGCCTACCTGACCAACAACCGAGAAATATATATAAGAACAGATGACTCCGTAACCAGAGTTTTCAAAGACAAGGAATATATCATAAGAAGGGCCAGAGGCTATGTACCAAAACCTGTTTCTATGAATGTACACCAATTGCTTGAACTGGAGGAAGATGTTGAAATACCTTCGGTTCTTGCCTGTGGAGGAGAATTAAAAAATGTTTTTTGCCTTAATAAAGGAAAGAACTTTTATTTGAGTCATCATATCGGGGATTTGGAAAATGAGAGTACAAATATTGCTTTCCGTAATGGGATTGAACACTTTAAACGATTGTTTGAAATTTCACCCAAATGCATAGCATATGATCTTCACCCAAATTACTATTCATCTCAATATGCACTTAGTCAGCCGGATATTGATAAAATTGCCCTTCAGCATCACAAGGCGCATATAGCTTCTTGCATGGCTGAGAACCGACTCAAAGGTGATGTAATAGGAGTTTCCTTTGATGGAACTGGCTACGGTGAGGATGGGAAAATATGGGGAGGAGAGTTTTTTACGGGAGGTTATTACGGCTTGCGTAGGGCCGGACATTTGGATTATGTTATGATGCCGGGCGGTGATTCTGCCGTAAAACATCCGTGGCGTATGGCTTTAAGCTATTTATATGCCTCAGAACAGGGTGTGCTTGATAATATAATGGAAATTGTGGCCAAACTCCCGGCATTTAAAGACAGAAGTAGGGAAGAGATAATTTTTACATTAAGAATGCTTGAAAAGAAAATTAACAGTCCATTTACTTCAAGTATGGGCCGGTTTTTTGATGGTGCTTCTGCTTTATTGGGTGTTAAAACAGATATCAGCTATGAAGGACAGGCTGCAATTGAACTGGAATACTATGCTGATTTATGCTGTACAGAGCCATATAACTTTGATATTGAAAATGTAAACTCTGAAGAAGGCTTTAAAGTCAATATAAGCGATATTATTAAGCAGCTTGTTAATGATATTCTGACAGGTAACGGTTTTGAGTATATCTCAACCAGATTTCATGCCACAATAGCAGATATGGTACTTGAAGGATGTGTAAATATCAGGAGCAGGAATGGTTTGAATAATGTAGTTTTAAGCGGAGGAGTATTCCAAAATGTAACTCTGCTTCAATTAACGGCGGATTTATTGGAACAACAAGGTTTTAAGGTCTTTACGCATTCTGAAGTTCCTGCTAATGACGGAGGAATCGCTCTGGGACAGTCAATAATGGCGATTGCACAAATGCTTAAAAGGGGACAACAGGACTTTCCAGCTCTTGAAGATTGAAATGTAACTCAGCAGGGTATATACTCATTAATATGTATAAATGAATAAATTCTGATGTATATAATATAGTAGATAAACTTGACAACAGGAGGATTAAGATATGTGTTTGGGATTGCCTGCAAAGGTTGTAAGTATTGATGGTAACAGTAGTAATGTTGAAATGATGGGAGTAACAAATAAGATTTCTATAGAACTTTTGGAAAACGTACAGGTGGGTGACTATGTTCTTGTTCATGCAGGATGTGCCATACAGGTCCTTGACGAAGAAGAGGCACTTAGAACCATAGACATTTTCAACGAAATAAAGGAGCTGGGCATTAAATGAGAAATTATATAGATGAATTCAGGGACAGCGAAGTTATTGGCAAAATAGTGCAAAGTCTTCAAGGTTACTCCGGACGCAGACTAAAGATAATGGAAGTATGCGGAACTCATACAATGGCTATTTCCAGATATGGACTCCGTTCCCTTCTACCTCCTCAGATAGAACTGATTTCCGGGCCGGGATGTCCTGTCTGCGTAACGCCTACGTCATATATTGACAGTGCGACAGAACTTGCAGATAACAAAAATGTTGTTATTACAACATTCGGGGACATGATGAGAATCCCGGGGAGTAACAGCACACTGATTCACAAAAAGGCCCAAGGCAGCAACGTCCAAATGGTATACTCTCCGCTTAACGCAGTAGAATTAGCGAGAGAGAATCCAGATAAGGAGGTTGTTTTTTTATCAGTTGGTTTTGAAACAACAACGCCTGTAATAGCACTTTCCGTATCAAAGGCAAAAAGTGAGGGTATTACGAATTATTCAGTTCTCACTGCAAATAAAACTATGCCGGAAGCAATAAAAACTCTGTCAGGGGACAGTGAATTATTGATTGATGGATTTTTATATCCGGGACATGTTTCTGCAATAATAGGTACAGACTTTTTTTCTTACGTAGCGTATAATATGGAAAAGGCAGGTGTAGTTGCAGGCTTTGAGCCGTTGGATATACTGTACTCTATCAAAGTACTGGTAGACAATATTACAAATGGAAATATCGTTTTAGAAAATATGTACTCAAGAATAGTATCAAAGGAAGGAAATATTAAGGCTCAGCAAAAAATGTATGAAGTTTTTGAGCCTGTAGATTCAGTTTGGCGTGGAATAGGAATGATTCCCAAGTCAGGTCTTGGTATTGTAAAAGAGTATGAGATATTCGATGCGGCAAAAAAGTTTGATATTAAACAAAAGGATACACCTGAGCCAAAAGGATGTTTGTGCGGGGAGGTTCTTAAAGGAAAAAAACGTCCTGGAGACTGTAAGCTTTTCAAAAAAAGATGTACTCCAGAAAACCCGGTAGGTTCTTGTATGGTTTCTTCTGAAGGAACTTGTGCCGCCTACTATAAATACGGAGGATAAAATGGAAAAAAATATGATAACCATAGCTCACGGTAGCGGTGGAACAGCTACTTCAAAGCTGATAGAGCAAATATTTAAGAAGCACTTTTGTAATGACATACTGTCACAGGGAGATGACAGCGCAAGATTAGATATAGGTGATGCAAGGAATCTGGTATTTACTACTGACAGCTTTGTTGTTACTCCAATTTTTTTTAATGGGGGAAATATAGGCAAGCTGGCAGTATGCGGCACGGTAAACGATCTGGCAACAAGCGGTGCAAAACCTCTTTATTTAAGCTGTGGTTTTATTATAGAAGAGGGTTTTGATATTGAGGAGCTGGAAAGAATAGTTGAAGCTATGGGCGCAACTGCCAAGGAATGTGGTGTCAAAATTGTTACAGGCGACACAAAGGTAGTTCAAAAGGGAGCGGCTGACAAAGTATTCATAAATACTTCAGGTATAGGCATACTCCCCGATGGAGTAAACATTTCCGGCAGAAATGCAAAAGTCGGAGACAAAATCATAATTTCAGGTACTATAGGCGACCACGGTAGCAGTATATTTCTCGAAAGGGAAAGCATAGGCTTTAATGCGAATATAAAAAGCGATTGTGCTCCTTTGTCCGGTATGGTTCAGGATATATTATCTGTTGTCCCGGAGGTTCATGTTTTGAGAGACCCTACAAGAGGAGGAGTTGCCACAACTCTGAATGAGATAGCTGTTCAGAGCAATGTTTCCATTTTGATAAGGGAAGACAGCTTGCCTGTTAAGCGTGAGGTTCAGGGAGTATGTGAGCTTTTGGGTATGGACCCATTATATATGGCTAATGAGGGAAAAATGCTCTGTTTTGTTGGTGAGGACAAGGCTGATACAGTATTAGAAGCACTTCGTAATAACAAATACGGAAAAGATGCGAGGATAATAGGAGAGGTGACTGAGGAGGGACAACCCAAGGTTCTGCTAAAGGCACTTAGCGGCGGAAGTAGAATTATCAGCGTTCTTGCAGGGGATCAGCTCCCACGTATATGCTAATAATTGTTTTTTAGGGGGCGGTAAAACTTGATAATATCAATAAAGGATTTGGGAAAGGTCTATAAAAACGGACAGATAGAAGTTGAGGCGCTAAGAAATGTCAATGTAAATATAAACAAGGAAGAATTTGTTGCAATAATGGGGCCGTCTGGTTCAGGAAAATCAACATTAATGAACATAATTGGATGTCTTGACAAATCTACAGCGGGGGAATACTGGCTGGATGGAGTTAATATTTCTACATTGAACGAAACTGAACTTGCAAAGGTAAGAAACCACAAAATAGGTTTTGTATTTCAATCATTCAATCTACTTCCAAGAATTACTGCATTGCAAAACGTAGAACTTCCAATGATATATGCCGGAGTAGGCGCTAGAGAAAGGCGCAAAAGAGCCATGCTGGCACTGGAGAGGGTTGGCCTTGAGAAAAGAGTGCATCACAAGCCAAACGAGATGTCCGGAGGGCAGAAGCAGAGGGTTGCAATAGCAAGATCCCTTGTTAATTCTCCTGCCATTATACTTGCCGATGAACCGACAGGAAACCTTGACAGTACGGCAGGGGAAGAAATAATGACAGTATTTCAGGATTTGAACCGTGAAGGAGTTACTATTGTGCTTGTAACTCACGAGCCGGACATTGCAGAGCATACCAAAAGAGTATTACGATTTAAAGACGGTACGCTCAGAAGTGACGAAATGGTCCAAAACCCTCTTGACGCAAGAATTGTATTAAGTCAGTACAAGGAAGATGTTTAGCTACTGATTATTTATAAATATAAAAATTTTTGCCGCATTAAGTGGCCATGGAGGTATGAGGATGGAAGACAATATGCAAGTATCCGTTAACGGAGCTGCTAATCTCCCGCAAAGCACGAAAATGAACTTTTTTAAAAGAATTGCAGGAGTGTTTTTCTGGCCGGGAAAAGTGATGGATAACCTTGCTGAAAGACCAAGAATAGTTTTTCCTTTTATTTTTCTGCCAATTGTTCAACTGGTAGCTGTGCTAGCTATGATTCCAATGTACAAAGAGTTTACCAGAAATAGTACAGCAGAATTACTTGCCAAACAAAATCTTGAAATGACAACGGAACAATTAAACAAGGCTGTAAATCTTGCAATGTTTTGGGGCCCGGTGGGGATAGCAATAGGAGTTGTAATAGCATGGGTTCTGGGAGCTTTGATTTTATTGGGGATTATTAAAATATTCAAAGGACAGGGCGGTTTTAAACAGGTACTTTCAATAACAGGGTATTCCGCTGTAATTACAACTCTTTCAACGGTGGTGCATGTAATTAAGACAAATATCACAGGTGTATACGACCTTTTCAGTTATACCAGTATAGCTGTACTAATGCCTAATATGAATGGAAACTTCTTTTATGGTATGGCGAAATTCCTGGATGTATTCAGTATATGGCAGTATGCTGTTATAGCTATAGGTGTTGCAGCAGTTAGTAAGCTGCCTAAAAAGAAGGCGTATTTGATTGTAGCCGGTATATTTGTTGTTCAATTGCTGTATGCAGGAATAACTGAAGGCAGGATAGCAGGATAAATGTAGAATTTTCATTGGGGGACATGGAGGTTAAAATGAAAAAAAAGATAATTATTGGTGTGAGCATTGCAGTTGTTGTAGTGGCTCTGATCACTGTAGGTATAGTAAATAATGCAGGTTCAGTTGGTTCTGGTACTGTTTTTACAGTACAAACAGGTGAAATAAAAAAAGGTGATGTAAGTTCATTTATTTCTGCAAATGGTACAGTTTCTGAAATAGAAAAGGCTGAGGTGTACATTGATAACCCGGTAAAGGTAACTAAGCTATATGTAAAACAGAATGACATCGTTAAAAAGGGACAGAAGCTTGCAGATATTGATTTGGATGATCTGAATAATCAACTTGAGACGCAAAAGCTTCAGAAGAAAAGTCAGGAGCTGCTACTAAGAAAGGCCAGGTCAGCTGATACAACAATCAGTACTGTAAACAATCAAAATGAAATAAAAGCAGCTGAAAATGATGTTGCTTCAAAACAGAGAGCATATGAACAGGCCCTCAAAAACCGCAACGAGAAAAAGGCTTTATATAGCGCAGAAGCTATATCCAAGGTTGAACTTGACAGCGCCGAAAGTACCTTAAAAGATGCCGAGGATATGCTGGGTGTTGCAAAACTGACTCTTCAGGCAAAGAAAGATGTCCAAAACGAGAACAGCAAAACAAATAGTAAAACTAAGGCAGCACAGCAGATAGATATAGAGTCACAACAGGTAGCAATAGAAACAACCGATGTCGCAATTAAGAACCTAGAAAACAAGATTGACAAGTATAAGAAATCAATGTTCAGTACAATGGATGGAATTGCATCTCAGGTAAATGTTGCAGAGGGTTCATACACAATGTCAGGTCAGCCCGTATTTGTGGTTATCAATCCCGGAAAGCTGGAAGTTAAGCTTAATATAAATGAGTATAACGCCAAGCTTTTAAAGTCTGGACAAGCTGTGGATATAAGCGGTGATTCTATTTCCGAATCAGAAAAAGTTACGGGTAAGGTTAAGAGCATAGCCCCTATGGCAAAAGCAAATACAACTAACACCGGTTCTTCTGAAACGGTTATTCCTGTAGTTGTCAGCATTGATAATATTACGCCTTCCATAAAGCCCGGTATTACTGTAAGCTGTGATATTAAGACCGTAGATATTTCGAATGTGCTTACTGTAGATTTGGATATGCTGAGCCAGGATAAGGATGATAGCAAGTATGTATTTGTAATAAGCCCTGACAAAAAGACCATGCAGAAAAAGAAAATTGTGCTTGGAACAACTTCTGATATGAAAGCAGAAGTGGTAGGCGGCGGATTAAAGGAAGGCGATCTTGTTGTTACGAATCTAAACCCTGCATATAAGGACGGAGCCCGTGTAAAAATTAAAGATTAGTAAACGGGATTGGAGGATACAGAAAATGAATTTAGTTGAGAGCTTTAAACAGGCTTTATCGAGTCTTAGGGCAAACAAGCTCCGTTCCGTCCTGACAATGATAGGTATAATTATGGGTGTATTCTCGGTTATAACTATAGTAGCAATCGGAAATGCTACGCAAAGTTATGTGGACAACCAATTTGCAAAAATCGGAGCAAATATACTAATAGTATCATATAAGACAGACAGCCTGAGTACAAATGATAGGCTGGCTAGTGATGATTTAAAGGCTATAAGCAGAAATGTTAAAAAAATAAAAAATGTTGGAACAAATGTCAACCGACCAGGAACTATAAGACTTGATAACAAAACAAGAAATGCCAGTTTAAATGGTGTTTCGTCCCAGTACAAGGATATTGTACCAGTTGATATGGCACAAGGCAGAATGATAAATGAGATAGACAATTCTACAAGATCAAATGTAGTTGTGATTGATGAAGAATTTGCAAAAGCAAATTTCGGAAAACAAAATCCCATCGGTCAAAAACTAAAGGTTACCCTTGGCTCAGGAAGTACTCTGAGACTAAGAGTAATAGGAGTTACAAAAATTGAAGAAACTCCCTTCGGAGGAATGATTGATAACGAAAGCAGACCGGTAAGCCTTACTGTTCCTATGACTACGCTTCAGTCATATTCTCCTGATTCTGACCGACTGAACTACATTTATATTTCGGTAGACGAAAAGGATAAGACTACTCTGAAAAAAATTGCTGATGAAATAATAAAAACCCTTGAAAATAAGCATGGAAATAAGGACAAATATACAATACAGTTTAATTCTGATTTTCAGGAGGGCTTAAATACAGTACTGAATGTCTTATCTACAGTACTTCTGGTTATAGCTGTAATTACATTAATTGTTGGAGGTATAGGTATAGTAAATATACTTCTGGTTTCTGTTACCGAGCGTATAAGGGAGATTGGTGTAAGAAAAGCATTGGGTGCCAGAAAGCGAGATATAGTAATACAGTTTATAACAGAATCTATTATATTAACAGGAATAAGCGGTACAATCGGTATAATTATGGGAATATTAGGTGGGTTTGTAATTTCATCACTTGTAAAAATTCCACCGGTTATAAACATACAGGTAATTGTACTAGCTTTTCTGGGATCTGTTGCATTAGGACTGCTATTTGGAGTTTATCCTGCGAAACGGGCAGCAGACCTTGATCCTATAGAGTCACTGAGATATGAATAATTAGAGTTTTATTTTAAGCGGCCAGTCTTTTTGAGAGTTGGCCGCTTAAAATTTTAATACCTGATTTATATCCTTTTGCACATTGAGACCAGTGTTCCTGAGACCATTCCGATTAGAAAAGCTCCTCCGACAATCCCTAAGGCCATTGTTGTAGAGAGTGAAAATTCTGTATCCTCGGATATATCAGGTAACTGTTGGCATTTTTTAGTTGTTCTTGCGTATTTTCGGTTTCGTCCGTTCAAGTATACCCCTCCCTTTTAAGTAAAAACTTTTTTTAATCAATTGTATTATTTGCATTTATAACATATTTAATTACTTAATAACCTTGTCTAACTTGAATATATACGAAAAATTTTATTATACTATATAAAGAAAAGTAAAAATTCTATAATTTGTAATTGAAGGAGGTATTTATGATTGATACCCATGTAGAGGAAAAGCTATGCAGGTTGTTTGAAAAGAACGGAATAGAGGTTTACAATATCAATTCAAATAGATTTAAAACAAATACAATCAATATTTTCTTTCAGGATAATTTGAACAAGGATACAGTTGCTTTAAATGCACTTTTTCCTTCGGTATTGAGAAGAGGCTGCAAAGGTCTTCCTACAATAAAAGATATTAATTTATATCTTGAAAAGCTTTACGGTGCAGTGTTTGACTGCGGTATAGTAAAAAAGGGAGAAAGACAGATAATACACTTTTATTTTGAATATATTTCAGATAAGTATACTAACGATAGCCAAAGAAATTTTGAAAAGGCATTTGAATTTCTTATGAATATCATTTTCCGACCTGAACTTAAGGACGGCTCGTTTAATGAACAGTATGTACAACAGGAAAAAAATAATCTGAAAATGATTGTTGAAGGCAGAACCAATGACAAGATTCAGTATAGTATGGAAAGATGCTATGAGCTGATGTGCAAGGAGGAACCCTTTGGTCTGTACGAATACGGTACTGTTGAGCAAATAGATGAAATAACCAATGAGAAGCTTTATGAGCATTACAAGAAGAAAATAGCATCACTTCCTGCAGAGATTTTTATAACCGGAGAAATTGATGAAAAAGAGGTTGCTTTTATAAAGGAAAAACTGTCCCTTGTGGAAAGAAGTATACCTCAAAAATTGAATTCTAGCATTATACTTAAATGCGTTAAAGATGTAAGAGAGTACGAAGACAAAATGGATGTTAATCAGGCTAAACTGTGTATGGGCTTAAGGACACATGTACAGCCTGCTGATAATGATTACTATGCACTGTTGGTATTTAACGGCTTACTGGGAGGAGGTATGCATTCAAAGCTCTTTCAGAATGTCAGAGAGAAAGCAGGACTTGCGTACTATGTATACTCCGGGTTGGAAAAGTTCAAGGGGCTGATGGTTATTGCAAGCGGTATAGATATTAATAACAAAGATACTGCTCAGGAGATAATTATGAAACAGTTGGAGGAATTGCGTTCGGGAAATATAACGGAGTATGAATATGAGGCTACCTTAAAGTCTATAAAAACAGGAATTATGTCACTAAAAGACAGTCAGCTTTATGTGGTGGATTTTTATCTGAGTCAGTTAATAAACGGCACACATGATACAATGGAAACCTTGGTAGAAAAAATAAACAGAGTAACGGTTGACGATATTATCAAGGTAGCAGATAAGATACAGTTGGATACGGTATATTTTCTGACTTCAAACACACAAGAAAGCAATAAATAAAAAAGTTATGCAAAGCGGAGGAGCTTATGAATTTTGATACCATTGAATACAAAAAGTATAACGAATTATTTTACCGGTATGAACATCCCAGTGGTTTGAATTGTATAGTAATTCCTAAAAAAGGCTACTACAAAAAGTATGCCACATTTTCTACCCAATACGGTTCTGTAGACAATGAATTTATCATACCCGGAGAAAACGAACCCACAAAAGTTCCTGATGGAATTGCCCATTTTCTTGAGCACAAGCTTTTTGAGCAAAAAGACGGAAGTGTAATGGACAAATTTGCCGCTTTAGGTTCTAAACCAAATGCATTTACAAGCTTTAACCAAACAGTTTACCTTTTTTCATGTACAGACTTGTTCCATGAAAATTTCAAACTTTTATTAAATTTTGTTCAAAACCCGTATATTACTGATGAAAGTGTTGAACGTGAAAAGAAAATAATAGGTCAGGAAATTAATATGTACCGTGACGATCCCGGGTGGAGAGTAAACTTCAACCTTTTGAAGGCAATATACAAGAACCACCCCGTAAGATATGATATAGCCGGCACTATTGAGAGTATCAGCGAAATTACAAAAGAAACCTTATATCAATGCTACAAGACCTTTTACCATCCCTCCAACATGCTGATAACAGTAGTTGGTGACGTGGATCACATTAAAGTTTTTGAACAGGTTGAGAACTGTATACAAACATCGGAAAAGGCTTCTGAAATTAAAAGAATCTTTCCAAATGAAAGCACTGATATTAACAAAAGTTATATAGAGCAAAATATGCCGGTTTCTACACCTATATTTTATATGGGATTTAAAGACAGCAATCTTGACTTAGAAGGTGCGGAAATACTCAGGTATGAGCTTGCCACAAAACTTCTGCTTTCAATGCTTATGGGTAAAAGTTCGAGACTATACGAAGAGTTGTATGACAAGGGACTTATTAATTCCAGCTTTGAAATGGATTTTTCATTGGAGAAAAGTTATGCGTATTCAATGTTTGGGGGAGAGTCTGTAAACCCGGAAGAGGTTCAGGACAGAATTACAAAAGAAATTAAGTTACTGAAAAAACAAGGCCTTGATGAGGACACCTTTAAGAGACTTCTTAACGCTTCCAAAGGAAGATTTTTAAGGCAGCTTAACTCACTTGAAAATATTTCGAGGTCATTTATTAATTTATATTTCAAGGGTGTTACAATGTTTGATTATTTAGAGGTTTATGATAAAATGAAATTTGATTATATTACAGATGTGTTTGACAGTCATTTTGATATTAAACGCATGGCATTATCTGTTGTTAAGCAGAAATAAAAAGTGTTATTGTGGAGGTTATAAATGAATAGTACATTAGTCAGTTTTCCTGAACTTGGTTGGAGTTTTAATGTACCAAGAGTTGCTTTCAACATTTTCGGCAAACCAATATACTGGTATGGAATTATCATAGCAGCAGCTTTTTTGATATGCGTATTGTGGGCTATGAAAGATGCACCCAAATATGATCTTGTTCCTGATACAATAATAGATTTGATGCTGTTTGCAGCTCCGGCAGCTATAATATGTGCAAGGTTATATTATGTTATTTTCACCTGGTCTGATTATAGCGACAATCTTATTGATATTCTGAATCTGAGAAAAGGTGGCTTAGCTGTATACGGAGGAATAATAGGAGCTATAATTACAGCATATTTTCTTGCAAGATACAAAAGAATTCCTATCATGAAGCTTTTTGATTTTACCATACCATATGTGGCGCTGGGACAGGCGATTGGACGTTGGGGGAACTTTTTCAATCAAGAGGCATTTGGTACAAATACGAGTCTTCCATGGGGAATGACCAGCCCTACAATAACGTCTTATTTGACAAATAAGGCAGAATCAATTCAGAAAACCGTAGGTATAACTGTAAATCCGGATTTACCCGTCCATCCTACGTTTTTATATGAATCTATATGGAATCTTGTAATATTTGCATTTCTTATGTGGATGCGCAAAAGAAAGAAATTCAGCGGTGAAATATTCTGCCTTTATTTTATAACTTACAGTATAGGAAGAGCGTTTATAGAAGGTCTTAGAACAGATAGTCTGATGCTTGGAAATCTCAGGGTTTCACAGTTCTTATCTATTTTACTGATAGTTGTTTTCGGTATACTGGTAATAGTTCTGAGAAACAAAGCAAAAAATGCCGTTAATGAAGTAGAGTCCGAAACTGCACCAAGTGCATATGCAAATGTTCTTAAATACATGGAAGAAGAAGAGCAAGCAGAGCAAGAGCAACAAGCAGTTGAAAGCAATGAGCATAGCACTGAGAGTTTGCAGGAAGAAGAAAATACACAGGATGTTCAGGCAGAATTTGTTGAACAACAAGAACCTGATGATAGTGAAATTAAGCCTGACAGTGAAAATTCACAAGAAGATAAAAATAAAATGACAGACAGCCAGTAATTTAGGAAAAGGTGAAAAATGTATTTCGTTGAAAAGTCACAAACGACAAATCCTTATAAGAGATTTGATTATATGTTGTTTATATCAGTTCTGGTCTTATCAGGAGTAGGACTTATTGTTCTCAGCAGTGCAGTAAGAACCAGACCGAGTATTCTGAAGTCACAGATACTTGCTATGATAATGGGAGTTGCACTGTGCCTTATCTTGAGCATAATAGATTATAGAGATTTAAAAGTGCTAAGTTTATTTATTTTTTTTGGTGCAATGTCTATGATGGTACTTGTATTGTTCATTGGTTCCGGTGATGAGTTGGGAAGCAGAAGCTGGCTGAAAATTGCCGGATTCAGTATACAACCGTCAGAATATGCAAAGATAGCTTATATTATTCTGGCTTCGGTTTTTCTGGAAAGAATTAAGGACAGTACTGAAAAAAATAAATCAGATATTATTAAGTTTATAGTTTACTCCGGAGTTGCCATAGGTTTTGTGCTTTTACAAAAGGACTTGGGAACAGCACTTGTATTTGGCTTTATATTTCTTCTATTTATATATACTGTGGGTATTCCTTACAGATATATATTCATCTTGGGGGGAGGGGTGTTGCTTTCATTACCCTTCATATGGGTTTATGTTTTGAATGGTAAGAGAAGGGAAAGAATTCTGACTTTTATTTCTCCTGACAGGGACCCTCAAGGGGCAGGTTATAATGTAATTCAATCCAAGGTTGCGGTGGGCTCGGGACGGCTGTTCGGACAAGGCTACGGAAGTGGGTTGCAGACCCAAAGCAGGAATGTCCCGGTAAATGAGTCTGACTTTATTTTCTCGGTGGTTGGTGAAGAATTTGGGTTTATCGGTGGTGTAATTATTATACTTTTAGGGTTGATAATTCTTTTGAGATGTATTTATATCGCAAAAAACTCAAGTGATTCCTATGGTTCATTTCTTGCAATAGGAGTGACTGGCATGTTGGCCTTTAATTTCATGGAGAATATAGGAATGAGTATAGGGCTGCTTCCGGTAACAGGTTTGCCGCTCCCTTTTGTAAGCGCGGGAGGAACTGCTGTACTGGCAAATTATATGGCCATAGGCATTGTGTTAAGTGTGTCTTCCAGACGAAAAAAAGTAATGTTTAGTACTTAGTTCAAAAACAAGAGTTGAAATATATGCTTGGGAAATAAATAAGCTTTAAGGTGTTTTATTAAAATGCCCGAAAGCTAGTACTACTGGCCTATAAAAGGCAGGATTAACATCCTGTCTTTTATTTTTTTTATTCCAATTGGATGAAATATATTGATAATTTTAAGTTTTTGCAATAGAATATCTTTATAAGTGGTGAAAAGTGGTGGGAAGTGGAGGAAACTTATCGGATGTGGGGTGTACGAATTGTTCTATGGTGAATACCAACATACAATTGACCCTAAAGGAAGAGCAATAGTACCTTCGAAGTTTCGTGAGGGGTTGGGTGAAAAGTTCATACTGACCAAGGGACTTGATGGTTGTCTATTTGCGTACTCATCTGAAGAGTGGACAAGCCTTGAAAACAAACTTAAATCCTTACCATTTACAGATAAGGATGTCCGGGCGTTTATCAGATTTTTCTTTTCTGGAGCAACGGAATGTGAAGTTGATAAACAGGGCAGGATATTGATACCACAGAATCTGCGTGAATACGCTGCTCTTGAAAAGGACATATATATAATTGGTGTGTCTTCAAGAGTGGAAATATGGAAAAAGGCGGCTTGGGAAGCTTACAATAGCGACGACAACATCAGTGCGGATAAAATTGCAGAAAAGATGGCGTTACTCGGTATATAGCCGGAAACTTTGAGGTGAATAATGGAATTTAAACATAAATCCGTATTACTTGATGAGTGCATTGAAAATCTGAACATAAATCAGGATGGTATTTATGTTGACGGTACTATTGGCGGAGCGGGACATTCATCAGAGATATATAAAAGACTAGGTGAAAAGGGATGTTTGATAGGTCTTGACCAAGATAGCTTTGCTGTAGAAACATCGGTTAAGAGGCTTAGTGAAATTGAGTCACAGGCAGATTTCAAGGTTGTAAATACTAATTTTAAGAATATACGCAAGGCATGTTCAGAGTTGGGAATTGATGAAGTAGACGGTATTCTTCTGGACTTGGGAGTTTCGTCCCATCAATTGGATGAAGCATCCAGAGGTTTTAGTTACCAACATGATGCACCCCTTGACATGAGAATGGATACAAAATCAGACCTGTCAGCTTATGACGTGGTAAACAAGTATTCAGAGCAAGATATATACCGTATAATACGTGACTACGGAGAAGAGAAATGGTCTTCACGGATAGCAAAATTCATTGTGGAAGCCAGAAGTAATAAACCTGTGGAGACTACCTATGAATTGGTAGACATAATAAAAAGGGCAGTTCCAAGCTCTGCCAGAAGAGACGGTCCTCATCCGGCAAAAAGAACTTTTCAGGCTATCAGAATTGAAGTAAATAACGAGCTTGGAATATTGAATAAAACTATTGAAGATTGTGTAGATTTGCTTAAAGGCGAAGGACGGTTATGTATTATAACTTTCCATTCCTTGGAAGATAGAATAGTTAAGCTTCAGTTTAACAAAATGGTAAATCCATGTACCTGTCCCACATCCTTTCCTGTATGTGTTTGTGGGAAAAAACCCCGGGCAAAGCTTGTAAATAGAAAGCCAATTGTTTCGGGCGTAAGTGAACTGGAGGAAAATCCAAGAGCAAGAAGTGCGAAATTAAGGGTACTACAAAAAATTTAATATACAACCTAAAAGTATGATAACAAATGAAAAACCATAATATATCAACGTGTGAAGAAGTAATTGAAATACAAGCGACAAAGTTTGAGGAAACAAAAGCTAAAACTTCTAAAAATGAAAACGGGGGTTCAGCTTAACGGCTGATTCCCCCAATTATCTTTATTATTGACAGGGGTGTTGAAAGTGGCAGAGACAAAAAATGAATATGTACACGGCTCCTTAGCGGAAAAAATAAAATATGACCCATACGAAGATAATGCCATACTCAAGTCAAAAAAGACAGCAAGAAACAACAAAAAAGTTAAAGCAAGAATTGTATTTAACATTTTTCTTGTTTTTGCAATGTTTATTGTTGTTATGTTTAGGTATGCTCAAATCAGTCAGTTGAATTATGAAAATAACATACTGAAAAGAGATTATACCAAGATACAGAATGAAAATCAATTGTTGCTTATTGATATACAGAATGCCATGGATTTAAAGAATATAAGACAAATCGCAGAAACAAAGCTGGACATGCACAAGCCTTACAAGTCACAGATTGTTTATGTAAGTATACCAAAAAAGGATGTTACAATTACAGCAAACAAGGAGCAATCAAAGCTAACAGCACTGTTCAATGGTATACATAAAAGCTTTAACAAGTTTTTAAACATGATTTATTAGGCCTTATCACCTTGGCTGATTCAAACTAACATACCATGATTAATATGTATTATATCCGACAACAATAAAATTTGGATACTCATGGGGGGCTAAAAATGAATAAAATTAACTACAAATAAGCAGCTATAGATTTATTAATATTATATTATATTAAGTCTATAGTTTTTATTTTTGGACAATTTATTTTGGATATTAATAATATATTTAATTAATATGAAATATTATTTAGTAAACGGGACATTTTACTTAAATTGACAACAAGGGGGAGAATACTTTGGCTGGAGTAAATTTAAAAACAAAAAAACGACTTTTGTTCATACTTGGTACATTTACCGTACTAACACTTATTTTGGTGCTAAGGATTGCATGGATTCAAATATATAGCGGGAAAGAATATCAGGAGTTTGCATATAATCAACAGACAAAGAACCGTGTAATAAGTGCCAAAAGAGGTACTATATATGACCGTAATATGAAGCCTCTTGCAGTAAGCGGCTCGGTAGACACTGTCAGTGCAAGTCCTCAGGAGATAGGAAAACAAAAACTTGATATAGACAAGATTTCCGGTGAACTTGCAGGGATACTTGAGATGGACAAGGAGACTGTTAAAAAGAAACTCACTAAAAACAACCAATACGAACTCATAAAGCAAAAGATTGACAGAGAAATCGGAAACAAAGTTCGTGAATGGAAGAAAAAGAACAAAATTTCCGGCATCTATATTGATGAGGATACAAAGAGATTTTATCCCAACAGAAATCTTGCTGCTCACGTTGTTGGCTTCACAAATATAGACAATGACGGACTTGACGGTGTTGAAAGGATTATGGAGAAGTATTTAAAAGGCGTACCCGGTAAAATTCTCAGTGAAACAGATGCAAGCGGAATGGCCCTGAGCATGAGTGATGAAAAGTACATACAGCCTCAGGATGGCAACGACGTTATTCTTACAATTGATGAAACAATTCAGTATTTTGCTGAAAAGGCACTTGAAAAGGCCATTTCAGATAATAATGTATTAAACGGAGCCACCGCCATAGTAATGGACCCGCGAAACGGAGAAATACTGGCATTAGCTTCAAAGCCGGATTTTGATTTGAATAATCCCAGAGGAGTTCCCAAGGGAAAGGACCCTGCAACCTGGACAGGAAAAAGCAAGGATGATGTAGAGTATCTTCAGCAGACGGTGTGGAGGAATAAAGCAGTTGTTGATACATATGAGCCGGGCTCAACATTCAAGCCGGTTACATCAGCAGCAGGGCTGGAGGAAGGTGCTATCACACCGGACACTCAAGTTACTGACGCAACTGTAAAAGTAAGCGGATGGTCCATTAACTGCTGGAAACCGAATTTCCACTTACATGAAACCTTCAGAGAAGGGGTTTATAACTCATGTAACCCGGTATTCGTACGGCTTGCACAAAAATTAGGAGTTCCGCTGTTTTTTAAGTATGTAAAGGCCTTTGGTTTTTACGATAAGACAGGAATTGATTTACCGGGTGAAGCAAGCAGTATAATGTTTACAAATCCTACAGAGATAAACATGGCAACAGCTTCCTTCGGACAGCGTTTTCAGATTTCACCTATACAGCTGATACAGGCATATGGGGCAATTGCAAACGGTGGAGACCTGATAACACCCCATGTTGTTAAAGAGGTAGTAGACGAATCAGGCAGCGTAATAAAGAAATTTGAGCCTAACGTTGTAAGAAAGGTAATTTCCAGACAGACCTCCGATACCTTAAAATCTATCCTGCAAGGTGTTGTTGATGTAGGTACGGGTAAAAATGCAAGGATACCGGGCTATAAAATCGGAGGAAAAACAGGAACGTCAGAAACAGTACCGGACAAAAAGCTTCAAAAACTGAATATTATAGGAAAAAACGAGAGACGTATAGTTTCTTTTTCAGCCATAGCACCTACAGATAACCCAAGCTTGTGCGTACTGGTTGTACTGGATTACCCTGATGTATACAAGCCCGGCGGCGGAATGCTGGTTGCACCTGTTGTAGGAAAATTAATAGATGATATTCTCAGCTACAAGGGTGTTGAAAAAGAATACACAGAAGAAGACAAAAAACAGCTGCTAAAGGAAGTACAGGTACCAAATGTAAAGGGCAAGACTGTAGAAGAGGCAGTTAAACTGTTGAAACAAAGCAATCTAGAGTATAAAATAGAAGGAAGCAACACTGACAAAAAGGCAATTGTACAGGACCAGACACCTAAATCAAGTGCATTGCTCCACGAAAAATCCATTGTTATACTCTATACATATAAGCCACAAGAGGAGGCAATGGTCAAGGTTCCGGATGTTAAGAACAAGTCAGTTTACGATGCGACACAAACGTTTAAGAAACTTGGACTTAATATTCGTGTAAACGGTACAGGAACAGCTGTCAGCCAGAATATGGATGCCGGTACAAAAGTCAAAAAAGGTGCTGTTATCGAAGTTATATTCAGGAATGTAGTTTCTGATTAGTTTAGTGATAAAAAAACAGGGCAATACTTATAGAAATGTATGGAATTCTAATTGGAGGTGTTTTTCTTGCAGCTAAAAGAGCTGGTGAAGGATTTGAATATCAAAGAAATAAATGGAAGTCTTGAAGTGGAAGTTGACAGTATAGCATATGATTCCAGAAAAACAAAACAAGGAAGTCTTTTTGTTTGTGTTGAAGGAACTGTAGTCGACGGACACAAGTACATAAATGATGCTATAGAAAACGGAACCAAAGCGTTTCTTGTTCAGAAACATGTAGATGTGCCCGAAGGAATTACAACCATTGAGACAGATGATACAAGGTTTGGACTTGCAGCAGTATCCGATGCATTTTTTGGCCATCCGTCTTCAAAATTGAACCTTATAGGTATTACAGGAACAAAAGGTAAAACTACAACCACTTATATGGTTAAAGCTATTTTAGAGGCTGCAGGGCATAATATGGGACTGATAGGTACCGTTGCCAATCTTATAGGAAATCAGGTGTTGTATACTTCCAGAACAACCCCAGAATCCTATGATTTACAGAGTCTTTTTAATGATATGATTGACAATAAGGTAGACAGTGCTGTAATGGAGGTTTCCTCTCAGGGATTGGAACTTCACAGAGTAGCAAAATGTGATTTTGATATCGGAGTATTTACAAACTTTTCAAGAGACCACATTGGACCAAAGGAGCATGCAACACTGGAAGAATATTTTAATGCCAAAGCAAAGCTGTTTAAAATGTGCAACAAAGCGGTTATAAATATAGACAGTGAACATGGAAGAAAAATGGCAGAACTGGCTGAAGGAAAAGTGCTGACATACGGCTTGAGTAGTAGGTCGGATATATGGGCTTCTGATGTTATCAAGAAAACAGGACACACTTTCTTTAAACTCAATTCTCCATGGGGCAGTATTGACATTGAAACCGATTTACAGGGTGAGTTCAACATATACAATGCTTTAGCTGCCATTGGCTCATGTTGTTTGATACCGGGTATTACACTGGAGCATGTAAAAAAAGGACTTACAAAGGTTACGGTTCCGGGCAGAATGGAATCTGTTAAAACCGATGGCAATTATTCTGTTCTTATTGATTACGCACATACCCCGGATAGCCTTGAACAGGTGCTTAAAACAGTAAAAGAATTTGCACATGGCAGAGTTGTCAGTCTGTTTGGCTGCGGAGGGGACAGAGATAAGGGAAAGAGACCTGCAATGGGTGAGATTTCAGGAAATATAGCTGATTTTACAATTATAACTTCTGACAATCCGAGAACTGAAAACCCGGAGCAAATAATTGAAGATATTGAGGCAGGCATTAAAAACACAAATGGAAAATATATTAAAATAACAGATAGAAGGCAGGCAATAAAATTTGCACTTGAAAATGCTCAGGATGGAGATATAATTATTTTGGCAGGCAAGGGACATGAGACCTACCAGCAATTTGCCGAAAAAACAATACACTTTGATGAACGTGAGGTAGTAAATGAACTGCTGGTAGAACTCGGGAGGAGTGTATAGCATGATTTCTTTTGACTGCGTTGAACTGGCAGAAGCAGTAACAGGTAAACTGCTCTGGGGAGAACCCGACGTTACTTTTTTTGGTGTAACCACTGACTCCAGAAAAGTTACCAAGGCTAGCTTATTTATCCCGTTAATCGGGGAAAAATTTGATGGACATGATTATATTGAGCAGTGCTTCAAGGCTGGTGCGTCAGTTTGTCTGACTTCTAAACCAATACCGGAGGTAGCAGGCTGTTCTGCAGTTTTAGTGGATGATACCGCCAAGGCTTTACGGGATTTGGCTGCGTGGCATCGAAAAAAATTTGATATACCCGTTGTGGGTATAACAGGAAGCGTCGGTAAAACCAGTACAAAAGATATGGTGTCGTGTGTGCTGTCTCAAAAGTATAGTGTTTTAAAGACTCAAGGTAATTTCAATAATGAAATAGGCCTTCCCCTGACTGTTTTGAATATTGATAGCAGCCATGAAACAGCAGTAATAGAGATGGGAATGAGCGGTTTTGGGGAAATCAGCCGACTTACTGCTATTGCCAGACCTGATATTGCAATAATAACAAACATAGGAGTTTCCCATATTGAAAAACTCGGCTCCCAAGAGGGAATTTTAAAGGCAAAACTGGAAATCCTTGAGGGTTTACACAAGAATGGATTAGTAGTCCTGAACGGAGATGACCCGTTACTTAAGCCTTTAAAAGGAAAACTTCCTTTCAGGACTGTTCTCTATGGAATGCATGGAGGCAGCGATTACACTGCCTCAAACTATCAAACCATGGGAGAGCAGGGAACTAGCTTTGAGATAACAGTAAACGAAGCTCCGTATAACGTGGAAATTCCTGTTCCAGGTATACATAATGTGTATAATGCTCTGGCTGCTATAGCAGCAGGAATCGAAATGAAAATACCTATGGAAATAATTATTAATGGAATTAAACAGTTCAGCCCTGGAAATATGAGACAGAGTATTATAAACCATAATGGCATAAAAATTATAAATGATGCCTACAATGCAAGTCCTCAGTCCATGCAGGCTGCAATTAATGTTCTCGAAGAAATATCTTCAGGTTCACGAAGTATTGCTGTTTTGGGTGACATGTTCGAAATGGGGAATATGTCAAAGGATTTGCACTACTCAGTGGGAGAATTTATAAAAAACAAAAAGATAAATTATATTATTACCGTAGGACAGGATTCAGGAATGATATCACAGGCAGTGGCTGATTCAGGCAACGGTGAGATAAAATTGCGTCATTTTGAAAGCAACAAGGAAGCACTTAAATATATTCTGGGAATAGTTATGCCCGGAGACTACATATTGATTAAAGGCTCAAGAGGAATGAAAATGGAAGAAATCGCTGACGGAATAATGAAGTCAGAATGATTTCCATATAAATAAACAGGGGGAAATTGTTTTGTTTACTTTTTCTTTGACATCTGAACATATTATAGCGTTTGCGGCATCATTTTTGCTTGCTCTGATTGCAGGCCCCATATTAATCCCGTTTCTACGGAGGTTAAAATTCGGCCAGACAGTAAGAGATGACGGCCCGCAGACTCATTTGAAAAAAATGGGAACGCCGACTATTGGGGGGCTTATTTTTATTGTCCCGATAACGCTTACATCAATATACTTTTATCAAAGCTATCCCCAGATAATACCTGTACTGATGTCAACATTAGGATTTGCAGCAGTTGGATTTATTGACGATTTTATAAAGGTTGTAAAGAAGAGGAAGGATGGACTTTTTGCAGGTCAGAAAACGTTCTTTGAATTGATTGTATGCGTTTCATTTGCTTTTTATGTCATGAGATATACTGAAGCAGGAAGTTCAATAGTTATTCCCTTTACAAATACATTTATTCAACCATGGGTTTACTTTATACTAATTGTGTTGTTTATGTATTTCTTCTCAAATGCGGTAAACATTACGGATGGTCTGGATGGTCTGTGTGCGGGAGTTACGTTGGTTGTGGCTATATTTTTTACAATCGTTTCTCTTACAAACGGTGAGTGGGGGTACATAAAAGTATTTTCTGCTGCCATTGCAGGAGGCTGTCTTGGGTTTCTGGCTTTTAATATTCATCCGGCCAAGGTGTTTATGGGTGATACGGGAAGCCTTGCGCTGGGTGGGGCGTTGGCATCCATAGCAGTTATGATGAGAATGCCTCTTATATTATTTCTTGTAGGAGGAATATATCTGATAGAAGCACTTTCGGTAATTCTTCAGGTTGCATCCTTCAAACTTACAGGAAAGCGTATTTTTAAAATGGCGCCTATCCACCATCATTTTGAACTGAAGGGGTGGAAAGAAACCAAGGTTGTGGCAGTATTCATTATAGTGACTGTACTGTTGGCAATTGCTTCACTGATTGTCATAGGTTCGGACATATTTTGATAATGGGAATTTATAGCATATTTTTTACATATAATCAATATATACAAGGTACATGGCTGGAGGGATAAAATGAAGAACAAGAACACAAAGCCTTTTGATTTTTGGATATTTGCAGCAGTAATTTTGTTACTTTCATTAGGAACCATAATGGTATTCAGCTCCAGTTATTATTTTTCTACACAAAAGACTGGTGAATCATTTATGCTGCTAAGGCCGCAGCTACTTTACATGGCGTTGAGTATTGCGGTTCTGATAGGAACTATGAATTTTGACTATCGTAAATGGGGGAAGATATCACCTATTATACTTATGGTAAGTATAGGTTTACTTATATTGGTATTAATCCCCGGAGTAGGGCAGAACAAAAATGGTGCTCAGCGGTGGCTTGGAGTGGGTTCAAAAACTATACAGCCTTCAGAACTGGCAAAGTTAGGGGTTATTATGTTTTTGTCCTTCAGTCTATCCAAGAGAAAAGAGGTTTTACAGTCGTTTATTAAAGGACTGTTACCATATCTTATGTTAGTTGGTTTTATTGCCGGATTGGTTGTGGTAGAGCCTCATTTAAGCGGTACTCTTATAATCGTAATTACTTCATTCATATTACTTTTCTGTGCAGGAGCAAAAATATCACATTTTATTGTTATGGCCGCACCGGTTGTTGTTGGAGTTGTAGGTGCTATACTTGTGGCTCCTTACCGATTTAACAGAATTTTGGCCTGGCTGCATCCTTTTGATTATTACAAGGATCAGGGTTGGCAAACTGTTCAGTCTTTGCTGGCCATCGGCTCAGGAGGTGTTTTTGGAAGAGGTCTTGGACAAAGCATGCAGAAGTACCTTTGGATTCCAGAGCCTTACAATGACTATATCTTTGCAGTTTTGTCAGAGGAGCTTGGATTTATAGGGGCCCTTGTGGTAATGCTCTTATTTCTTATATTTATATGGAGGGGTATTAAGGTTGCCATGAATGCACCGGACACCTTTGGAAGTCTCATGGCTACAGGTATAACCTGTCTTATAGGACTGCAATTTCTGTTTAACGTTGCAGTTGTAACTAACTCCATACCACCGACAGGTATCTCTCTCCCGTTCTTTAGTTATGGAGGTACATCGCTGATATTTCTTATGTATGGAGTTGGAATACTGCTTAATATATCAAGATATTCAAATTATGAACGATTCTGAGGTGAGATTATTTGAAGGTTTTAATAGCAGGAGGAGGAACGGGAGGACATATAAATCCCGGACTGGCGATTGCAAAGTATATAAAGCAAAAGGATGCAGATGCTGATATTACATTTGTAGGGACAAAAAAAGGCTTGGAGACTAAATTGGTTCCAAGGGAAGGATTCCCATTGGAGACCATTACTGTAAGAGGCTTCAAGAGAAAGCTTTCTCTGGACACACTTATTGCTATAAAGGAACTGATACAGAGTTTCTTTCAGGCCTCAAGACTTATAAAAAGAACTAAGCCGGATGTTGTTATTGGTACGGGAGGATATGTGTGCGGTCCTGTGCTGTATATGGCAGCCAAAAAAGGAATACCAACACTAATACATGAATCAAATGCTTTTCCGGGTGTAACCAACAGGCTGCTTGAGAGATATGTAAATTATGTGGCTATAAGCTTCAAGGATGCGGAAAAGTACTTTAAGAACAAAAAAAAGTTGGTGCTTACGGGGAATCCTGTAAGGGAGGAACTGCTAAAATCAGACCGGGAAAATGTTATATCCGATTTGGACATTGCAGATGGAAAACCTTTGATAGTTGTTATGGGAGGCAGCAGGGGAGCAAGGAAAATTAACGAAACTATTGCAGATATGCTAAGCAACTATTTCAAGGGTGAGTTTAACATGATTTTTGCAACAGGAGAAGCTCAATTTGATGATATAAGCGCAACTGTTAAGGTTAATGAGAAGTACAAGAGTATGGTAAAAGTTGTACCTTACATATATAATGTGGACCAGGTTTATACAGCCAGCGATTTGATGATTTGCAGAGCTGGAGCAATTACCATAAGTGAGCTTCAAGTCATGGGAATACCCTCAATTCTGATTCCGTCACCTTATGTAACGGCAAACCATCAGGAGCATAACGCAAGGTCACTGGAGAGAGAAGGCGGGGCAGTGGTAATACTTGAAAGTGAACTTAATGCTGATTTGCTTTATAAGCAAATTTGCAATTTGATATCCAACAAGGATGTATTAAAGAAGATGTCAAAAAATGCTTCTAAAAATAGCGTAACAGATTCTGTTGAAAAAATATATCACCTTATTAAGGAGATAATATAAAAAACAGCAGGAGTTAAACTCCTGCTGTTTTTCTTGCTTTAAGCCTGTGGGTTTTGATCTCTGAAAGAAGAAAAAACCTTTTTTACTATAGTACCACCGATTTTTCCTGCTTCTCTGGAAGTGATATCACCATTATAACCTTCCTTTAAGTTGACACCAACTTCTCTTGCAACTTCGTACTTCATGTTGTCAAAAGCTCCACTGCTTCTTCCACCACTTCTGTTGTTAGCCATAATAAATCACCTCCTTAGTGATTATTATGGCACATAAAGTCCAAATTATAATAAGCAAAAAATGGTTTTTTCTTTAAGTAAAATTTGATAAAAAATATGTAGACTATTGTTGAAAAATATGATAGAATCATTTCCGGATAAAAAAACTTTTAAATTAGTCCAGAGAGGCTAGTAAGGGTATATATGGGAAAAGTGTATTTTAATGGATAGAGACCCTACCTTACTGCGCCTAGTCAGTAAGGTTTTTTTATTTGCATAAATCAATTTTCGTATATTGGATATGATTAGTATTATCATATTAGAAAATACGAGTTGATTAAAAAATTATTGGAGGGGATTTATACAATGAAAAAAGAAAGACCGGTAATACAAGTTGATCAAAAAGTTCCTTTTTTAAAGGCAATACCTCTCAGCTTACAGCATTTATTTGCAATGTTCGGGGCATCTGTATTAGTACCGTTTCTATTTAACGGTTATGCTAAGACACATTTTTTAGAAAAGGTTCTTCACACAACCTTTGAAAATCTGACACCGGATCAATTAGTTCAGTATAACAATATTCAGGTTATAGACCCGGCACTTGTACTTTTACTTAACGGTATTGGAACACTGATTTATCTGCTGCTTTGTAAAGGAAAAGCTCCTGCATTTCTTGGCTCCAGCTTTGCATTCCTTTCACCTACAGCTTCATTAATTGCAAGTTCATCAAGTTATAACGATAACTTTTCAAAGGCACTGGGCGGTTTTATAATATGTGGTTTGATATTCGTAATAGTAGCTTTTATAATAGGCAAAGTCGGTACAAGCTGGCTTGATATAGTTCTTCCACCTGCTGCAATGGGCCCTATAGTTGCACTTATAGGACTTGAATTGTCCGGCAATGCTGCTAAAATGGCGGGGTTACTGCCAAATGATAAGGGTGCTTTTGACACAAAGGCCATAATTATATCTTTGGTAACTCTTGCAATAGTTATAATAGGCAACCTTTGTTTCAGAGGATTTTTATCAGTAATCCCTGTACTGGTTGCCGTGGTTGTCGGCTACGGTATGGCAGCTTTAATGGGCAAAGTTGATACCACTTCAATAGCATCTGCACATTGGTTCAGTGCACCAACCTTTGCAATGCCTTCATTCAGCTTTAATGCCATGTTGATAATGGCACCTGCGGCATTGGTTGTTTTATCAGAACATATTGGACACCTTTTTGTAACCAGCAACATAGTTGGAAGAGATTTAACAAAGGACCCCGGTCTTCACAGGTCATTACTGGGAGACGGCTTGTCGACAATTCTTTCCGGATTTTGCGGTTCATGCCCAACAACCACCTATGGTGAGAATATGGGTGTAATGGCGATAACACGAGTTTACAGCGTTTGGGTTATCGGAGGAGCAGGTGTTATCTCAATAATAATTGCTTTCATAGGAAAGCTTTCCGGAATCATATCAAGTATTCCTGAAGCTGTAATGGGCGGAATAAGTCTCCTGCTGTTCGGTGTAATCGCCGCTTCCGGTATCAGAATGATAGTTGAAGCAAAAATAGACTACAGCAAATCAAAGAACCTCATACTTACTGCAATAGTATTTGTAATCGGTATCAGCGGTGTAACAATAAAGCTTCCCGGAAATGTAGAGCTAAAGGGAATGGTTCTTGCTACTCTGGTTGGAATAGTAATAAGTACCTTATTCTATATCCTTGAAAAATTAAAATTGACAAATGATTAATAACTAATAACTAAAGTAAAAAGCTTGTTCAGATTGATATTCAATCCGGACAAGCTTTTTTGTTTAAATCAGAAGTTCATATATAATCAGGAACTTCTTCTTGATTGAAGTCTTAGAGTAAGGAATTTCTTTCTGCGTCTTAACTCAGACGGATATATAAAAATATCATTTTTAATAAGTCCTAAAACATGATTAGCAATCTTTTCTGCCGAAGCATGGTCGAAATAATTTCTTTGAGCCTGTTTTATCTCATTTAGCCTCTTTGCATTGTCAGACAGTAAACCGGATACTACGGCAGCCAAAGATGATAAATTATCACAATATATACCAAGTTTGTTGTTAACTGCAAAATCAGGATTTTCCTGTTCCTGTCCCGGTAATGCCCCTGTTATTATAAGCGGAACATTGCAGGCGACCGCTTCCATCATAACATTCGGACTGCCTCTGGTAAACGCTATGTCTGATTTAAGCATAAAATCCTGAATATTGGTTACATATCCATATACTTCAACTCTTCCCGGAAATTGTTGAGAAAGAGTCTTTTCCAGTTTTTCCTTCATTGATTCATTTCTGCCCGCAATAATGCGTATATTACAGTTAAAATTGTCAAGAAGAATACGGGCTACATTATTCATATCTCCGGAGCCTTCTCCACCGCTCATAATAAGACATTCTAACGGTCTGTCCAAAGTATAGTCAGTATGCTCAATATTTTGAGAGATATGCTGTGTGAATCTGGAGCGGACAGGGAAGCCAATGACTTCCAATTTGTGTGATGGAACACCGAAGCCCATACATCTTTGCTTTGCTTCTTCAGTAGGACAGATTATACAGTCAGCTCTTGAATCCGCCCACATTGGAGATATACTTACCAAATCAGCCACAAAAGTGGCAAAAGGTATATTAATTTTATATTCTTTAAGAATGTTTATTATAGGTGTATTAAATACAGGATGTACACTTAAAATCAAATCGGGTTTTAGTTTTCTTAGCAGCTTTATAAAATTTTCCCTGATTGTCAGTTCTGTAAACTCATGAATAAAGCTAGGGTTCCTTTTGGAAATCTTCCATGCAAGCTTCCATATTTCCTTTGCATTTCTGGTTACCATACCATAGGACTTACCTACTTTTATCCACATATTGCCGCCAAGTTCGAATCCATCTATTATATTTAAGCAGACATCTTCATGCATGCAAAATTGCTCCTTCAAAGCTTCGCTAATACTTTTATGACCATGTCCTGTATAATCTGAAGATATTATTACAACATTTTTCATGTTTTTTCATTGCCTCCAATAAAGATTATGTATCATTTACCAAACTAATTATATAATAATACAACCCTTTAGTAAATTGATAGGTATTTTAAACTCTTTATATTTTACGTTGCTAAAAATTAAAAGTTTGATTTATTTTCATATAATTAATATATCCAAACGTTATAATCACATTACACTTTTCATATATTTATAACGCTTGATATTTGTCCGCTTAAAAAAAATCCGGGGATGTGAGGTTTTTGAATAAAACTGCAAAAGTAGTTATAACAGTTATGATTATTTTATCAAACCTGATATGTACTAATATGGTAATAGCAGATGATACAAATGATGATGGGCCTATTACTAAGGATATAATTAAGAATGAGAGCTGGGAGGCTACCGGAACTCAGTTGCCACGAGTTTCGGCAGGAGCTGCGATTGTAATGGATGCAAAAAGCGGCAGGGTTTTGTATGAAAAAAATGGCTATAAAAGAAATTCCATTGCAAGTACAACAAAAATCATGACTGCAATAGTTGCAATTGAAAATGGAAAAGATGATGAAGATGTTATTGTCAGTAAAAGGGCAGCATCTATAGGAGGGTCAAGAGTAAATCTTAAAGAGGGAAAAATATATAAACTGGGAAACCTTCTCAATGCAATGATGCTCAGGTCGGGGAATGATGCTGCTATTGCAATAGCGGAGCATATAGGCGGTTCTGTTGAAGCATTTGCTGAAATGATGAATAGAAAAGCTGCCCAAATAGGGGCTACAAATACAAACTTTGTAACGCCTCATGGACTGGATGATCCGCAGCATTATTCAACTCCTTTTGATCTTGCTATGATTACTCAATATGCTTTGAAAAATGAGAAGTTCTGCAAAATAGTAAGTACAAAATCCTCTTCTTTTGAGGGAAATCCAATTAACAATACAAATGAGATGCTAAGCCTTTACCCCGGAGCCGACGGCGTAAAAACAGGGTATACCGGTCAGGCAGGAAGATGCCTTGTAACCTCTGCTACACATAATGGATGGAAGGTTATATCCGTAGTGCTGAATTGCTCCACAAGGTCTGTCAGAGCTCAGAACAGTAAGATATTGCTGGATTATGCATTTGGCAACTACAGTACATACGACTATCTGAAGCAAGGCCAGCAAATATCGGAAATAGGAATACATAAAGGTTTAAACAATTCAGTTGGATTATGCTCTGATAAAGATGTTTCAATTCCATTGAAAAAGGATGAAGCAGACAGGATAAAGGCAGAATATGATATTCCTAAAACATTGGAAGCACCAATACAAAAGGGCAGCAGGATAGGTACAGTTAAATATGTACTGGATGGTAAAGTACTGGCGTATGCTGATATCAAAGCAACTGATAATATAAAAAGAAAGGACTTCTACTACTATTTTGACCGAATATTTAAAACATGGGCAAGACTTGTACATGAACGTTAAAGATGGGATAATAGTAAAGTATTTTTTACTTTTACTTACGAAGAGGGAATTTTGATGAAAACACTGCTGGTAGGCATAAATTCAAAATATATTCATACGTGTCTTGCAATATGGTATCTCAAAGCAAGCATAAATGAAAATGATAATATAACTGTCAGGGAATTTACCATAAATGATTTACAGGATAATATTCTCTCGGAGATTTATAGGGAGAAGCCTGACGTTATAGCATTTTCATGTTATATATGGAATATAGGTATTGTTCTTTCAATTTCAAAGGAGCTTAAAAAGCTATTGCCGGACTGTAGCATAATTCTGGGAGGGCCTGAAGTTTCTTATGATTCCCAGCAAATTATGTGTGCAAACGAGGCTGTTGATTTTATTATATCCGGTGAGGGAGAGGACGTAGTCCCTGTATTGTTAAAGGATATGTATGCCGGTACTCAGGAGTATAAAGCATTACAGGGAATAGCGTATAGAAACGGCTGCTCTGTAGTGAACAATAAGGGTTTTAATCTGGTTAAAGAGCTTGATAAAATTCCTTCGCCGTATAATAGCGAATTAATGAAAACTACACTAAATAGAATTGTTTATTACGAATCTTCCAGGGGCTGTCCGTTTTCCTGCTCCTATTGTATTTCATCTACTTTTAACGGAATAAGATTCTTTAGTATGGAACGTGTAAAAAGTGATATATGCAGAATTCTTGAGTATAAGCCAAGACTTATAAAATTTGTTGACAGGACATTTAATTGCCATAGAGAAAGGGCAAAAGAAGTATTACGCTTCTTAATATCCTTAAATTGTGAAACGGTTTTCCACTTTGAGGCAGCCGCAGACCTTTTTGACTGTGAGATGTTGGATATACTTAGAGAAGCTCCAAAAGGCAGGATACAGCTTGAAATAGGAATTCAGACTATAAACACTCAAACCTTGAAGGAAATAGACAGAGTAACGGATATTGACGTATTAACCAAGAATGTACAAAAAATCCTTAGTGCAGGAAATATCCATGTGCATCTTGACCTGATTGCAGGTTTGCCCTACGAGAATTTTGAAGGTTTTCAAAAATCCTTTAACTATGTCTATAACCTGAGACCTCACCAGCTTCAACTGGGCTTTCTGAAAATGCTGAAAGGCTCAAGAATACGGACAGAATCCGAAGAGCATGATTTTTATTTCAGAGACTATGCGCCATACGAGGTTTTGAAAAATAAGTATATTTCATATGACGAAATACTTCTTTTAAAAGACATAGAGGAGACTTTTGAGAGGTATTATAATTCCGGCAGGTTTGGTAATTCGCTAGACTTTATTGAAGCGGATTGTTTTACTTCGGACTCATTTAATATGTATGAAAACCTGGCACATTACTGCAGGAAAAACGGTTATCTGGACAGACCGGTATCCTATAGGGAAAATATAAAGATTTTGTACAGTTTCTATAAAGACATTTGTCAAGATAGTACAGAACTTGAAAAGTTCAGGCAATACATGGTACTTGATTTTCTGAGCAAAGACAGTTCGGGAGCAATTCCCGATTGCATAAAAAGAGAAGATGATTTACTGTCCCCCTTTGATATTCATTCTATGCTCAGAAATGAAGAGTTTATTGACAGACATCTTCCTCAATACAAAGGTACTCAAGCGAAAAATATTTTAAAGAGAGTTTTCTTTGTCAGATTGAATTTATTGTATCCATCTGATGAAGTACTTTTGTTTGACTATTCCTCCAAAGAGGAAGTTACCGAGCAATATCGGAATGTAGCAGTAATAGTTAATCCTCTGCAAGATAATTAAATACCTATGGAAGAAACAATATCTATCAGCTTTCTCCAATTATCAATATCTTCGACAAGTGCATTTTTTCCTGCTTCGGTAATGTGATAGTATTTACGAGGAGGTCCATTGGAGTCTTTCCCCCAATATACCTCCGTAAGTTTTTCTTTGTTTAGCCTTCTAAGAATAACATAAAAAGTACTGTCGTTTACTTCAGGGAATAACGCGCCCATTTGTTTCATCACATCATATCCGTACATATCCTGTTTAGATATGATGTGAAGAATACACATGTCAATGACTCCCTTTTTTATTTGTGCATCCATGTCTGGTTACCTTTCTAGAAGTAAAATAAAAATTTCATATTAGTGTCACATTTCTTTTTCTTTTTTGTAATATAAACTGACAAATAGAAAAGTGTGTAATTAATAATATTTTTAAAATGAACACATATATTTTAAAATGAGAAATATTTTATAAGATTACTAATAATTACCAGCGCATAAAAGGGAGGGGCTTAAATGACCAAACCGGAATTTGATTTTAGGGAACTGATTAAACGAGACAGAGAGGAACATATACGCAAACAATTTGATGGAACATTCTTGGATTATTTGCAGATAGTTAAATCCAATCCGGAGGTTGCCATGCTGTCTCATCAAAGATTGTATGAGCTTATCAGCTGCAAGGGAGTTGAAGCTGTCAAAACCGAGGAAAATCCAAGATTAAGAAGAATTTACGGAAACGACATAATTAAAAAATACACCTTCTTTGAAGACGATTTTTTTGGTATTGATAAAACAATAATGAAAATCGTAAGGTATTTCCACTCTGCTGCCATGGCAGGAGAAGAGGCCAGACAAGTTTTATATCTTGTAGGTCCGGTCGGAGCGGGTAAATCATCATTGATGGAAGCCCTAAAAAAGGCATTGGAAGCTGCTTCCCCGATATATTCGCTAAAGGATTGCCCTATGAGAGAAGAACCACTTCATTTAATTCCAAAGCACCTTCGAAAAGATTTTGAAGAAAAATTGAATGTAAAAATTGAAGGGGATTTGTGTCCTGTTTGCAGATACCGTTTAAAGAACCAGTATAACGGGGAATATGAAAAGTTTCCGATTGAATCAACAGGCTTTTCCATAAGGTCCAGAAAAGGTATAGGCGTAGTGCCACCCGTAGACCCTAACAACCAGGATACCTCAATACTAACAGGAAGCGTTGATATATCAAAAATAGACCTTTATTCTGAAGACGACCCAAGAGTATTATCTTTGAATGGTGCTTTTAATGCCGGAAACAGAGGTATAGTGGAGTTTATAGAAGTATTCAAAAATGAAACGGAATACCTTCATACCATGATTACAGCAACTCAGGAAAAATCCGTTCCATCGCCGGGCAAAGGGGCAATGATATATTTCGATGGAGTCATATTGGCTCATTCCAATGAAGCAGAATGGAATAAATTTAAGTCAGACCACACAAATGAGGCAATTCTGGACAGAATAGTAAGAATTGAGGTACCCTACTGCCTTGAGCTAAATGAAGAAATAAAAATTTATAAAAAGATGCTTTCTAAAAGTAAATTCAAAGCACATATAGCTCCTCATACCATAGAAATTGCTTCCATGTTTGCAATACTGACCAGATTAAGTCCATCCAACAAAGTCGACCCGCTTACCAAGCTTAAAATATATAACGGAGAAGAAATTCTGGAGAAAGGAATGACTCGAAAAATTGATATATTTGAGCTTCGGGAGGAAGCACCCAGAGAAGGCATGACGGGCATATCAACCAGATTTATAATGAAAGCTCTAGATACTGCATTATCCGAATCAGAGAATGATTGCATAAATCCCATTGCAGTTATGGAAGCTTTAATAAAATCCGTAAAAGAGCTTGGAATCGGTGATGATGAAAAAGAACGTTATTTAAGACTTATATATGATTCTGTAAAGAAGGAATACAATAAAATTCTTGAAAAAGAAGTTACAAAGGCATTTATACATGGCTACAGAGAACAGGCAGAGAGCCTGTTTAACAATTACCTTGACCATGCTGAAGCTTTTGTCAACAAGACCAAGATAAAAGATACGAATACAGGTGAGGAACTGGAGCCCGATGAAAAATTCTTGCGTTCCATTGAAGAACAGATAGGTATCTCAGATACTGCAGTAAAGGGGTTTAGGTCGGATGTTACCGCATATATGTTCTTTGTTATGAGAAATGGGGGAAGTCTGGATTATACAAGCTACGAGCCTTTGAAGGATGCAATAGAAAAGAAGCTGACGGCATCCGTAAGGGATTTAAGCAGGATTATAACACAGGCAAAAGTAAGGGATAAAGAGCAAACCCAGAAATACAATACAATGGTTGAGGAAATGAAGAAGAACGGCTACTGTGACCACTGCTGCAACGTTATACTAAAATATGCAGCAAACAATCTGTGGAAGGATTAATTGGAGGGTCAAGTATGGCTATATTCAGAGATTGCAGTAACATTGGCAAAGACAGGTCTGCCGAAGACAGAAGGCGACACAGGGAGCTTGTTGAGGAATCCATAAAGAAGAATCTGGGCAGTATTATTGCAGAAGAAAGCATAATAGGCAAAAGTAAGGATAAGAAAATCAAGATTCCCATCAAAGGAATAAAAGAATTTCAGTTTATATATGGTAAATCCAAGCCCGGCGTAGGAGCGGGTGACGGCAATGAAAAAAGGGGCGATAAATTTGCAGGAGAGGCACAGGCGGGTAAAGGTAAAGGAGGCGCAGGAAATCAAGAGGGAGAAGAGGTTTATGAAACGGAAATAACCATTGAGGAGGTAATAAAATACCTTTTTGACGATATGAACCTTCCCGATATTGATAAAAAGCAGCTATCCCAATTGGAGGAAAAAAGCTACAGAAAGCTTGGTTACCAACACAAGGGTATTCCTCCGCGACTTGCCAAAAAACGTTCCGTCATTGAAAAAATAAAGCGCAAACAAGCCGCAAAAAGGTCTGAAGATGGAGAGGAAGCCACATATGATAAGGAGTCAGGGGAAGAAAGATTTCCTTTCATAGAGGAAGATTTAAGGTATTACAGAATCAAGGAGGAAAACAAAAGGGATTATAATGCAGTTGTGCTGTGCATTATGGATGTTTCGGGTTCAATGGATCAAACAAAAAAATATCTGGCAAGAAGTTTTTATTTCCTTTTGTATCAATTCCTAAGATTAAAATATGCAAACGTGGATGTAGTTTTTATAGCTCACACAACAACAGCAAAGGAAGTGAACGAAAGAGAGTTTTTCCACCGGGGTGAGTCCGGTGGAACCTACATCAGCAGCGGGTATGATAAAGCTTTAGAAATAATTGCGGAAAGATACAGTCCTGCCAACTGGAACATTTATGCTTTCCACTGCAGCGACGGGGACAATTGGTCTGAAGATAATAAAAGAGCTGTAGAAAGTGCTAACAAGCTTTGTGAGGTATGTAACCTGTTTGGCTATGGAGAAATAGTACCCGGTTATTACAATATAGGCAGTACCATTAAAAACGAATTTCAGACCAAGATTAAAAGCAAGAATTTTGCAGCTATAAATATTAACAAAAAAGAAGATGTCCTTCCGGCACTTAAAAAGCTCCTTGATAAAGCAAGCGACAGGGACGAGAAGGCAATATTGAATTAGCTTAAATATTAAATAAATCGGGAGGAATAAAAGCTTATGGCGGATTTTAGTCTAAAGGAGCTGGAATACTGGAATGAGCGTATAGAAAAAATAGCGGTGGAGAGTGGATTGAACTTCTATAATCAGGAGTTTGAAATAATAAATTATGAAGATATGATAGGATATGAATCATACGTAGGGATGCCATCCCACTATCCGCACTGGAGTTACGGTAAATCCTATGAGAGGATTAAAACACTGCATAAATATAATCTTACAGGACTTCCGTATGAAATGGTTATAAACTCCAACCCGTGTATTGCCTACCTGATGAAGGATAATTCACTTCTAATTCAGATACTAACAATAGCACATGTATATGCACATAATGATTTTTTTAAAAATAACAGGCTATTCAATAAAGGAACAAAGGCTGAGTATGCAGTTGAAACCTTTAAAAATCATGCCAACAGGATACGTGACTATATCTCTGACCCCAGTATTGGTTATGCAAAAGTTGAAAAGATACTTAATGCCGCACATGCAGTAAAACTGCAAACGGAAAGGATAATTGACTACCGCAATAACAAAAGGGAGAAAGAAGAGTCAAAATCTGCTTTGATTGAGCATAAGTCTGATTTTCCCAATCTTGACAGGTATTCCAGAAGAGAAATGAAGTACGATACTGAGGCCGGCAACCAGGAAATAAAAATACCTGAGGAGCCTCAGGAAGACATACTCAGTTTTGTTGCAGAATATGGGCGTTTGCAGGACTGGGAAAAGGATATACTTTCTATTGTAAGAGAAGAAGCCCTGTACTTTATTCCACAGATAGAAACAAAAATAATGAATGAGGGCTGGGCAAGTTTCTGGCATTACACCATATTAAACAAGCTTGAACTTCCTCAAAATATGCATTTTGAGTTTTTAAGAAAACACAATGAGGTAATCAGGCCATTAAAATCAAGTATAAATCCATATTTCATAGGATTTAAAATTATTGAGAACCTATACAATACACAGGGAAAAGACAAGATATTCGAGGTAAGGGAAAATGAGAGAGACCAATCTTTTATAAGAAGATACCTGACTCAGGAATTGTGCAGTGAAATGAATCTCTTTGAATATATATCCACGGGAAACGAATATATGATTTCTGAAGTTTCAGATGATGAGGGGTGGAAAATGGTAAGAGATACTTTGTGTAATACAGTTGGTATTGGAAGTGTCCCAACAATAAAAGTCACCGAATGGAGCCCAAAGGAGAATACTTTGTTCCTTGAACACGAATTCGACGGCCGTGAACTGGAATTAAGCTACGCGTATGAAACTCTTAAACACCTTGTAGATCTGTGGAAGGGTAAAGTTGTACTGACTACACATCTGGAAGAAAAAATGAAAAATATAGCATGCGATGAAATGAAAAGAATATCCCTGTACACTTGAGATAGAGCCACATTTAGAAAAACTGTTAGCACTCTTGTTAATTGAGTGCTAAAAAATACTTGAAACTTTACTCCATTCGGGTTATATTATTAATAGTGTAAAAAATGAAGTGGAGGTAATATTATGAAACACGAAAGCGGAAGTATTTCAATAAATACAGAAAACATATTTCCAATTATTAAAAAGTGGTTGTACTCTGAAAAGGACATATTTATAAGAGAACTAGTGTCAAATGCAAGTGATGCCATTAGTAAAATGAAAAAACTTGATGTAATGGGAGAAGCCGAACTGCCCGAAGGTAATAAGTTCGAAATAAAGGTCATTGTCAATAAAAATGATAAGACCATAAAAGTAATAGATAACGGATTGGGAATGACTGAGGAAGAAGTAAAAAAATATATAAATCAGATTGCTTTTTCAGGAGCAGTCGATTTTCTTGAAAAATATAAGGACAAGTCAGATGACGGACAAATTATAGGTCACTTTGGTCTGGGATTCTATTCGGCATTCATGGTGTCACAGCGTGTCCAGATTGACACACTTTCATACCAGAAAGATGCGGCTGCTGTAAGATGGGTAAGTGATGGCGGAACAGAATTTGAAATGTCAGATTCCGACAAGAGTGAGAGGGGAACAACAATAACTCTCTATTTATCTGATGACAGCTTGGAATTCACTGAAGAATACACAATGAGAACTACCCTTGAGAAATACTTTGCCTTCCTGCCATATGAATTATATCTTGAGGATGCTGCAAAGGTAGAAGAGAAGAAAGAGGAAACTAAAGAAGAGGAAAAAGAAGGTGACGAAAAGGAAGTTACTGAGCCTAAAAAGCCCGAGCCTTTAAATGATACACAACCTCTTTGGCTGAAAAATCCAAAAGACTGCACAGACGAAGATTATAAGAAGTTCTATTCAAAAGTATTCCATGACTTTAATGAGCCGCTTTTCTGGATACACTTAAATATGGATTACCCCTTTAACCTGAAAGGTATACTTTATTTCCCTAAGCTCAAACATGAATTTGAGACTAACGAAGGGCAGATAAAGCTTTATTACAATCAGGTATTTGTTGCTGACAATATAAAGGAAGTAATTCCTGAATTCTTGCTGTTATTAAAGGGTGTACTGGATTGTCCTGATTTACCTTTGAATGTTTCCAGAAGCTTCTTACAGAACGATGGTTATGTTAACAAGATTTCCACACACATAACAAAGAAGGTTGCAGACAAGCTTACATCTATATTTGAGAACGACCGTGAAAGCTATAATAAATACTGGGATGACATAAACCCGTTTGTAAAATACGGCTGTTTACGTGAAGAAAAATTCTATGACAGAGTTAAGGATGTCCTTATATTCAAGTCAACTAAGGGCGGATACACTACTCTAAAGGAATATCTTGAAAACAACAAGGACAAGCATGAAAATAAAGTATTCTACGTATCAGATGAAAATCAGCAGGCTCAGTATATAAAGCTGTTTAATGAAAACGGAATGGAAGCGGTAATACTTTCAAACATGATAGACAATCACTTTATGTCTCTCCTTGAAAGCAAAGGTACAGGCTTACAGTTTAACAGAATTGATGCTGATATTTCAGAGAGTATGAAGCAGGAGAACACAGGTATTCCTGAAGCTGATGTCAGCTATCTGGAAGGTTTGTTCAAGGAAACAGTAAATGATGAAAAACTAAAAATACAGGTTGAATCCTTGAAAAATGAAACTATACCGGCGGTAGTACTGCTGTCAGAGCAGTCCAGAAGAATGCAGGAAATGAGTAAAATGTTCGGGGGAATGGATATGGGACACATGTTCCCGAAAGAACAGACTCTCGTTTTGAATTCTTCAAATAAACTCGTAAAAGCATTGCTGGATTTAAAGGAAAAGGATGAAAGAAAAGAAGATGTGAAGCTGGTAAGCGAACACATATATGATTTAGCCATGATGAGTCACCAGACTTTAGGGCCTGAGGCTATGGCGAAATTTATACAGAGAAGTAATGAAATATTGATGAAAGTTCTTTAATATAAAAAGTAAGCAAAAACCCGGAGGGCACTTAATGGCCATCCGGGTTTTTATAAAGCCTATTTACTATCTTTATCTGTCTGCCTTATTTCTACACGTCTTATCTTGCCGCTGATTGTTTTTGGAAGCTCAGTTACAAACTCAATGATTCTTGGATACTTATAAGGCGCCGTAACCTTTTTTACATGGTCCTGAAGTTTCTTAACCAGTTCCTCGCTTGCAGTATAGCTTTTTGCCAGTATAACTGTAGCTTTAACTATCTGACCTCTGATAGGGTCAGGAACAGCAGTTATGGCACATTCCAGAACCGCCGGATGTTCCAGCAAGGCACTTTCAACCTCAAAAGGCCCGATTCTGTAACCTGAGCTTTTAATAACATCATCAGCTCTGCCAACAAACCAGAGATAGCCGTCCTCATCTCGCCATGCCATATCACCCGTATAATAAATACCATCATGCCATACACTCTTTGTAAGAGCTTCATCTCTGTAGTAACCGCCAAACATACCGGCAGGCTTCTTTTTTGTGGTTCTTACCACAATCTGTCCTTCTTCACCGTCCTGACATGAATTTCCATTCTCATCAAGAAGGTCTATATCATATCCCGGAGACGGCTTACCCATTGACCCCGGTTTTGGCTCCATCCATGGGAACGTACCCACTGTGACAGTCAACTCAGTCTGACCGAAGGCTTCCATTAACTTTATACCGGTAGCCTTGTAAAATTGGCTGTATACTTCGGGGTTCAGAGGTTCTCCTGCTACAGTACAGTATTTCAGACTGCTTAAATCAAACTTTGAGAGATCTTCCTTGATAAAAAATCTGTAAATCGTAGGAGGAGCGCAAAAAGAAGTAACATGGTGCTTTGAAATAACTTCAAGAAGTTCCTTTGGAACAAACTTATCAAAGTCATATACAAATACAGCACACCCTGATAACCATTGGCCATAAATTTTGCCCCATACAGCTTTAGCCCAACCTGTATCGGCAACTGTCAGATGCAGACCGCCTTCAGAAACATTCTGCCAGTACCTTGCTGTAAGGATATGACCCAGAGGATACTCATAATCATGCTGAACCATCTTTGGCATACCTGTAGTACCCGATGTAAAGTACAGCAAGGATATGTCACTATTGTGAGAACCCAATTCGCCCAGAGGCCTTTGAAATTCGTTGGAAGCCTCTTCGATACCGGATGAAAAATCCAACCAGCCATCCTTGGAACCATCAATCAATGCCTTATATTTTACAGTAGGTGTTTTACTAGCGGAATCTTCAATATGCATTACAACTTCCGGCTCATTAACACACACAATCATTTTTATATCTGCTGCATTAGCTCTATAAACAATATCCTTTGAAGTGAGCAGATGAGTTGCCGGAATTGTAACGGCACCCAGCTTATGCAAAGCCAAAATACAGAACCAGAACTCATATCTTCTTTTTAATATGAGCATTACCGGGTCGCCTCTCTTAATACCCAAGGACTTGAAATAGTTAGCTGTCTTGTCGCTATACTCTTTTAGCTGACCGAAGGTGAAGGTTTTTTCGGCACCCGATTTATCACACCATACAATTGCTACCTTATCCGGCGTTGTCTTAGCATATTCATCAACAACGTCATATGCAAAATTAAAGTTCTCAGGTACATTTATTTTTAAATTTTCGTAAAAATCCTCGTAAGATGTAAAGTCTACCCGAGATAAGTATTTTTCCAACATTACTTACTCCCCCTGATACCTAAAGAATAATTGCCAAAAATCTGGCTTTCTTACCATTCATAGCTTTCATTCCGTGACTTGCCGACGAATCAAAATAAATCGAGTCACCCTCATTCATCACATGCTCACGTCCATTAATTATTATTTGAAGAGTTCCTTCTATAATATAGTTAAATTCCTGTCCTTTATGGGAATTAAAGTGGACAGTAGAATCGGAAGTATCCGGCTCAACCGTTACAATAAAAGGCTCTGCCTTTTTACCAACAAAATTGTAAGCAAGGCTGTGATATTTATAATGTTCGCGTCTCTCAACACTTACACCTTTTCCATCCCGAACAAGCTGATAAGTATGAAGCTTTGGAGCATCTCCCGTAATTATTGCTGAAAGTTCAACATTAAACTTATTTGCTATTTGATAAAGAAAACTTACCGGAATATCGGTCTCACCGCTTTCGTATGACCTGTAAGCTTCTTCAGAAATTTTAAGTTCTGCTGCAAGTGCTTCAACAGTAATTCCAGATATTTCTCGTAACTCTTTTATTCGTGAAGCAATTAATCTGATTTGCTCAGACATGTAATCACCTTCCCATGTTTTATGTAGTTGAATAAACAATCTTATAACAAAATAATATCATAAAAACAGTGAATAGTTGCAAAAAAAATTGGAAGATATGTACTAAATTAAATACATCAATCAATAAGCTATGTTAGCACATTTGATTTTGTAAATATATATCGTAAAGAACCTTTTGACTATAAATCTTTAACGATTTCTGCTTTTTTTATACAAAATTCCATCATAGTTTAAAAAAGTAAAAGTATCTTTAATAATATGGAATTTATTCAAATAATATGTTACTATGAACTTATGTTTAAATTTATTATATTTTTAACTTACTGGGGGCGAAAAACATGTCTATAGGCAAAAAGATACTTTGTATTGTAATCGGTTGCGTAATTATTGTGGGCGGTGGAACAGCTTTATATAGTATTTACGATTTTCCTGTATATATAGTTACTGCAATTTTCTGTATATTTGCTGTTGCGGTGGGGTTATGGCTTACTTTTTCTCTTACTATGCCTATCAAAGTACTTTCACGGGTTGTTGAACGAACTGCAAATTTTGATTTATCACATGACAAAACATATAACCAGATTAAAGGCAGAAAGGACGAAATAGGATTTCTTGCAAGAAATCTTTCAACTATGAGGGGTTCTCTGAGAGAAATACTTGGCCTTATGGCTGATGCATCTGAAAAAGTTATTGAAAATTCTCAGCAGGTAGAAAGAATGACAGAGAATTTAAAAGAAAAAGCAGATGACACATTATCAACTACAGAGCACATATCTGCGTCAATGCAGGAATCAGCAGCTACATCACATCAGATTAATTTCAGTACTCAGGAAATTAAGAAAAATATAACCCTTATTGCCCAAAACTCGGAGGAAGGGGCACAAACAGCAAATGAGGTCAGTATTAAAGCAAGCGAGATAAAGGAAAGTGCAGTATTATCTGCAGAGAATGCAAATAAAGTATACCTTGAAGTTAAACAGCAGCTACAGGGCGCCATTGATAAGGCTGGAGAGGTTTCTCACATAGACCAGCTTGCTCAGGCTATACTTCAGATAACCGAGCAGACAAATCTGCTTTCACTTAATGCGGCTATAGAAGCAGCAAGAGCTGGAGAAGCAGGAAAAGGTTTTGCAGTAGTAGCAGATGAGATAAGAAAACTTGCAGACCAGTCTTCAAAAACAGCAGCTGATATAAAAAATATAGTTAAGACGGTAAATGAATCCGTAGGTGCCTTGACTGACAGTGCGGGAGTACTTCTGGAATTCGTAGACAAGGAAGTATTAAACGACTACAAGAAGCTCATTGATACCGGCGAGCAGTATTATAACGATTCAGCACAATACAGCAAGATAATGAATGCCTTTAATGACTCAGCAAAGGTTATGAACAATTCCATTGCAAACATTGTTACTGCATTGGAACAGGTTACTTCCAGTGTAAACGAAAGTGCAGAGGGAGTTGAAGTTATTACAGTTAAAACAGCTGAGGTTGTTGAACACTTTGCAAATGTCAAGGTATCTACTCAGGATAATCTTGTAGCTTCCAAAAAGTTAAAGGATCAGGTATCAAAGTTTACATTATAAATGAAGATAAAATTTAAGAGCCGCATCTGATAAGTTTACCATAATATTACTGTCAGAGCGGCTTTTTTGGGAAATATCTACGGGCTAAAACCGCTGCATATAGCCATAAAAAAAACTGGAAAACTAATTTGTAAAATGATAGTATAATATATAGAGGTTTCCGTATTTAGTAATTTATACCCTTATATAATAAATAAAAGTAGGTGCTAATGTGGAAAGAGAATATGTAAAAGTAAGTAAAGACATTATGGATAGTATTTTGGCTGACGATGTTTATACCCGTGGAGGAAACATGATAGTTCCGGCTGATACATTGATATCAGAGCATATTATCAAAAAGCTGGAAGCCTTTAGGGTTGAAAGAGTACCCATATACAGGTCTCACTCTATTCTTGGCAACGAATATCTTTCAGATATGAGTATCAGTGACAGCCAGAAACAATATATCGAGGATGTCAATGCTACCAAAGAAATATTGCGCAATCTGGCAATAGGTAAGGAACTTGATATTGATAATGTAAAAACCATAACAGACAATATCTATGAGAGACTGAGCGATGTAAATACAATAATTGAATGTATCAATTCAATTAAAGTGGCCGATCAATATACATATTCACATTCTGTAAATGTTGCATTTTATTCAATGTTATTGGGTAAGTGGATGAACTTGAGCAAACTGCAGGTCAAGGATCTTGCCATGGCAGGTCTTTTGCATGATATAGGGAAATCCAAAATATCTGCTGAGATTATGAATAAAAAGGGTCCTCTAAGCGAAAGCGAGTTTGATATTATCAAGAGACACCCCATTTACGGGTATGATATTATTAAAAACATTCCTGATATTACAATAGAAATAAAAAGAGCAGTTATATTACATCACGAAAAGGAAAACGGTACAGGATATCCTTTTGGTATTCAGGGAAATAAAAAGAATCTGTATGCAAAGATAATTACTGCCGCAGATATATTTGATGCAATAACCTCTGAACGGGTTTACAAGGAAAGGCAGACACCATTCTCGGCATTTAAGGAAATGGAAAAAATCGGGTACGATATTGTTGACCCTATGGTAATGGGTGTAATGTTTGATAATATGCCAAGGTATTATATCGGTTCAAAGGTAAAGCTTGACAATGGTGAAATAGGTGAAGTAGTTTACGTTCCCAGTTCTTGTGCCTACGCCCCCGTTGTAAAAATAAATGAGGACTTTGTTGACTTTGCAAAAGAAAAAGAAGCCCTCATAAGTGAACTGCTGTAAAATTATATCAGTTCACTTATAAAGGTTTTAACTGCTTTAGATAAAACTACGTTTTTCATGGTAACAACCCCTATACTCCTTGGAGGTAGGGGTTCTTTTGATATAATCTGGAATAACTCTCCTGATTTTATTGCATCCAAAGCACTTTCCTTCAGTACGCAGGCTACTCCTGTACCTATTTTTGCAAATTCAACCAAGAGGTCCAGACTTTCCAGCTCTATTTCAGGAGAACATGTAAGGCCATAGCTTTGGAAGAAACGGTCAACAGATTTTCTGGTTGAACTGTCTGACTGAAGTAATACAAGAGGATATTTGTTCAATTCCTGCAAGGTTATTTCCCTTTCTTTCAATTCTTTAAACCTATCTGATGCTACAAAAATATCCTGAACTGAAATAAAAGAAACAGCATCAAACATATCCTGATTAACAGGCAGTGTAGAAATTGCGATATCAATTAGGCCACCTTTTAAAACGTCCAGTAGTTGGGGAGTAGTTCTATTGATAACCTTAACCATAATATTCGGGTACATTTGCCCAAACTTTTTTATATATGGCATTATGAAATATTTACAGATCGAATCGCTTACGCCTATTCGAATTTCGCCGGCAGTGAGGCCTTCAAATTCCTGAAGCTTTTCTTCTGCAGTTTTCAAAAAATTATAGGCCTGTGATGCATAACTGAAAAGAAGCTCACCTTCATTTGTCAGCTGAATATTTCTGGACTTTCTATGGAATAATGTCACTCCGAGCTGCTTTTCAAGGTTTTTTACAGACTGGCTTACAGCTGACTGTGTTATATACAGTTTGCGGGCTGCCTCTGAAAAGCTTTTATTTTCAGCACACTGATAAAATATTTTATATAACTCAAAATTAATATCCATAAGTACTCCTAATACAACATATTAAATATATTAATTTTACTAATATATTTTATCATAATATAATAATAATTAGAAAGCTTATTCGAATGAATTTATATATATCAGGAGGACTGCAAAATGAAAAATACTGTAAAGAGATTATATGTTGTAAAGAAACATCCTTATGACGTTGAGGCACAGGGACTTTTGAAGGATTTGAGAGAAACACTGGGAATAAAGGCATTGAATTCTTTAAAGATAGTAAACAGATATGATGTGGAAGGCATAAGCGATTCTGAATATCAACTGGCAAGAAACACCATATTCTCTGAGCCAACAGTTGATTTTGCATATGATGAGGAATATGAAATTCCTTCAAATTGCAGAGCTTTTGCAGTTGAATATCTTCCGGGACAATACGATCAAAGAGCTGACTCTGCTGCTCAATGTATACAACTTTTAACACAAGGAGACAGACCTGATATAAACACTGCCAGAGTAATTGTTTTGGAAGGCAGCATTAATGAGGAAGAACTTAATTCAATAAAAAAATACTATATAAATCCTGTTGAAAGCAGGGAAGCAAAGATGGCAAAGCCTGAAACACTTAAATCACAGGCCGAACAGCCTGAAGATGTTGCCACTCTTGACGGCTTTACATCTCTGGATGAAAAACAATTATCACAGCTTTTAAAAGAGATGGGCTTTGCAATGTCTTTTGACGACATAGTTTTCTGTCAGAGCTACTTTAAAAATACTGAGAAGCGTGATCCTTCAGTTACAGAAATGAGAATGATAGACACTTACTGGTCAGATCACTGCAGACATACAACCTTTCTTACATGTATTGACAGTGTAACATTTGAAAAAGGCAGATTTACAGAAATCATTGAAGAAACCTATAAGGACTACATTGAAAAAAGAGAGGATATCTACAAAGACCGTAACGACAAAGATATATGCCTGATGGATGTAGCACTTATGGCAATGAAGGCATTGAAAAAACAAGGAAAACTAGACGACCTTGACCTCTCAGATGAAATAAATGCATGCAGTATTGTTGTTAATGCTGATGTAAACGGAAAAAATGAAGAGTGGCTTGTAATGTTTAAAAATGAGACACACAACCATCCAACAGAAATAGAGCCTTTCGGTGGAGCTGCAACATGTCTGGGAGGCGCTATCAGAGACCCGTTGTCAGGACGAGTTTATGTATATCAGGCAATGAGGGTAACAGGAAGTGGCGACCCAAGAACCAAGCTTGAAGATACAATACAAGGCAAGCTGCCACAGAAGAAAATAACCACCGGAGCGGCTTCGGGATACAGCTCCTACGGAAATCAGATAGGCCTGGCTACCGGACAGGTAGCTGAAATATATGATGAGGGCTATGTTGCAAAAAGAATGGAAATCGGTGCCGTAATTGGTGCAGCACCAAGAAAAAACGTAGTAAGGATACAGCCGGAGGCAGGGGACAAGATAGTGCTACTGGGTGGAAGAACAGGCAGAGACGGTTGCGGAGGAGCAACCGGTTCATCAAAGGCTCATACTGAGGAATCTCTCATGACCTGCGGTGCTGAAGTTCAGAAGGGTAATGCTCCTACAGAGAGAAAAATACAGCGTTTATTCAGAAATCCTGATGTAAGTACATTGATAAAAAGATGTAATGACTTTGGTGCAGGTGGTGTTTCCGTTGCAATTGGCGAGTTGGCAGACGGACTTGAAATAAATCTTGACGCAGTACCAAAGAAATATGAAGGCTTGGACGGAACAGAACTGGCAATTTCAGAGTCCCAAGAGCGTATGGCAGTTGTCGTTGAAGCTTGCGATGTAGAGAAATTCATAGCTCATGCAGCAGAAGAAAATCTGGAAGCAGTTGTTGTTGCAGAGGTAAAGGCAGAGCCAAGACTTAAAATGTCATGGAGAGGAAAGCAAATCGTTGATTTAAGCCGTGAATTCCTTAATTCAAATGGTGCAAAGCAGCGAATAGACATAGAGATTTCAGCACCAAAAGAGATAACATATTTTGATGAATGTAATGAGATAGAGATAGACAATATAAAAGAATACTGGGTAAATAATCTGCAAAATCTTAACAGATGCAGCCAAAAAGGATTAATTGAACGATTTGACTCAACAATAGGTGCAAATACAGTACTTATGCCTTTCGGCGGAAAAACTCAGCTTACTCCTGCAGAAGGCATGGCTGCAAAGCTGCCGCTTATGGAAGGTGATACAACAACCGGAACACTTATGTCCTTTGGATACAACCCTGACATATCAAAATGGAGTCCTTTTCACGGAGCAGTATACGCTGTTGTAGAATCAATAGCTAAAATTGTTGCTATGGGAGGAGATTACAGCAAAGCAAGGCTGACACTACAGGAGTATTTCGAAAAGCCTGGAAAAGATGCAAAGCGTTGGGGAAAACCTCTTAGTGCTTTACTTGGTGCGTACTATGCACAGATGAGGCTGGGAACAGCGGCAATAGGCGGAAAGGACAGTATGTCGGGAAGCTTTATGGACATGGATGTTCCGCCGACCTTGGTTTCCTTTGCTGTAAACACAGTTAATGTTGAAAATGTAGTTTCAAACGAATTCAAGGCTGCGGGGAGCAAGGTTGTACTCCTAAAAGTAAAGCTTGACGATAATATGCTCCCTGATTTTGATGAGCTTGACAAAGTATACAGTCGTGTCAATAAGCTTGCAAAAGAAAAAGCTATACTCTCTGCAAGTTCTGTTCGCTCAGGCGGTATTGCAGAAATAGTCAGCAAAATGGCATTTGGAAATATGATAGGATTCAAGCTCGAAGGGATAGCGGATGTTTCACTTCTGTTTAAACCTTTCTACGGTTCTTTACTCCTTGAAATACCTGAAAACATTGATTTGACAAAAGTTCTGGAAGGACTTAGATACACTGTAGTAGGTGTTACCACAGACAATTCGCAAATTAATATAAATGGAACTTCAATTGAACTCAGTGAGCTTGCGGCAAAATGGCAGGAGCCTTTAGAAAAGGTTTTCCATACAAGGGTAATGGAAGAGAATAAAAATGTAGCTTCATACTGTTACGAAGCAAAAACAAAAGTAAAACCTTCTTTAAAGATTGCAAAACCAAGAGTATTCATTCCCGTATTTCCGGGAACAAACTGTGAATATGATACCAAAAAGGTATTTGAAAATGCCGGAGGAATTGTAGAGACACTGGTAATAAAGAACATGACCCATAATGACATCGAAGAATCTATAAAGAGAATGGAAGCACTGATAGATAATTCTCAGATAATCATGATTCCCGGTGGTTTCAGTGCCGGCGACGAACCTGAAGGTTCAGGTAAGTTTATAGCTACAGCTTTCAGAAATCCTGTTGTCAGCGAAGCTGTTATGAAGCTTCTGAAAAACAGAGACGGATTGGTTTTGGGTATTTGCAACGGATTTCAGGCACTTGTCAAGTTGGGACTGCTTCCCTTCGGTGAAATAAGAGAAATTGACGAGGCATGTCCTACACTGACCTTTAATACAATAGGACGTCATCAATCAAGCCTTGTTAAAACAAGAATAGCTTCAAACCTTTCACCGTGGCTTAACAACGTAAAGGTTGGTGATATTCATACAGTAGCAATATCTCACGGTGAAGGACGCTTTACTGCAAGCAGTGACGTTCTGGCTGTACTGGAAGCAAACGGACAAATAGCAACACAGTATGTTGATTTAAACGGACAGCCAACTTATGATATAGCATACAATCCTAACGGTTCAATAAATGCCATAGAAGGTATTACAAGCCCCGACGGCAGAGTTTTGGGTAAGATGGGACATTCCGAAAGAATAGGTACAAACCTGTATAAAAATGTGCCGGGTGAAAAGGACCAGAAAATTTTCCAAGCGGGAATTGAGTATTTTGGGTAATTCCAGGTAATTGTTGAATAAACATAGCAGGTACAAATAATGGCAAAATTGGTGACAGCCCAAAGAAAACATGTTATCATGAAAAAAAGCAGTTATATTCGGAGGTGGCTATTTATGAAGATTTCGTTTTCTACATTGGGCTGTCCGGGATGGAGTTGGGAGGATATGCTTTCAACTGCAAAGGACATCGGATTTGACGGTATTGAAATCAGGGGTATCGGCAATGAACTTTATGTACCTAAAGTAAAACATTTTTCAAACGATAATATAGAACTTACAAAGAAGAAATTGACCAAAATAGGTCTTGAAATACCTTGTTTGACTTCGGCATGTTTTTTATTTGACAAGGCAAATATAGATAAACATATAAAAGAAGGCATTGAGTATATTGAGTTGGCTCAAAAGCTTGGTGTACCTTACGTAAGAGTTTTAGGTGATGCTCAGCCGCAATCCTCTGAAATAGATATTGATTTTGTTGCTGAAAATCTTAAAAAGCTTGCTACTGAGGCAAAGGGAAAAGGTGTCAAATTATTAATTGAAACCAACGGAGTATTTGCCGATTCAAAAGTTATGAAAGCATTGCTTGATACAGTCAACTCTGACAGTGTTGGAGTGCTTTGGGATGTACATCACCCGGTGAGATTCTTTAATGAATCGTTGGAATACACATACAGTAATTTGAAGGAATACATATGTTTTGTACACATCAAGGATTCAACCGTTGTTGATGGTACCATTAAGTACAAAATGACAGGTTACGGTGATATTCCGGTGAAAGCAGCTGTTGAACTACTCAAAGAAAACGACTATAAGGGATATGTCTCCCTTGAATGGGTAAAAAGATGGTGCCTTGACTTGGAGGAACCGGGAATCGTTTTTGCTCACTTTGCAGGGTATATGAAAAGTATAATATGATATTTAGTAAATCAGGGGCTGTTGCATTTTTATGTAATAGCCCCTTTTATGTGCGCCCAGTATGGGCGCAATCTAACGGGTGAAAGTCCCGAGTGCGGGCTAGTAGTGCCAAGCACATAGCCAAGAGCAAGGGTGTCCTTGGTGACGAGGAATCTGAAGAAAGCTGGAGGCAAACTTCTGGTCTGACGAACAGAAATCACATCAGGCATATTTAGGTCGGGTAAGGCTGCATAACAAGCCGAAGCCCAATAACTACTCGGAGCCTATGGTGTATATGTGGCAGGTAGATGGAAGGAAAGATTGCGCTCTTACCTGGGGAGGTCTCACGGACATGCAGAAACATAAAGTATGAAGCATGATTGAAATAAGATTTATCGTGAGAAGTCAGCCGAGGTCGTAGTACCAGATGAAGTCGACGCCATTTGGGAAGGACTGAACTTTAGGAGGTGAAAGTAAATGAATGTTACCAGAAGTGAATATAAGGACAGACAACCACAAAATAAGGGCTATCTGCAAAAGGTATCTGCGGAACAGAAAGAGTATGCAGAAGCGTCCGCTCACAAGAGGATAACTGAAAACAACATCACCAATACATACCTGTCGACAGATGATTTATTGAAAAAGATATTGGGCAAAGACAATTTAAATGCGGCATTCAAGAAAGTAAAATCCAATAAAGGTGCTGGAGGAATTGATGAAATGGAGGTAGATGAACTTCTGCCGTATCTCAGAGAAAACCGAGAGCAGCTAATTCAAACAATCAGGGATGGCAAATACCATCCTAATCCGGTAAGAAGGGTAGAAATACCAAAAGAAGAGAAAGGAAAAGTGAGAAAGTTGGGTATACCCACTGTTGTTGACCGAGTAATCCAACAGGCAATTTCGCAAATACTTTCACCGATATTTGAAACACAGTTTTCAGAGTACAGCTATGGCTTTAGACCGAAAAGGAGTGCGCATGATGCAATAAACCAATGCCAGAGGAATGTGAACGAGGGGTACAAATATGTCGTAGATATGGACTTGGAGAAATTCTTTGACACAGTGAGCCAAAGCAAGCTGATAGAAGTACTATCAAGAACCATAAAAGATGGCAGAGTAATATCACTTATTCATAAATATCTGAGGGCAGGAGTTGTTGTAAGGCATAAATTTGAGGAAACAGAAGTCGGCGTACCTCAAGGAGGACCACTAAGTCCGCTGCTCAGTAACATAATGCTGAATGAACTGGATAAGGAACTGACCGCGAGAGGACATAAATTTGTCCGCTATGCAGATGATAGTATGATATTCTGCAAAAGCAGGAAAAGCGCAGAAAGAACCCTGAATAACATCATACCGTTTATCGAAGGAAAACTTTTTCTGAAAGTAAACAGAGATAAGACAACGGTTGCACGCTACAAAGAGGTGAAATTTTTAGGATTTGCTTTTTATTGGAGCAAAGGGGAATACAGAGTCAGAATACACCCAAAATCAATCAGCAAGATGAAGCACAAAATAAGAGGACTCACAAGTCGCTCAAACGGCTGGGGAAATGAACTCAGGGCGAATAAACTAAAACAGTATATTCAAGGCTGGATAAATTATTTCAGAAAAGCCGATATGAAAGGCTTGATGAATCAGACAGATGAGTGGATGAGAAGAAGGATAAGGATGGTATACTGGAAACAGTGGAAGAAAATCAAGACAAGAATTAAAATGCTCATGCACTTCGGAATTGAAAAGCAGAAAGCATATGAGTTTGCGAATACAAGAAAAGGCTACTGGAGGATTTCCTGTAGCCCTATACTTAGCCGAACTCTTAATAATGATACTCTAAAGAAATTAGGGTACATCTTCTTTTCGGATTACTATAAACAAGTACGTGTAAACTAGAGAACCGCCGTATACCGAACGGTACGTACGGTGGTGTGGAAGGTCGGTAGCTGAAATAATCAGCTACCTCCTATCCGATAATGCAAGACAGGAAATAATTGTTAAAACATAATATAATATGTTATTATTCTTGCAACACTATGACTTGCAGGAGTGATATCATGAAAAAAATACACTTGTGTCTGGTAATGGCTGCTTTTATTATATTAAGCAGCTGCGGCAGTGAAAACACCGTGTTTCCTAAACACAGTACATATGGCTATAGAAACGGCTCCATAAAAGTAAGTAAGTCAATAAAGACACTTAATATCAACATAGATTCAGGAAATCTGCAAATATATTGTTGGGATAATGATGAAATCAAATATGAAGCAAAACATGTTGTCAGGGGAAATAAGTCCGATGAAGCTCTCCGGAAACTTTTGAAGAACTATTCCATCAAATCAGGTCAAAAGGAAAAAACAACATATATTACAGTCTCTTACGCCGATAAAATTAAGAAACCTCAGGATTTTTATACTGAAATAAAGCTAACCCTTCCTCGGACTATTAAAAATCTATCTATAAAAAACGGAGTAGGCTCTATATTAGTTGAAGATAAATTTGAGGGAAACATAACCGGGGACGTTGATTCAGTTAACACTGAAATTAAAGCAATGAACGGAAAACTCATATGGAAATGTGATACAGGAAACTTTCGGCTTGGTTCAGGAAAGCTTTTGAGAGATTCCACAGTAAATATAACTGCCGGAAATATATCATCAAAAGCAGAGTGTGAGGATAATTCACAGTTTGTATTTAAAACAGGTGCAGGCAATGTGGAATTAAGTTTTCCAAAAGAGTCAGAGATTACTGTAGACAGTTATGGCACACTACAAAATAATCAGTTTACAGGGATTACAGGTAATATACAAGTTAAGGCAGCTACTAATATGGGTAAAATAGCCATAAATGGATACTAATATAAATATGAAAAAGTACAAATAAAATTCTTGACAAACATAAAATATGTAATATAATGGTTGTATTAGTAAATTCTTATTGCGTTTTGTCTTATATTTTCTTTTCAAAAATTTAAAATCTATTGGAGACATATCATGGCACTCATAAAACTCTTAATTATTGATGAGGACAATGAGTATTTGATCACCTTATGTAACTTTCTTACTCATAGTTACTCAGAAACTTTTGCGGTATCATATTGCAAAAATCTCAATGAAATTAATAATAGTATAAAAAAGATTGCCCCCAATGTAATACTAGCATCAGAGAAATACTACAGTGAAATACAAAAATATACTAATATTGATTTAGTTCTGTTGACATCTATAAAAAATTCAGAAACAACAATTGAGAAAAATTACATATACAAATACAAAGATGTCAATCAGATTGCGGCTGAAATAGTAAACATACATACCGCAACAGGGAATAAAATAAATAATACAGGAGGGAAGAATACTAAAGTAATTTCTGTATTTTCAGCTGCCGGAAATGTTGGTAAAACCTCATTGGCATTGGCAGTTAGCAGTATATGTTCATTCACCGGACTGTCAGTCTTTTACCTTAATCTTGAGCAATTCCAATCAACCGGTGTCTTTTTTAACGAAAACACCCAATATTCTTTTTCTGATATTATTTATTTTGCCAAGGAAAAAGATAAAAATCTTGTGGCAAAAATCCCTTCTATCTGTTCCAGAGAAATTGATTCCGGCGTTCATTATTTTAGTCAGGCAAACAACGTTTTTGACATAAAAGAAATGTTACCCGAGGATATTGACTTTATAGTTTCTGCCATTGAAAACTGTGGAAACTATGACCTTGTGGTAATAGATATGGATTCGCAGCTTAACGAAAATACAATGAAGGTTTTTGAAAAGTCTGATGAAATTCTGTACCTTTTAACTAAGGAAGAAAGTTGTTTACATAAAACCAAACTGTTTATTGACAGCATAGATATATTTGCAAAAAGCTTTCAAAATAAAGTTTTCGTGAACACAAAAATAAAATACATTGCAAACAAAGTATCTCCACAGGCTCCACTGTCTGATAAAATCTGTTTTGAACAGAAGTTCTTGTCTCAAATCTTTTACGATTCTGACTTCCCGTCTTTAAGTAACCTGTCCAAATTCAACGGAGGTTCTGAAATAATACTTAATTCTTTCGGAGATATTGCAGGAAGATATTTAAAACAAAACGAGGAGGGGATGGTGTGAATCAGGAACTCATAAATGAAATAAAAGCCTCAATCAATGAAAAAATTGATTTAAAGAGGAATTTCTCTGACCACGAGATTAATGATTTAGTAGTTCGTACTGTATTGGATAAATCAAAAGAAGTATTTCTGAATACGTCTGATAAAAAGCAAATAATTGAAACTGTTTTTAATTCCCTTCGCAGACTAGATATATTACAGCCCATACTTGACGATAATCAGGTAACAGAAATAATGATTAACGGCCCTGAAAATATTTTTGTTGAAAAGAAAGGAAAAATAAGCCACCTTGAAATATCCTTTGAATCTCAACAAAAGCTGGAAGATATTATACAGATAATGGTGACGGCGGTTAACAGAACAGTGAATGAATCCAATCCTATTGTTGATGCCAGATTAAAGGATGGGTCAAGGCTTAACGTAGTACTTCCTCCTATTGCATTGAATGGTCCTATTGTAACTATAAGAAAATTCCCGGGCAAACCCATTGATATGGAAAGCCTTATTGAATTACAATCCTTAACAATTGAGGCAGCAGAAGCGCTAAAAATGCTGGTAAGAGCAAAATATAACATCTTTGTGGCAGGTAGTACCGGTTCGGGAAAAACAACTTATCTCAATGCCCTTTCAAACTTCATACCAACAGATGAAAGAATAATAACCATAGAAGACTCTGCCGAACTTCAAATAGCAAATATATCAAACCTTGTAAGCCTTGAAACCAGAAATGCAAATGTAGAGGGAAGAGGAGAAATCACTATTAGAAAGCTTATAAAAACAGCCTTAAGAATGAGGCCAAATCGCATAATCGTGGGGGAAGTAAGGGGTGAAGAGGCAATAGATATGTTGTCTGCAATGAATACAGGGCATGACGGTTCCCTTAGTACAGGACATGCAAACTCAACTCAAGATATGTTCTCACGACTGGAAACAATGATTCTGAGTGCCGCAAATTTACCTCTTGAAGCTGTGAGAAAACAGATAGCTTCGGCTATTGATATTATTATATTTCTTTCCAGGCTCAGGGACGGGTCCAGACGTACAATAGACATTTCAGAAGTATTGGGAATTGAAAATGGATTAATAAAACTTAACCCGCTTTTTATATTTGAAGAAGATATTCAAACAAATCACAAAGCTAATAATACTGTATCAGGAAGCTTGAAACGAACAATGAATCCATTAATTAATAAACAGAAAATGATAAATTCGGGGATTTATGATGATTTTTAGGAGGATTATAATTGGTTGACTATAACGAATATTCTATTCCGCTGCAATTAAAGCTATTATATGCACTATCAGCTGCAGCGGTTGTATTTGCAGTATCTTACATGTTTTACAGGAGCATTGTCATTTCAGTGATAATAAGCCCGTCAGGTATATGTTATTTGCGGTACAAAAGAAAACAGATAATATATAAAAGAAAAAGAGAACTTAATTTGCAATTTAAAGATTTACTCATATCTCTTGCATCATCCTTATCAGCAGGAAAACCTTTGGAAAAGTCTTTTGTAGGAGCACTTTCAGACCTTTATGTTTTATATCCCAGTGATGATGCACACATAGTCAGAGAAACGAAGATAATTATAAATAAGCTGTCTCTGAATGTAAGTATCGAGGATGCAATTTCAGAGTTTGCAGACCGTTCTGATATAGATGACATAAAAAACTTCTCAGATGTAATTATAATATGCAAAAGGACTGGTGGGAATCTGGTTGAAGCAATTAAGAATTCATCGAGAATAATAAGCGAAAAAATTGAAATGAAACAGGAAATAGAAACCTTACTTTCATCCAGAAGATTTGAACAGAAAATTTTAAATATTATGCCAATAGCAATGATTTTTATTTTATCAACAACTGCAGGAGAATATATAAAACCGGTATTTATTACTGTTACAGGTAGAATAGCTGTAACACTTTGTTTGGTTCTTCTTATAGTAGCATATTTGATTTCAAATAAAATAATGAATATAAAACTGTGAGGTGTTATGTCTAAATTATTGATTTTGACTGGAATTATTTTAGTTGTTTACATAATAACTTTTACTGTTATTTTAATTAAGTATTATTCTAATTACTCTAAATACTGTAGCGTATTAAAATCAAAGGAGTATCGCCTAAAAAGCTTGTTGCCCTTCGGTCTGTTTATATTGGATAAATCCAGATACTCCTTTAATTCTGCATATGACAGAAGGACTATAGGAAGGATTAGTGAAATATACGGACAGGAATATTCAGCTTTTTATATAAGAATATTTCATGCGAAAAAAATTGTACTATTGGCTTTAATTATTCCCGTTGAATTACTGGTGGGGATTTTATCTGATTATCAGGCTGCATTTAATATTTACATAACGTTTTTATTCGGTTTAATGTTAGTTCTGGATGATACCATATTAACCAATAAGGTTAAAAAACGTCGTTTGGAAATACAGTTGGAGTTTCCTGATTTTATAAATAAACTTACACTGTTACTTAATGCAGGATTGACAATGTCTAAGGCATGGGAAAAGATTTCTTTGGACAGCAAAAAAGTGTCTGCTTTCCATAAAGAAGTGAAAAAAACAGTAGCTCAGCTAAAAACAGGTGTAAGCGAAGCAGAGGCCTTTGGAGAATTTGCAAAAAGGCTAAAAACACCTGAAATATCTAGAGTTATGTCAATAATTATTCAAAATTCAAAAAAGGGAGGGTACGATCTTGTAATGACCTTGAAGCTTCAGTCTAATGAAAGCTGGGAAATTCGAAAAAACGCTGTAAGAAGACTTGGAGAGGAAGCCTCTACAAAGCTTTTGTTTCCTATGATGATAATGTTTTTTGCAATAATTATCATTGTAGTTACACCCGCATTAATTTCTATGCAGGGAATATCAAATTTTTAGAAAATTATTTATTAACGAATAAGGAGGATTTAAATGATTGCAGCATTAAAAAGATTTATAAGAGAAGAAGATGGTATGGGAACAGTTGAAGTTATTATTATCATTGCTGTTCTTGTGGGAGTGGCTCTGCTTTTTAGAAAACAGCTGATTACTTTTGTAAACGGAATAATAAAAAATTTGTTTCCTGATGCAGGCAAGCTTGAGGACAACAGAAATGGCGCTGATATAAAGCTTTTAGGTTAGGTATATCAATATGAAAAATACTAAAGGCAGTTTTACTGTTGAAGCTTCACTGGTTTTTTCTGTAGTTTTTCTTATGGTGTCTGCATTTGTACACCTATTTGTAATAATGTATCAATATGTAAATGTACAAAGCATAGCTGATGAAGCAGCAACTAAAGGGGCGTACTATTATGTTAATGAGACAGCAGAAAATTACAGTTCATATAAAATAAACGAACTGTACTGGAGAATTTACGATACAGATAAAGGCAAAAAGATAAATGCGATTAGTAATTATGTGAATAAATTATTGGACAAGTCTGTTTTTCCCGCAGAGAATAAAGTCTATGTAAGTACAAAAAACAAGATTCTCATGAAAAATATAAATATAGAAATTCAAGAGGAATACCCTCTCACGGTGGGCAACATGCTTGATATTTTTGGTCTTTCACCTGTACTAAGTCTTAGAGCTGTGTCTACTTCTCCAATGGATGACAATACAGAATTTATAAGAAATATGGATATTGTTAAAGACATACATAACTGTATTCAGAACAGGGATAGCAAGTGGATTGGAGAGGATACAAAGCCAGACGACATAATTAAAAAAATGTTGAAGAAAAAATAAAGGAGAAATTATGGTGGGCCATCATAAAACTAAAGGTGCAATAACAGTGTTTTTAAGCATAGTTTTGTCTGCTGTATTTCTGGTTATAGGAACATTCACTGAGGGAGCCAGACTAAGGCTCGCTCATTCACATGTGCAAAGGGCAAGTAAATCTGCCCTTTCCTCAGTACTTGCAAATTATAACAATGATTTAAAAGATGAGTATGGACTTTTTGGAGTTTATTTGGATGAGGACTCAATACTGGAAACCTTTGAAGATTATTTCAGCAAAAATCTCGGAATTGTTGGTGTGGGAAAATCCATGTATGATTTTTGCATAGATGATATTAAACTTGACAATCCATACAGTCTTGAGAATAAAGATGTATTCCATAAACAGATAATGGAGTTCATGAAGTACAGGGCACCTTTTGAATTGGCCACTGAACTTATTGAAAAGGTAAAAGGAATCAAGAATATTTCAAAAGGAGCAAATCTATACAGCCGGAAAATACAGACAGACAAGCAGGCAGCAGAAATAGGAGAAATACAGCTTTTACTTGAGAACAAAACACAGAGAATAAATGACAAAAATTTGCCGGTTCAACTATCAAAGCTTAAAAATGATTACAAAAAACAAAATGAAGTTCTAAATGAAAAAAATATAAGTCTACAAAACATCGAAATTGCTTTTACAGGTGAAACAGATATAAAGAAAAAAGAGGATATAGGTAAATTGCTCCAAAATATACGGGAGGAGATACAAAGTGTAAATATCAAAAAAAATAATATTAAAAGCAATATTCTTGAGGAAGTAAATGTATTCAAATCATTAAATTCCGAAGCTTTAAAAGAAGTTGATACTATCGCTGCGAAGACAAAAGGTCTTTGTGACAGGATTAACGGGGAAATGAAACAACTTGAAGAAAATGAGGAAGAAATCCCTGAACTTCAAAATTCATATAAAGACAGTATGAAGGAGATTAAAAGCTACGTGGTGCAAGACAATTCAAAGATTCTTTTAGAGAACTTCAATCAGAATATAGAAAATTGCAATAAAATATTAAACTCTGTGGAGAGGGAAGAAGAATTTCTGAATTCACTTGATAAATTTTCAACTACACATATGGAAAAGTACTCCTTTGGCAGAACACAAACTTCCAATTCACAGGATAAGGACAACCGTAAAATAGCCTCAAAATTGCTAAAGGAAGCTTTTGATATGGAGGAAGCTTCAATAAAAATACCTCAGAACCTGTTAGAAAACCTGCCTTCAAAAAAATCAGGTTCCCAGGATGAACCCCAAGTTAGAACTTGGGATAGAATGGACTTTGAAGATGAAAGCTGTGCCCTTGATAATTTTAACTATATAGCAGATAAAGATAATATTTTAGGTAATATAATTAATAAAGTATCAGAGGAGCTTTTCTTTAACGAGTACATTATGGGAACTTTTAAACATGGAGTACCCATTTTGAAAGGCCAGACAGAGAAAGATGCTTACAATTTAAGGTCAAGAGAAAAATCAAAGAGAACATCGTTTTTTACAAACTTTGAGGTGGAATACATAATAAACGGTAATAAAGATGAAGCAGTAAATTCAAGATTAACAAAATCAGAAATATTGGCTATAAGGCTTATCGCAAATGCTCTAAACATATATTCTGACAAATCAAAAACTGCAAGGGCTACAAGTCTGGCAGCAGCATTAAGTGCTTGGTGTGCCGGTCTGTCAACACCACTGATTCAGACAATGCTGATTTTTTCATGGGCTACTTTTGAGTCACTGTATGATATTAATGTACTTGAAAAAGGGGGAAAAGTCCCGCTATTTAAGACTAATGACCAATGGGTGACTGATATTTCAGGAGCTGTAGGAAAAAGAGAGGCAAACAAATCAGAAAATGACAACTTGTGCCTTAGTTATCAGGATTACTTAAAAATATTTCTTGTGACTATGAATAAAGACAAAAAGCTTACCAGAGTGCAAGACCTTGTCCAGTTAAACAATAATGTTAAATCTCAGGGATTTCTACTGGAGGATTGTAAGGTGTTTCTTAAAGCTGATACAACGGTTTCCATAAAACATATCTTTGTTTCATTTCCAATGTTTACTGCTGATTCCAGAAGAAATATCAGCCGCTCATATATTAATGAAAGTATGTACCTTGGCTATTAAAGGGGGCTTTATATGTGAAAAGAAAGGACTTGGGGGAAAAAGGGTCTATAACAGTAGAAGCTGCAATATGTTTACCATTTTTTATTATTGTTGTAGTTTCATTTGTTTTTTTAATAAAAGTATATTTAGCACATGAGATAGTTCAACATGCTTTAACAGGGGCTTGTAACGAAATGAGCGTGTACGGTCTCATGTATTATAGTACAGATGCAGAGGAGTTGGTAGGGGGATTGGAGAAATTCTTAGATTCCGAAAAAGTAAGCAATGCACTTGAACATACGGGATTACTACCGTATGTTCAGGAATTCGGAAAGAACACCACGGATTACCTCAGGGCGCAGGCTGTATTGGTTCCAATTTCAAAAATTCTTGTAAGAGAATATCTTGGTAATTCATTATATAAAGCAGATTTAAGACTGAAACATTTAAACATCTCTAAAGGGTTTGAGGGGCTTAATTTTACTCACAGCAGAATGCTCGCTGATGGTAAAAGTATAGATATTGTTGCCCAATATCAGTTGGAGTTTCCGTTTCTTGCAAAATTGCTGCCCGCGATTAAAATAACTCAGACCTCTTCCGCTTGTATTTGGGCAGGGGAAGAGGGAGTAAATTCATTAAAAGGTGACAGTGAAGAGACTGAACAATGTGTCTGGAATTTGGATAAGATTAAAAGAGGCCGGGAAATACGAAGACTTCAGGGAGCAAATTTACCCTTCAATTTTCCTGTAATATCAAAGTATGAAAATGGATTAGCCGCCAGTATTAAAAGCCTTAATCTTGATGAAGTATATTACCATAACACGGTTAATCTTCAGAATAAGATAAAGGGGTATATCAGAAAACTTCAGGAGTTTAATGGTGGGAAAAGCGGTTCAGTCACAATAGATGGCAGCCAAGTATATAGAAAAGAGCTGATATTGGTGGTACCTGAAACAGATATTACCGGTCCGCAGCTTAGAACCCTCAATAATTGTGTAGATATTGCAAAAGAGAATGGCATTAGTTTAAAAATAGTAAAGGCTTACGGTAAACAAAATAATGCAAAAAATGGAGAGGACAATGGAAAGAGTACTTGAGAAAAAGAATATAAACTTAAGAAAATTAACAGCGGCTATAATCTGTATTGTTGTATGGACAGCAGGGACTATTAAAACAGCCGGTTTTTTGAATATGTCAAAGATGGCGGCTGCTATAGAGGTACTATTGATTGTACAGCTTTTGGCAGCACTCTGGGATATAAACGACATGACAATCCCATTAAAAATCACTGTCCCTGCACTGTCAGCCGGCGTAGGTATTGTGGCCTTAACAGGGCGATTTTCGGAAGGAATGGCAGCTTCAATTGTTGCATTTATACTTATGAAACTTTTGACTATCATTTCTCGAAATCAGGTTGGGGGAGGAGATATTGCGATTATGACTGTAACGGGACTTTATACTGGAATAAGTACTTTGATTTCCATACTGTTTACTGCCGTAACTTTAGCCGGGATATTTTCCACAATTTTTATTCTTTGCGGGAAAGCCCATAAGAAAACGGAGATACCCTTTGCTCCGTTTATACTTTCTGCAACAGTAATGTTGATTTTAATAGGTTATGTACAGTACATATAAATAAATAAAAAATGTCGGGGTGATGTAAATTGATAGATATGCTTGAAGAAAATTATGACATTCAATATGAGAATGATTCAATATCAAATTATCTGGTATTAAGGTTAAAAAGATGCAGAGAATTAATAGACTATCAGGTTCAAATGTTGCTGAATAACAAGATACAAGGGCTTCTAGGCTTTCATGTAAATTATGTTGGCAATCAAATAAATTGCTTTTATGATATTACCTCAAAGTGTACCCTTGTTAACATAATGAATCGAAAAAGGTATAACCGTAATGAATTTTTGATTACAATGTTAATGATTGCAAAAAGTATAATAGGAATTAAGAATTATTTATTAAATGATAACAACATAGTATTGGATGAAAATAATATTTATGTAGACCCGGAAACAATGAATTTATTTTTTGTATATTTACCATTTGAAAACAATACAAACGACATCAAAACCTTTTTGCTTAATATAATTATTAAACTAGCCAAATTTCAAGAGGAAGACTGCGACAATTATATTCAAAAAATTCTGGAAAACATAAAAAGTGAAATGTTTAATCTAATTCGTCTGAAAGAACTATTGGAAAATCTCTTGGGACAGGACATAAAAAGAAATATACCCAATACAAGCCCTGTTATTACAGAAAAGAAGACAGCCGAAAAGTCAAAACCTCAAATCAAAAGAGGCGAGATCAAAATACCAAATCTGCCATCAAAAGAAAGTTCCGGCACAAACGTAGACATAAAGTCTAAAGCTTCTTTAAAAGTATTCAATAAAATAAGTCTTACCCCAATAGTTCTTCAGCCGGTAGTTTTAGTTATTCTTATTTTTGTTTTATCAAGTAAGTTCGTAAGAATGTCAGAGAATCCTAAAACTACTGCAATAATTTTAGCATTAATCCTTATTGGAATAGATATTTTAGCTATCAGAATTTTGAGTGAAAAGAAAACAGAAAGTTCAGAAGACTATAAACCTTTAAAGTACATTACTGAAAAAATGCGTGAAGACGATAAAAAGGTTCAGGAAATGCATAATAATAAAGAAAACTGTAGTGGAGGTGAAACGGTTATTCTTACCCAAAACAGACCTCACGACACGCCATACATGCAAGAACGAGAGGGCGAGGACATAATAAAAGTTGACAAAAACAGTATATTAGTTGGCAGGATGGGAAGTTTTGTAGACCATATAATAGATAATAATGCCGTGGGAAAGGTTCATGCAGAAATTTTACACGAAGATGATTCATACTTTATTATGGATTGTAGTTCACGAAACGGAACTTATTTGAATGACGATAGAATAAAGCCTAATACAAAGGTAAAAGTTAACAATAATGATGTTATACGATTTGCGAACAAGGAGTTTACTTTTATAATTCCATTTTAGTAGTTTATAATTAACATTAAAGAAGTTGGTATTACATGATTAAATACATTATTCTTTTTATAGTGTTACTGTTTTCAGTATTAAGTGACATAAGAACATCAAAAATCAGAAATATATATACGGTATCCGCTATTATTGCCGGGATAGGGATTAATACTTATTTTTCAGGAATATATGGGTTCAAGGAAAGTATAAAAGGTAGCATTGTTCCTGTATTGATATTGGGGGTATTCTTTTGTGCAAGACTCATAGGAGCGGGGGACATAAAGCTGTACTCAAGCGTTGGAGCTGTTTTGGGCATAGACTTTGTAATTATGGCAGCGGCATACTCCTTCTTGGTTTGCGGCTTATATTCGTTGGCAATATTGTGTATAAAGAGGAGAGTTTTAAGCACATTGGTTCCATTTTTTTCGGAAATTAAAATATGTTTTATTACACAGAGCCTTTCTGTTTTTGAAAACAAAACAACCCGTACAGTTGTCAGAATGTCTCCTGCAATTGCAGCGGGCTGCATATTTCAGATAGTATTAACTTTGTAATGAGGAAAAATTGCTGCAGTCTCCGCAAAGTTGGATTAGTTCAGAGTATTTTTCTTCGGCATCTTTGTAACCTTCAACATAGAGCTTTTTCAGATTTTCAGGATTTCTTTCAAACCTTGAGATTTCAATTGGTTTCTTCGGTCTGATAATCACGGCTTTATTTTCTTCTTCCAACTTTTCAGCCAACTTTACGCTTTCATTATAGTAAATATGCCTGTTCTTAATTGTTTGTGAAAGATTAGGGTAATTTTTGAGCTTAAATTTATACATTGGATAAAATTTATTTGGTTTCTTCTCATAACCCTTGTGCCGTGTGAGAATAACAACATGTTTGTCAAATCCGTTATGGACAGAATAGTGAATGGGAATAGAGTCAGAAGGGCCTCCGTCAACCAGTTTTCTTCCTGCGGCTTCAACTATGGGAGAAACCAAAGGAATTGAGCTGGAAGCCCTTACATAGACATCATCAACTCTCATATCTTTTACGGGAGCATAGTAACTCTTACCTGTTTCACAATCTGTAGCTACAACTGTAAGGTTGCAATCGGAGTTTTTAAATTTATCGTAATCAAAGGGAATAAGCTTATTAGGAATATCATCAAAAAGAAAGTCCATATTAAAAATAGAACCTCTTGTAAAAAGACCCTTAATACTTAGATAACGATCATCGTTGCAATATCCGGCATTAATCTCAAGATTTCTGCCACGCTGTCCTGTAATGTATGAAACGGAGTTGCAGGCTCCTGCTGATACTCCTACGATATCCTTAAAAAACATTTTATGGTCAAGAAAGCAGTCCAAAACGCCTGCGGTATATAATCCACGCATACCGCCACCTTCAAGGACTAAATTTACTTTATTCATTATTACGTTACTCTCCTTTACTTCCATGCTGTTTTAATGAATTATAACTCTTTTGTCTGAAGGATTCAATGGAGCAAATTTAGTTTTTTATAGAATCATAATAAATGTACCGAGTGTTATAAAAATTCCTCCTAGGACAGTTTTAAATGTTATGGCTTCGTGTAATATAACAAATGCAAGCACTATACTTATTACTACACTGAATTTGTCAACAGGGACTACTTTTGAAGCTTCACCTATTTGCAGAGCATAATAATAAAACAGCCAGGAAAGGCCAGTGGCTATTCCAGATAAAACAAGAAACAACCAGCTTTTAATGCTAATGTTTGTAATACCGTGGTGTGATCCCGTTATAAATACAAGACCCCAAGCAACAACCAATACAACTATGGTTCTTATAGCAGTTGCAAGATTAGAGTTTATCCCTGTTATACCAATTTTAGCAAGAATTGATGTAAGTGCAGCAAAGAACGCTGACAAAAGAGCAAATGTAAACCACATATTTTTACCTCCTTTAAACGTAAGTCATTCGCCTCCCAAAATGTACTTTAAAAATATTAACTGATATAATAAATATAAAGTAAGTTTATTAAAAAAGTTTAATATTTACAAGGTTTTAGGAAATTTATAGGAGGGTTATAGTATGAAATCTTTCAGAAAAGAGTTGTTTTTTAATACACCACGCAGAAGAGGCTACATAAATATAACACATCAGGTTCAACAGTGTATTGTCGAAAGCGGTATTAAAGAGGGTATGGTTTTGGTTAACGCAATGAATATAACTGCAAGTGTATTTATAAACGATGACGAAGCCGGGCTTCATGCTGATTTTGAAAAATGGCTTGAAAAACTGGCACCTGAAAAACCCTATAGTCAATACAATCATAACGGTTATGAGGACAATGCCGATGCACATTTGAAAAGACAAATAATGGGCAGGGAAGCGGTTATAGCAATTACTAACGGCAAGTTGGATTTTGGAACCTGGGAACAGGTCTTTTATGGCGAGTATGATGGCAAAAGAGAAAAAAGGGTGCTTATAAAAATTATCGGGGAATAAAAAACATTTGAACGGGACATTTATAATATATGTTTAATTCATAGAGGTAAAATAATGCTGAATCAGGAAATTAAAGAACTTCTTACCCAATGTGGAATTGAAAGAGAAATGCAGGAATTGGAAGACTGCTTTTCCGAATATTCTTCAAGATTTATTTACAAGATGTATCCAATGCCGGAAAATACCACAAACCTGTTGGGCAGAAACAGTATGCATTATATTCAAATGGCATTGTGCAGGTCGAAATTACTGGCTGAAGGTGTAATAACCTCACTTAATGCAAAAAATGTACTGCTGGCAATGCTTTCTGCCAGAGCACATTTGGAGGTAACAGGGGCTTTAGCTTTTTTCTTTAGGAAACTTCACAATTATTATAGTAACGTTATACCCTACGAAATTCTCAATAAAGCTCTACAAAGGTTAATACTGGGCAGTAAATCTTTTGAACTGTCCGGTAGTGCTCCTGCACCTGTAAATGTAATGACACTAATAGATGCGGCTGACGAGTACCTTGGCAAAAAAGAAAAAAGGGATATAAAGAATTTCAGAGAGAATTATAATTATTTATCAGAATACTGTCATCCGGATTTTTTTGGTATAACTATGCAAAGTCATATTGATAACACGGGAATAACAACATACAGTTTTTTTAATCATTTAAAAGAACAGGACTTTACGTTTTTAAAGAGTCTTTTGATAAGCTTATCCACGTTCTTTTTCCTATATGACAGTATTCTTGAACTGCTTAAGCAAAATGAGAAACTACCGGAATATGAATGACATTTACTTAAAAGGTTAAGGTTATTTCTTTAATATCGGTATCCAGTTTTCTGAATATAACACCTGCTTTTTCAAACATTCTTTTAGAAGCTTTTACATTATCTATATCAGCATATTTATCGCTCAAATAGATTACTTCCTTTATACCTGATTGAATTATAGCCTTAGCACATTCATTGCAGAGAAATAGAGCCGTATAAATTTTACTGCCATCAAGTGAAACTCCTCTGTTATTTGGAATTGCATTAAGTTCTGCATGTACAACATAAGGGTATTTGGTACAAAGGGTATCTCCTTTGGATTAGTTTGTAATTAATTATACAATAATTGTGAACTGGAAGGTAAGAGGGTTAATTTATACCGGTAATGTGGACAAAGTAGGTCTTGTACGCATTATTAGTCCATGGTGTAAACCACGAGTCTTCGGTATGTTCAGCTATTACAGGCTCATATCTGATTTTTGCACTATTGTAAATCATTCCAACAATAACGGCTGCATGGGATATAGCTGATTTGTTTTTCCAGTGATACTGAATAATATCGCCTGGAATTACATATTCCCCTATTGAGGCGTCATATTGATTATCTCCAATAATTACTTTCTGAGTGGCTTTTGGACCAAATTCATTATTTTTATAGTTACCGGACAGAGTGCTGTTAAGTCCTCTGGAAGTACTCCAAGTCCAAGAATAATCATCATTGGTGGTTGCCAGAGCTGCTTTTCTATAATAGTACCATTGGAAAGCTCCTGCTTTGTCATTGGCAGCACCTCCGGCTCTTAAACATTGAGAAACAAAGTTAGTACAGTCTCCGCCTTTCCATTTTTCATCACCGAAATTCAGGTATTCCTTTGAGTAATTGTTCCAGTGACTGGATGCCCAGTTATAAGCTTCATCCCTGTTATATTCATTACTTGTTCGGGAGCTTTTCCATTTTGGTGCCACAGGGAACAGTTTGGAAGGTTTGCTTTTTTTAGCATTATCCAAAAAAATTTTTGCTTCGGTTTTTAGTGCGAGAATCTGCTCATTTAATGCATAGAGGCTATCTCTGAATAGTTCGTCAGAGTTCCCTTTTTTTGTTTGAAACTTATCCTGTGTAATTTTCCAGACACCTTTGTCCATAGATAGTAATAATGAATGCTTCTCTGCTTTATTGCCATTGATAGGATTACCAAAAGGATTTGCAGCATTCCATAAAATATCTGCCGTCAGGGTCGCCTTAATGTGTGCAGAAGTACCATCAAAAAGTGCTTCATTTATTTGGACCTTGGGATTAACCTTTTGTATTACATAGTCGTTAGAAGCATAAGGAATTATATAATCCTCCAGTACATGTTTTTTTACAAAAATAAGATTCTTTTGAGAGGTCTCAGAATTATCGACAAAAAAATTATCCAAAGTATCAACATTATGGGAAACAGCAGACTGCATTTTGGCACATAAGAATTCTTTTGCTACTTGCTCTGCAAGGTTTATTTCTGTGGGATTAGCCTGTAGACTTATACCACCACATGAAATAAAAAGACTTAAAAAAATTACAGCTATAACCTTTTTTTTCATAAAAACTCCTGTTTTTGCTACTATTTTATGCAGATTGAATTTTTTGCCCATTTTGTTGTTTTTTGTTTTTGATTAATGAAATTATTAGTAATATCAATGGCAGTAATACTTGAGGCGGCAAGGAAATTAATGTTTCCGCAAAACTATGCTCCCAACTGTATAATTCCATGGCATTTGGAAATGCCCAGATAGATAGTGTAATTATAAGCAAACCAAAGGCAGGGACAAGGGGCTTATATTCTATGTTAAATATTTCAGCAGTTATTCTTGAAATTGCGTATAATGATACTAGAACCTTAATACCTCCGCCAATGAGAAGATTCATATCCACAAGAGGGTCAATGCTAATAGCAGGAATAAGCTGAGCTGCAATATGTGAAGGATATCTTACGTATTCAATGAGTGCCGGTCCTATTATTTGCAGGTTACGGGAGGAGATTACCAGAAGTATAAGTCCTGTAATGCCTGTTGCCCAATAAGTTGCTTTAAATCTCCCTTTTTCGCTGTTAGTGTACGGCAATATCATAAGAAAAACTATATAGTCTGCAAAAACAGAGCTAACCAAATCAACGGCACTTTTAATAACAGGAGGTATATCAATTAAAGATGGTTTAAGTCCTGTAAAATCAGTTACATTAAGCAATGAAAGAGTAACCACTGCAATTGCCATAGGAAGCAGGGGTACAAGAACTTCGCAGCTTTTTGCAATTACTGAAAGACCGCTTCTGGCTGCATATACTGCTATAATTATTAACACCAATACAATTACAACAATTGGTGTTTCTGGATAACTGACAGTTACCATAAATTCGCTAAATGCTTCAGTCTCCAATATTGCTGCATGTAAAAAATATAAGATATAAATAAGACATAAAATTTTTCCGGTTGTTTTGCCAAAACAATACTCAATTATTTCAACAAGGTTTTTCCCTTTGTTGACTTTTGATAGATATAATAGCATGGTAATAACTATAAATCCTCCCAGAGTTCCTAAAATTATTGCTAACCATGCATCTCTTTTCGCTCCTATAGCAGGGTTTGAAATTGTAGTACTTGCATGAAAATAACCGATGGCTATTACTGCAAGCTGAAAATTAGATAGTTTGACCTTGTTGATACTATTCACCTCCCAAACCAATGTTATAAAGTAAATCAGAAATAACTTCATAGGGACTTGGAGGTGCTTTTTTAGTAGAAATAAGAATACCTAGTATTAAAGAAATCCCAACAACCGTAAAATATACACCCATAACTTTACCCCTTGATGTGGATGCTAACAGTTCTTTTAGATTTATAAGTACAAGTATAAAAACACCAATAATTATTTTTAACAAGTAATTTCACCTTACCTAATCTTTATTGTTTTATTCAAAAGCCCGGTTCTGTTAATTTTTGCATCTACATTTACTTTTATTTTAATGGTAGGAAAAATTTTCTCACTCCAAACGCTTGTAACTTTTCTCCAATAATTCGGATATTTATCAAACACGTGAATTCCAAAGCCAAATATGTCACTTTTATATTCATTCTGACACTTAGCAATTGCACTGTAACATTCTTTTGTTATTTTTTCTTCAAGACAGTTAGTAAGAGATTTACATACTTTTTCGGCACTTTGCCCAGAATAACTATGCTGTTCACCAACATTGCCTTCAACTTTGATTTTAACGGAAACTTCTATAGGCTTATTATCTGAGACACTAACTTTAAATTTTGAAGATACCTTCATTAATTCAATTCCGATTATTTCTTTAGGATTATCAGTACTTTCAACCTCTACAATTGCTGACTTAACACGGCCTGTTAAAAACATATATCCGCGGGTTTCATACTTGTCAAGCCAACCAATCATTTTATCTTTCCGAAAAACGGCCAAGCCTTCAGTAGAAGTTAAGTCATCGGTTTTTTCTATAGTACCAATAGATAGCTCACGGCCTTCTGTTGATAATTCTCTTGCCATGCCCAGCAGTGGTATTTCTTTCGTAAATCCTCGGGATTTAGAATTCTTTATTGTTTCTCTTATATAACCGCCGGGAATTTTAGAAAGCTTGTACGCCTGTTCTACTATTTCTTTTGCAGTTGTCCCCTTGGCTACTACAACAAGAGACTTAAATTGAGTTTCATGGTCTCTTAAAATAAAATCTACGTAATCCTTAATTCCTGATTTAGCAAGTTCTTCACTATAAACTATAACTTGTGAAGAACTGTAAAATATCTTTTTATTTATTTTGGAAAGAAGGCTTCTTAAAGCTGCAAAAATAGTACGTTCTGTAGAACTGACAGTTACAAAGCTTTTCTCACCGCCACCGCCTCCACCGGAAACTCCTGCACCGGAACTGCTGACATCGACAGGCTTGATAATCTGTGCTGTTACCATTATTTTGCCATCCTCAGTCTGGTCAATTCCCATAGCTGTAAGAATAGACAATTCACTTAAATCCCTGTTGTTCCAGCAGCCTGTTGTTAAATACATAATCATACTCGTAGACAGCAAAAGCAGAATTATCTTTTTAATCATTTTTTACTCCCCCTTGGAGCAAAAGTTTTCCCTGTTGTACGTTTTCTATTCTGGTTTTGGGTTAGTGAACGGGGGCGGCTATGCATTGACCAAATAGGTGCAATTATAAAGGTATCCTTTAGGCTTTCTCCACGGAAAGGGGCAAATGGGGAGAGAATAGGCACAAAAAATGATTTCTTACCACAAAGGTAAATAGTAAACATATAGGTAACAAAGCCTATTCCCAATAACCCAAGAATATTGGCTGCTATTAATATAATAATTCTTAAAACCGAACCTATTTTCATAAGAGGAGGTACAATAAAACTGCAAATTCCTGCTAAAGCAGCAACAATAACCAACGGAGCAGAAGCTATACCTGCACTTACAGCAGCATCTCCCAGAACGATAGCTCCTACAATGCTGACTGCCTGACCTATAGCCCTTGGCATACGTAAACCGGCTTCACGAAGAATTTCAAAAGTAATTACCATAATTAAGGCTTCTATAAAAGACGAAAAGGGGATTCCTTCTCTGGTCGCTGCCATTGTCAGCATTAACTTAAAAGGTATTATGGTTTGGTGAAAGCTGGTAACCGCAACATATAAGCCGGGTAAGTATACTGATACAAAAAAAGACATTAATCTGAGTAACCTCATAAAGGACGCAAAATAGTATTCTCCGAAGTAATCCTCCTGAGCTTGAAAGCTCTCAATTATCAGAAAGGGAACCGTCAATACCGTAGGAGTTCCATCTGCTAAAATGGCAACTCTTCCTTCCAGAAGTTTAGCTGCAACCTTATCAGGCTTTTCACTGTTTCCCACCATAGGGAAAACAGGCATTTTGCCATCTTGTATAAATTGTTCCATATATCCGGTAGCAAGGATTGCATCAGTATTTATTCTGTTAAGACGGTTTTTTACTTCTTCAACAACTTCAGGTGCTGCTATACCTTGAATATAGCATATTGCTATATCAGTATTTGTTTGCTCGCCTAAAACGAGGCTTTCAACTTTAAATTTAGTATTTTTTATTCTTCTCCTAAGCAGAATCAAGTTTGTCTTGAGATTTTCTGAAAAGCCTTCTCTTGAGCCTTTAATACTAATCTCGGTATCTGGTTCGCTGACAGCCCTTTTTTCAGGAGATTTTAGTCCTATTTTAAAGGCCTTATCCTGTCCGTCAATGAATAAGACCACATCGCCAGTGAGAATACCGCTCAAACATTCTTTAAAGGAATATAAGTCTTTAACATCGCTAACACTTAATATACTCTCGCTTAAGAGTGTGAAAACAGATGAATAGTTTTTATCGCCTGAATAATTTATAATAGGTTCAATAATATTCTCTGCAAGGATTGCTTTGTCAAAAAAACCTTCTATAGAAGCTATGACAATTCTTGTATTCAGCGTTCCCAAATTTATTTCACGCAGATTAAAGTCACTGCACAGGGAAAATTCCTGATTCAGCATTCCTTTTACTTTCTCTATGGATTTAGGAATTTGAGTATTGCTTCTATTACTACTGTCTGCAGGTTTTTCTGTACCCTGAGTTTTTGCATTTTTAGGACCTTTGGTTTTAAAAAAATTAAACATTATATCACCCAAAATCATTGTCCCCAAATAAAATATTGTTATTCTATATGTATAAATACTGCTATTTTGGAAAATAATCCATAATAGGTTAATTTATTTAATAAGGAGTTTGCATATATGACCGAAAAAGACAATCAAAAGTCAGTAGATATTTGGATGTTCAAGATATTAACTATAGTTTTGGTATTGACAAGTACTTTACTTGCTTTTTTCTGTATCAGGGTAAACAATGTAGTTAACCAGTACAAAGAAAAATATAATAATGAATGTGCTCAATCCATGCTTATTATGAAATCGAATCAATCATTAACGACAAACACTAATAATTATAAATCTCAAAGTGATGAACTAGGTAAACTTAACAAAGAACTTAAGAAACAAAATGAAGAGATAAAAAAACAACTTGAAGATTTGAAAAAACAAAATAAGCAATTGGAGTCTACAAAGAGGGAACTGGCAGATGATAATCTTCAGCTTCAGAAATCACTTAAAAAGGCAGCAGCGGTAGGTGTAAAACCTCAATCATACAAGATTTACAGTGGTGATAATCTTGAAAATAACAGCAAAAAAAAGTATATTGGTAAATTTCTTGGTACGGCATACACTCCATGTGCTGAGGAATGTGGAAATAACAAGGGCATAACAAGCTCAGGTAAACCAATAGTACCGGGTGTATCCGTAGCAATAGATAAAACACATTGGCCTTATGGTACAATATTCTACATTAAGGGGCTGGGGTACACAATTGCTATGGACACGGGCAGTGCTATAAAAGGTAAAAACAGATTTGATTTTGCTGTATTGGATAAAAAGTTCGCATATGAGCTTGGACAACAATATTATGACGTGTACTTAGTAAAGATAGGAAACGGCAAGATTAATGAATCTATTATAACCAAATCGGCTTAAATAAAAGAATGTTAATAAAAATCAGGAAATATTGACTTATTTATAGAAATGGTATATACTAACAGTGGATTTAAGTCTAAAAATTAATAATTTATCGCTGAATTATAGCAGTTTGATTGCTATAAGCGGGGGAACCATTTAATGGGGTGAATCCTGGATTACCAGGTAGGGTTAGTCTCTTACAACCCGAATCCGGCAGCTAACTTCGTAAGCGTTGGGGAGAAAGTGAATTTTTACATTATGTAATTTTCTAACCAATGCTACAGTTTACCTGTAGCATTTTTAAGTTTATCCTTATTCATTTTCTTCAAAATTTAATTATTCAATTTTAATTCTTACTTATAATTTGAAAGGGAGGGGAACTTATTTGATGAAAGTTTGTATATCAGGCTTGGGCCGTACCGGAAAGGAAATTGCAAGGGCAATTTTAGCACAAAAAGAAATCCAGCTTGTTTCTGCTGTTTGCAGTCCGGGCAGTAAATCTTTAAATAAGGATTTGGGAGAAATTCTTGGAATGAATAAAACAGGAATTACGGTTACCGGATCTGATAAACTGGAGGAAGTAATATTCAGAAATAAACCGGATGTTGTTATTGATTTCTCAAATCCCAAATCAGCGTTGAAAAATGCTTTAATTTTCTCAAGATATAGGATAAATATTGTAGTGGGAACTACAGGATTCTCAGATTATCAGCTTAAGAAGCTCTATGTAATTTGCAGAAAGTTCAAAAACGGCATTGTTTATGCACCAAACATAACTATGGGTGTAAATGTTCTGATGCTTCTGTCAAATCTAACAGCAAGTTTGCTAAGCAGCTATGATTTTCAGATAACAGAGTTGCATCATAAAAACAAATTGGATTCACCATCGGGAACAGCTAAAAAAATAGCCGGTGAAATTCAGAGCGGTCTTTTAAATAAAGGGGTGGTGGTGTCACATAAAGACATCCCCATAAATTCTGTAAGGGCCGGAGGGGTAATAGGAAAGCATGAAGTAATGATTGTAGGTCAGGAAGACAAAATAGAAATCAGTCATGAGTCTTTTTCAAGAAAGGCTTTTGCACAGGGAGCAGTAAGTGCTGCGAAATTTATTCATAAGAAATCAGGGTACTATGAAATGAAGGATGTCCTTGATTTGGAAAAAGTATTAAAAACGTATATTGAAAATAATAACAAGTGGTCTTCAAAGCGCCACAACAAATATAATGCCAGACCGGCTTCAAATTAGAAAAAACAAGAACCCTGCTACTACTGGGTTCTTGTTTTTTTTGCTCTAAACATAAATTTAAAAAGATTTTTTATTATCAGTACGAGTTCGATGATTACAAGAATACTTACAATCGCCATTAAATCCCTGTTTTCAGTAATAATATCTTTTATTTTTGTTCTGTAATCCTCTGGCGCTGAAACAGTCTTATCCGCGTATAAATTAACTTCTATTACAGTACTGTCGTTAAGCGTGTATTTTAAGACACCTGCTATAGTTTCCGTATTAACCGGAAGTTTTAACTTTTCATTTTTTAAAAAGCTTATATTTTTAATAAAACTGTCTCCTACGGGATAAGTGTAATAAACATCAATTTTACTTACCAAATCAACCTTAACATTATCTACTTCTATGCTTCTTTGAGGTATATTTTTTGGAACCAGTACTCCTGTATAAAATTTGGAAAATCCATAATCAAAAAGTTTTGCAGTCTCGGAAAAAGCATTTTCTTTACTGTTATTGAATACCACGGCAATAAGACGTTTATCATTTTGAAAAGCTGTAGTAACAGCGGAAAAGCTCTGAGGATTTGTGTTTGCGCCTAATTTTCCGCCGTCGACTCCTTTATAACTCCAAAAAAGTGTATTTTGGTTTGTTAGTATTGAAGAATCATTTCCATTGAGCCAACCAAAACCTCTGGCTCCAAATATTACGTTAAAAGTATTATTTGATATTGCTGCCTTTATAAGTAAGGCAATGTCATTGGCAGAAGTATATTGTGATTTCTCATAAAGTCCTGTTGGATTTACAAAATATGTATCCTTTAAAGAAAGCTCCTTAGCTTTCGTGTTCATATATCTGACAAATTTCTGAATATCACCGTCACCTACGTACTCGGCAAGTGCTACAGCGGCGTCATTCCCCTGTGAAAGCATTACGGCATAAAGCAAATCTTCAACAGTATATTGGTTTCCTACCACAAGATTGAGGCCATTAAAACTGGCGGCATTTTTACTTATTGTAACCTTAGCATTTAAATCAGTTTTCTCAATGGTAACAAGCGCAGTCATAAGTTTACACATAACTGAGGGGGATAAGTGCTTATAAGCATTTTTTCCAAAAAGAACTTGTCCCCTTACGGTATCCATTAGAACAACGGAGCTGGAAGTAAGGCTTTCAGCCGGCGTCCATGCAAAGACCGGGAAACTGTTTAATACTAATATCATTGTCACTATAACTGAAATTATTTTTTTATTCATTAATTTCACCTGCCAGTAATTATTTGGTTGCTTATATATAATGATAGAACATAGGGACTCAATTAACAAGGCAAAAATCAATAAACTAAAGTTAAAAATAGATTACAAAATTTACAATTATTAATAAAGTTATTCAAGAAATGAAAACAGTGCATATAAGTAACCTCAAAATAAAATAATACATTTAAACCTAAGCATAATTTATATACAAAGGAGCTTAAAATTGGGAATTGTAAAAAGACTAAGAAAATACATTATATATGAAAAAAAAAGCATAAAAAATGATTTTGAGTTGAAGGAAACCAAGTCAGTAAATTGTGGCAAGGCAAAAAATGCCTCTTCTATGGATAGATTTGATAGTGAAGAGTTAAAGGATTACTTTGAAAAATGCCCTGATAAGGATGAATATCTTGAAGAGCACGTTTCGGATGAAATAGATAATAATAAAAGAATTATGAAAAAAATATATAACATACCTGAAAACAGTGACATTATTTACAGGGAGTTCAATATTTCGGTACAAGATGAGAATTATCAGGCTTTCATTGTTTTTATTGACGGAATGACGGACAGCAGTATTATAAGCAATAATATTCTTAAGCCTTTAATGATTTTATCAAACTTTGATATAAAGCAAGAGGTAAAGGATGCAGGAGAATTTATATTCAACAGACTTATACCTTTTAATCAGTTAAAAAAGGTCAATAACTTTAAAGATATTGTAAGCAATATAAATTTTGGCGGGTGTGCTATATTTGTGAATGGATTGGAGTATGCATACACAGCGGACACTAAGAAGTGGGAACACAGAGCTGTGGGAGAGCCAAATTCGGAAACTGTCATAAGAGGGCCACAGGAAGCTTTTAATGAGCAAATAAGGGCAAATACAGCACTTCTGAGAAAAATATTAAAGGATAAAGACTTGACTATCAAGGGGCTTACTATAGGTAAGAGAAGCAATACTCCTTGTGCTGTCATGTATATTCGTGATATTGCAAATGAATCCCTTGTACAGGAAGTATTAAAAAGAGTTAAAAGTATAAAAGTTGATTATATATTTGATTCCGGGGAATTGGAGCAACTATTGGAAGACAGCACTTTTCTGACAGCACCACAGATATTTGCAACTGAAAGACCTGATACTGTTGCAAGAATGCTGGCCCAAGGTAACATAGCCGTTATATTGGACGGAAGTCCTTATGTACTTGTAATGCCTGCAACAATTACGGAATTCCTTAGTACACCTGAAGATATAAATATAAGATTTCCTTATGTAAATTTTATACGAATGATAAGAATAATAGGCGTTATCATAGCACTTTTATTGCCCGGGCTGTATATAGCGGTAACGAATTATCATCAGGAAATGATTCCAACTAATCTTTTGTTTGCAATTGAGGCTTCGAGAGAAATAGTTCCCTTTCCGACAGTAATTGAAATAATAGTAATGGAATTTTCATTTGAGCTTATAAGAGAAGCAGGTATCAGAGTGCCGGGAGCCATCGGCTCTACAATAGGCATTGTGGGGGGCTTGATTTTAGGTCAGGCGGCGGTTACTGCCAATCTTGTAAGTCCAATACTCATAATAGTAGTAGCTATTACAGCACTTGGCTCCTTTTCAATACCCAGTTTCTCTATGTCCTTTTCCATAAGGATAATTAGATTTGCTTATATTATATTAGGCTCCATAGCGGGATTTTTTGGAATAGGATTAGGACTGCTGTTGAATTCTCTGCTCCTTGCATCGTCAAAATCTTTCGGAGTACCTTTTCTCACACCTTTTGGGCCTATTACAAACGGAAAATATTCTGACAAAATAATGAGAAAACCTATGTGGAAGCAGGAAAAAAGACCTGACTATCTTAATACCAAGGACATTATAAAACAGCCTGAAGTAAGCAGAGGATGGACTCACAGTGATAAAGGTGAGGAGGGAGGTGAGGATAATGAGAAATAAAGAGGGATTTGGTTCATGGGAATCAATCTGTTTATTGATAAATATGATTTTTGTTCAGGCAATATTATATTTTCCAAAAGATGCTGCAGGTATGGGGGGGAGTGCAGGATGGATTATACCTATAGCAGTAACCATAATGGCGTATATCTACTTTGCCATAGCCACCGGATTTTATAGACAGCATGGAAGCCTTGGTTTACTTGAGATATGTGAAAAGTCAGCGGGAAAAGTATTTAAAATAATTGTAGGGCTTTTAGCAGCATTATTACTTATGCTGTTTGAAGTGTCTCTTTTAGGTGAGTATGCTCATTCGCTGAAAATAGTATCACTTGATAAATCTCCATTAGCATATATCCTCATTCTTTTTTTGGTGGGAATGATTGCGGCTGCATACTACGGAATAGAAGTTATTGCACGCATAAGTGCTTTTATAGTACCCATATGCATTTTAGGCTTTATATTAATAACAATAGGCGTTATCCCGGAATATCATATAGATAACTTATTCCCGATTTTAGGAAAAGGTGTTAATTCACTAATAAGCGGCAGTACTGTAAGCTTGCATATATTTTCCCCGCTGCTGCTAATATTTTTTTTGATACCGTTTTTTAAGAGAAGGAATCTAAAACGTGTAGGCTATTTATCAATAACCATATCAGGATTAATACTGTTTTGGGCAACGTTATCCTTTTTATTAATTTATCCCTACGAAATGGCAGCCGGTAAAAAGATACCTATATTTCAGATGGCGAGACTTATTGAAGTTGGAAATTATATACAAAGAGTAGAATCGGTATTTGTTTTGGTATTTTCATTAGCATCAATATTATATATGGGGGCCTTGTTTTCTTTCATAATCCATATAATTGCCAAAACGCTGGATTTGGACAGACATCAGCCAATTATATTGCCAATGGCAGTAATATTATACACTATGACATTTTATAAGAGAGGACTTCCTTTTCATATACCGGGCAACCAAATGGCAAACATACTTTGGATTTTAGCACTTTTACTGCCAATTATTGTTCTGATTATAGGCTCTATAAAAAAAGTAACTTATGAAAATGAGGGAGGGCAAGACTGTGAGTAAAATAGCCAAACTCTTTTGCAGCATTTTATGCATATCAATAATTGCGACAGCATTGACAGGCTGCTATGATAACAGAGAAATTGAAGACTTAGCTTATGTAGTAGCAATCGGGATAGATGAAGCTGATAACAATATGTTTAATCTTACCTTTCAGAGTGCCGTGCCAAAATCAATTGCTACAGGAGAAGGGGAAACAACGGATATAAAAACCTTCAAGACTGATAATTTCATTTCAGGCTTCAGAAAAACCGGAAGGTATCTAAGTAAAAAAATAAATTTGTCTCATACAAAAATAATTGTGGTTTCTGAAAAAATAGCAGAAAGAGGACTACTTCCATTTCTGAATGGTCTACAAAACTACATGGAGCTTCGTCCTAACGTAAATATTATTGTTTCTGCAAGCG
>NZ_CP119677.1:1787500-1910000 GCF_029318685.1 Ruminiclostridium papyrosolvens DSM 2782
GCACGAGGGTGGTAGGGGAGCTTACTGTTGTAGGTTGAAGCAAGATCGAAAGGACTTGTGGACGAAGCAGTAGTGAGAATGCCGGAATAAGTAGCGAGAGTAAAGTGAGAATCTTTACCGTCGAAAACCTAAGGTTTCCTGGGGAAGGTTCGTCCGCCCAGGGTAAGTCTGGACCTAAGCTGAGGCCGAAAGGCGTAAGTGATGGACAACAGGTTGAAATTCCTGTACTACCGTTAATCGTTATGAGAGAGGTGGGGACGCAGGAGGATAAGTCAAGCGATCAGCTGGAAAAGATCGTGCAAGCGAGGTAGATAGTCCGGTAGGCAAATCCGCCGGATGTTTCGAAGACGTGATGCGGAGGGAAAACAAGTACCGAAGTGACAGATTCCACACTGACGAGAAAAACCACTATCCAGATTAAAGGTACCAGTACCGCAAACCGACACAGGTAGGTGAGGAGAGAATCCTAAGACGAGCGGGAGAAGCGTTGTTAAGGAACTCGGCAAATTGACCCCGTAAGTTAGCGAAAAGGGGTGCCTCAAGCAATTGAGGCCGCAGAGAATAGGCCCAAGCAACTGTTTATCAAAAACACAGGTCTCTGCTAAATCGAAAGATGAAGTATAGGGGCTGACGCCTGCCCGGTGCTGGAAGGTTACGGGAATTGCTTAGGGGAAACCCGAAGGCATGAACTTAAGCCCCAGTAAACGGCGGCCGTAACTATAACGGTCCTAAGGTAGCGAAATTCCTTGTCAGGTAAGTTCTGACCCGCACGAATGGCGTAATGACTTGGGCACTGTCTCAACAACGTACCCGGCGAAATTGTAGTACTTGTGAAGATGCAAGTTACCCGCGACTAGACGGAAAGACCCCATGGAGCTTCACTGTAGCTTGATATTGGGTTTCGGTATTTTTTGTACAGGATAGGTGGGAGACTGAGAACTGGTGGCGCCAGCCATCAAGGAGTCGACGTTGGGATACCACTCTAAAAGTACTGGAACTCTAACCTGAGACCATAAGCTGGTCTAGGGACACTGTCAGGTGGGCAGTTTGACTGGGGCGGTCGCCTCCCAAAGAGTAACGGAGGCGTCCAAAGGTTACCTCAGCGCGGTTGGAAATCGCGCAACGAGTGCAAAGGCATAAGGTAGCCTGACTGTGAGAGAAACACCTCGAGCAGGTACGAAAGTAGGGCTTAGTGATCCGGTGGTATGAAAGTGGAATTGCCATCGCTCAACGGATAAAAGCTACCCTGGGGATAACAGGCTTATCTCCCCCAAGAGTCCACATCGACGGGGAGGTTTGGCACCTCGATGTCGGCTCATCGCATCCTGGAGCTGTAGCAGGTTCCAAGGGTTTGGCTGTTCGCCAATTAAAGCGGTACGCGAGCTGGGTTCAGAACGTCGTGAGACAGTTCGGTCCCTATCTGTCGCGGGCGCAGGATATTTGAGAGGATCTGTCCTTAGTACGAGAGGACCGGGATGGACGAACCTCTAGTGCACCAGTTGTCATACCAATGGCACAGCTGGGTAGCCAAGTTCGGCAGGGATAAACGCTGAAGGCATCTAAGCGTGAAACCCACCTCAAGATGAGATATCCCACTAGCAATAGGTAAGACCCCATGTAGACTACATGGTTGATAGGTCAGGAGTGTAAGCATAGTAATGTGTTAAGCTGACTGATACTAATAGGTCGAGGGTTTGACCCAAAGAAAACAGGTATTCAAAAGTAGAAGGTCTTAACCAGACAATGAGAGCTTCACATCTTCTTAGAAGAATAACATTAATCAGTTCTGAAGGTACAAAAGTATCTTAAAAAAGTTAACAAAATTGTCAGAAGCTAGTAGTATGTAAGTAATACGAAGCTTATCACAATTTTAAATTTTCTGGTGGAAATGACGAGATGGCCACACCCGTTCCCATACCGAACACGGCAGTTAAGCATCTCAGTGCCGATAATACTTGGCTGGAAACGGCCCGGGAAAGTAGGTCTCCGCCGGATTTATATGAAAACCTCAAGCTTATAGCTTGAGGTTTTGTTTTGGTTTAAGCTATTTAAAAGTTAAACCAACTCAATAAAACCCCCATGCATTAAAACACGGGGGTTCCAGATATTTCGTTAAATAGCTTTTATATATTAAATTCTTGTCTTATAGCATTAATAGCTTTATCAGCATCCTTTTCATATATGAGATAGGATATATCAACTTCGGAGGTCGTGATAAGTTTAATTTCAATTTCATTATCAGCCATTAATGCAAAAACTTTTGCAGCTACCCCGGGTTTATCTCTCATGCCTTCTCCAAAGACACTAATTTTTGTGCTGTCTGAGTCTACTTCAATTCTCAGGTTGGGAACCTTTATTTTAAATGAGTTTAAAATAGTAATTACCTTTATTATGTTATCAGCAGGTATACTAAAATAAATATTGATTTTCCCTTTATAGGGTGGACTTTGACTAATCATATCAATATTTATATTTTCGTCTGCAATTTTATTGAAAATTCCCGCTATGAGAACCATATCATTTGGAAGATTATCTACTGCCACTAATGCTACATTGTATACTGTACTGATACTTGTAACCGGTAAAATGGTCATAATAATACCTCCTTGAAGCATTAACTAGTTGGTTTCTGAAATAAGCTCCGACATTGAATACAATCCCGGTTTTTTTGATGCAATAAAGACTGATGCCTTTAATGCACCTACAGCAAATATCTCTTTTGATAACGCAGTGTGATTTATTTCTATTATTTCATCGTTTCCTGCAAAAATAACAGAGTGATCACCCACAATTGTACCTCCGCGCACGGCGTGTATACCAATTTCCTGCTTACTGCGCTTCTTTCTTCTGGAATGTCTGTCATACATATATTCATATTTATCATCAAGTGAATCATTAATAGCGTCAGCAATGGCAAGTGCTGTTCCACTTGGTGCATCAATTTTTTGATTATGATGTTTTTCAACGATTTCTATATCAAATTGGTCTTCAAGAACCTTAGCTGCCTTTTTAACCAAGTCAATAAGTAAATTGACTCCAAGTGACATATTTGCAGAGAAGAATACCGGTATTCTTCCGGCAACAGTGGTTTTAAGAGTATTTATCTGCTCTGCTGCCAAACCTGTAGTAGCCAGTACCAGTGGTAAATGCTTTTCCTGAGCATACTCTACCAAAGGTGTAAATGCTTTCGGGTTTGAAAAATCTATTATTACATCAACATCTACATTACAGTCTGTCAATGATGTAAAAACAGGGTATGGGTTATTTATATTATTATTAATATCAAACCCTGCTGCAATCTTTAATTCAGGAAAATTATCAGAAAGTCTGGTAATTACCTGACCCATTTTTCCATTGCATCCACTTAATAGTATATTAATCATTAGCTATTCCACATCCTATGTCTGTATTTTAGTTATGGCAATAAACCATACTTTACAAGTTCCGTTTTAAGTATTTCCAGATTTTTATCTGACATTTCAACCAATGGCAGCCTGCAGCCTCCTACATTCATTCCCATAAGGTTCATGGCAGCTTTAATTGGTATAGGACTTACTTCACAGAATAAAGCCTTAATAAGGTCAAGAGCTTTCAATTGCAGATTCCTGCTTCCATCAATATCACCTGAGATATATTTAGCAACAATATCATGGGTATCTTTTGGTGCAATGTTTGCTAAAACAGAGATAACACCTTTAGCACCCATAGACAAAAATGGCACTATGGCTCCATCTTCTCCGGAATAAACCGTTATATCATCTCCGCACAGGTTAATGATGTCTCCTATCTGAGAAAGATTACATTCTTTTAAACCTACAATATTATCAATCTTTGAGAGGGCCTGTATAGTTTCAGGAGCTATATTAAGGTTTGTTCTGGACGGAACATTATAAAGCACTACAGGAATTTTTATGCTGTTTGCAACCATCTTAAAATGTTCATATAAGCCCTTTTGAGTAGTTTTATTATAATACGGGGTAACTGTGAGAATTGCGTCAGCACCGACCTCCTCAGCGTATTTACTAAGCGCCACGGCGTGAACGGTGTGATTGCTTCCTGTTCCTGCAATAACCGGAATTCTTCCGTTAACCTTCTCAACAGTAAATTTGATTGCAGCCTTATGTTCCTCATCATACATGGTAGATGCTTCACCTGTTGTACCGCAAATAATAATTGCATCAGTACCTTCTTTAATCTGATATTCAATCAGTTCTGATAATTTATTATAGTCAGTACCGTCATTTGTAAATGGGGTAATAATTGCTACACCTGAGCCCGTAAAAATTGGCTTTTTCATTGTTCCCACCCTTTCATAAACAATAATATAATTAAAAAACGTCGGCAGTAACGCCGACGTCTGTTTAACCAATTATAGTAAAATATAATTAATAACAGATAGCGCTCCACCATTTCTTGAATGATGACAGTCACAAGGCTATTGACCTTGAAACCAGGCATTACGATGTTCGGGGTACAGTACTGCCTTCGGCGTATTTTCCTTTCAGCACAAATCATTAGACCCCAGAATCCTCATTGTGCTTACTAATAAAAGACGCACCTCTATCTAGCATATATTCTTTTTTTCTATAATAACATTCGTTATATCAAGTGTCAATTTATTTACATCTGATTTTTATATTATATGAACTATATTTCAATATTGTTACAATTCAGTAAACAAGGCAGGATGTACTTTTGAACTTGTCGAAGTAAGGAGAAAATGGAAAAGTGGGGGAGTTTAGTACTAATGAAAAAAATATCCTTATTTATATGCATTGTAATGATATTTATGATGCTGACCGGTTTTAACAACTTGAATACGTCGGCGGCTGAGCTATCGTTAATAAAAATAGGTCTGTATTATGGGTCAACTGCTCAGAGCCAGATTAATGTCAGCAGCGACAAAGGAGTATCATTCTGTGCGTATGATGCAAAGACAGGAAAAAATAATAATGTTTATGAATTAGCTGTCGGTCAGACAATTACATTGAGAAAAGACAGCTACTTTCTACAAAGCGGAACGAAGTTCACACCGGTCGCTTCAACCGGAAATCCAACGAGCGGGCCTTACCATATTCGTATTAATGGTACATATAATACTTATAATGATACAGTTTCACTGAGTCAAAGCTATAATAAGAAAGGTATTACTGTATATCCTGTTTATACTGATTCAGGTTGGCAAATATGGACAGGTTTTTACGCTAGTCAATCAACTGCTCAGGCAGCCATGAATACTGTTAAGTCAAAGTTAGGAGACAATACATATAACATAATTGCCGAGGCTGGTTCAAGAATTTACGGTTCAGACCAAAATGGTAAAGTCTTATTCATGTATGCGTCATCAAATAGTGTTTTAAGAGGAAGAGCAACTTCAGCAGGTAATCCAAATACCATTAAAATAGGAACGAGCTTATATCGAGGACAAGTTGAGCTTAATAGGATATCCGGCAGCGATATGACAATTATTAATGTACTGCCTTTTGAAGAATATTTATACGGTGTGGTTCCCAATGAAATGCCTGCATATTCAAATATTGAAGCATTAAAGGCTCAGGCAATAGCAGCAAGAACTTATTCTTACAAAACAATTAATAAGCATTCTAAGTACGGTTTTAATTTGTGTGCTTCAACTGACTGCCAAGCATATAAAGGATATAGTTCGGAAAATGCTAATACAACCAAAGCCATTGATGAGACACGAAATATGGTTGTAACCTATAACGGCAATCTTGTTGAAACAGTCTATTCAGCGTCTACAGGTGGCAGAACCGAGGACGTTGTAAATGTTTGGGGTAATAGCCTGCCATACTTAAAAAGTGTTGAAGACAAATATGAATCAGCGAAATCCTATAACTACAATTGGACAATGAAGTTCACTGCAGATGAGATAAGTGCAAAGCTGAAAAGTTATGGACTGGGAACTGTAACGGGCATTAAGATTACAAAGTACTCTGAGGCAGGAAGACCGATTGAAGTTGTTATAACTGGGACATTGAAGCCTGAAGGTGTTACAATCGTAAGAGATAAGTGCAGGACTTTTCTTAGTCTTCCAAGCCAAATGTATAATATTTCTTCTGATGCAAATCTAAATGTTCAGGTTAATAAAAAAATAGAAAATGTATCGTTGAACCAAATAAAAGTAATAACAAGCAGCGGGGAAAAATCTTATAATAATTCAAACCAGAAAGTAACTATTATCGGGGCAGATGGTAAAGAATCTGTTGTCTCGGCAAATACCCAGGAATATGTTTTTACGGGCAAGGGCTGGGGACATGCGGTAGGCATGAGTCAGGAAGGTGCCATGGGTATGGCAAAAGCAGGCTTTACATATGAACAAATACTGACACACTATTACACCGGAACTAAGGTTGAGATTAAGAAATAGAAAGAAACAGTTTAGATATATAAAAAGGGACTCACTAAAAATGAGCCCCTTTTTATATATTATTTGTATAACTTGTTAAGGAAAAATTCATTGTAGAGAGATATAACAGCTTTGTGTGCTTCGTTCTCTCTTACAGCAAACATCATTGTTATTTCTGATGAACCTTGATTAATCATTTCCAAACTTATGGATGCCTTGGCTAATGCAGTTGTGGCCCTTGAAGCAGTTCCTACGGTATTCTTCATACCTTCGCCAACGATTATTATCATTGCGAGGTCGTGGTCAATGGAAACATCGTCAACCTTTAACTCATCTTTGATACGGTCAATTATTTTTTGTTCTATACCTGCCTTCAGTTGGTTCTGTTTTAGTATTATAGATATGTTGTCAATGCCTGAAGGAGTATGCTCATATGAAATACCTTCATCTTCAAGAATTTGAAGGAGCTTTCTTCCGAAGCCTACTTCTCTGTTCATCATAAATTTGCTCACATAGATACAGCAGAACCCTGCATCACTTGCTATTCCAACAACATGGTTGGGTGAATAGTCTCTGGTGAGGGAAATCTTTGTTCCCGGAGCAGATGGGTTATTAGTGTTTTTTATACAAACCGGAACACCAGCCATAAAAACCGGAACCAGTGTATCTTCATGTAATACTGAGAAACCGGCATATGATAATTCTCTCATTTCACGGTAAGTCAGTTCAGGTACTGCAACAGGATTGTGAACCAGTCCGGGATGAGCTGCATACACAGCATCTACATCAGTAAAATTCTCGTACAAATCAGCCTTTAATGCTGCTGCTAAAATGGAACCGGTTATATCTGAACCTCCACGTGGGAAAGTTGCAACTTTTCCGTCTTTAGTGTAACCAAAGAAGCCCGGAAAGATAACAATTCCTTCAATACTGTTAATCATTTTAAGGTTTTCATAGGATTCAGGCAAAACCTGTGCGTTTCCGAATTCATCACTCATGAGTAACCCTGCTTTTTTAGGGGATACATATTCTGCCTTTTCGCCTATACTGTTCAAGTATGCAGCTACCAATTTGGCACTGTTATCTTCTCCGGCAGCTTTCATGGCATCCATAAACATACCTGTGTGAGAAGTATCGAGTTTAAGTCTTTCTTCTAAATCGGACTTAATCATTTTAACAATTTCATCATCAAGCCCAAGTTCATTAGCTATATCCTTGAACCTCTTTACAACAGCCTCAAGTTCTGCGTCTGCATTTCCTGTCTGCAGGTGTTTTTGTGCACAAGCAATAAGTAAATCAGTAACCTTGGTATCTGAACTATCCCTTTTACCGGGAGCAGATACTACAATAACCTTTCTCTCGCTATCAGCAAGGACGATACTGCAAACTTTTTTAATCTGTTCTGCATTAGCTAAAGAGGTTCCTCCAAATTTTGCTACCTTCATTTTGAATCCTCCATCCATTTATATTAAAAATTTACTCTCAAAACATGGGGACTTGTTGTCCCTAAGTAAATATAAGAGCATATGGAACTTCATACGATTATCTCATAAATTATACAAAAAAAGATTATGTATGGCAATAATATTTGTAATATAAACAATTATAATGTATGATATTTATTGGTTTATTTTATGCAATAAGTTTTATGATTGTTATTTATAATAAACAGACATAATAATAGAAGAAAAATTGGAGGTTATTTTAGGTGGACTTGCACGATTTCGATTATTACCTTCCGGAGGAACTTATCGCACAGCATCCCATGGAAAAGAGGGATATGTCCAGACTGATGGTGCTGAATAAGGAAACCGGAGAGATTGAACATAAATTATTCACGGATATAGTTAACTATCTGGATGAAGGTGATTGTTTGGTTCTGAACAATACCAGAGTTATACCTGCAAGGCTTTTAGGCGAAAAAGAGGGTACAGGCGGAAAGATAGAATTTGTTTTGCTCAAAAGGGTTGAAGGAGACAAGTGGGAGGTAATTTTAAGACCCGGCAAAAAGGCAAAACCGGGAAGCAGATTTGTTTTTGGAAATGGAGAGCTAAAGGCAGAAATTCTTGAAGTACTCGATGAAGGAAACAGACTTGTCAGGTTTATATATGACGGCGTTTTTGAAGAAATACTGGACAGGGTAGGTATAATGCCATTGCCGCCATACATTACTGAAAAGCTTGAAAATCCGGAAAGATACCAGACTGTATATGCCAAGGTTAATGGCTCGGCCGCTGCGCCAACTGCCGGACTGCATTTTACAAAAGAACTTTTGGATTCTTTGACTCGAAAAGGTGTAAAAATAGCATATGTAATGCTTCATGTCGGTCTTGGTACTTTCAGACCTGTGAAAGTTGACGATATAACTCAACATAAAATGCATTCGGAATACTATTCAATAAGTCAGGAAACATGTGATATAATAAACGATACACGACAAAAAGGTAAAAAAGTTGTAGCTGTTGGTACTACCAGCTGCAGGGTACTTGAAACTGTTGGGAAAAGCGGTAGGATTGCTCCCTGCGATGGCTGGACAGATATCTTCATATATCCCGGCTACCGGTTTAAAGTGGTAGACAGACTTATTACAAACTTTCATTTGCCTGAGTCAACACTTATAATGCTGGTAAGTTCTTTAGCCGGCAGAGATAATGTGATGCATGCATACAACGTAGCTGTGGAAGAAAAATACAGATTTTTCAGCTTCGGAGATGCAATGTTTATTAAATAAACTAATTAATAGAAAGGTAATTACTATGGCAGCAGTTACTTATGAATTAATAAAAACCTGCAAGCAGACTGGGGCAAGATTAGGCAAGGTGCATACACCTCACGGCTCATTTGATACCCCTGTTTTTATGCCTGTTGGTACACTTGCAACTGTTAAAGGAATGTCTCCGGAAGAACTAAAGGAGATAGATGCGAGAATAATTTTAAGCAACACATATCATTGCTACCTTAGGCCCGGCCAGGATATAGTAAAGCAGGCAGGAGGCCTTCACGGTTTTATGAACTGGGACAGACCTATACTAACGGATAGTGGCGGATTTCAGGTATTCAGTCTTAGCGGACTCAGAAAGATTACGGAAGAAGGTGTAACCTTCAAATCTCATCTGGATGGTTCAAAACATGTGTTTACGCCGGAATCAGTAATGGGAATAGAGAATGATCTCGGTGCAGATATAATAATGGCTTTTGATGAATGTGCCCCTTATCCGGCTGAATACGATTACGTTAAGAAGTCTATGGAGCGTACAACAAGATGGGCAAAGAGATGTAAGGAAGCTCATATAGATACGGAAAAACAGTCACTTTTCGGTATAATTCAGGGTGGAATGTACAAAGAGTTGAGGATAGAGAGTGCTAACCAACTAAAGGAATTGGATTTTCCGGGTTATGCAATAGGCGGTTTAAGCGTTGGTGAGCCTGCTGAGCTTATGTACGAGGTACTGGACTATACGGCCCCTCTTATGCCGGCGGACAAACCCAGATATCTGATGGGGGTTGGTACGCCTGATTATCTTATTGAGGGAGCCATGAGAGGTATTGATATGTTTGACTGTGTTCTTCCCACAAGAATAGGAAGAAATGGTACAGTACTTACAAACAGAGGCAGAGTTATAATTCGTGATGCAAAATACTCAAGAGACTTTTCAAGGCTGGACCCTGAGTGTGATTGCTATGTCTGCCGAAATTATTCAAGAGCTTATATCAGACACCTTGTCAAATGCGGAGAACTTTTGGGTTTAAGGCTTACAACCTGGCACAACTTATATTTCTTAATAAACTTGATGAAACAAGTAAGACAAGCTATAATGGATGATAGGCTCGCCAGCTTCAGGGATGAATTTTATCTGAAATATGGCTATACTAAATAATAGGATAATACAGTTTAACTGTGTTAAATAAAAATATTTACAGGAGGCTTTAGTAATGGCGGCGTTAATTCAATTAGTATTACCTATGGCTTTAATTCTGGGACTTATGTATGTAATGCTCATTCTCCCACAGAAAAAAAAGGAAAAGAAGACCCAGCAAATGCTTAATTCACTTCAAGTTGGATGGGGTGTTACAACTATCGGAGGTATAGCAGGTAAGATTATAAACATAAAAGATGACGAAATATATATCGAATCCGGTGTTGATAAAAATAAGATACTTGTAAAGCGTTGGGCAATTAAAGATGTTGTAAAGCCTGTTGAAGGCTAATAAGCAAAATATAATTAATTATAACCAACTTGTTCTAAGTGGACTACCTCAAAAATATGATATACAAAGAAGATTTTATATTATATTTTTGGAGGTACACTATGGGCGTACAGACACCTGGGATAAAAAAAACACTGGATGAACACATAAACCTGCTGCGAGTAGTAAAAGGCTTAATGATTGCTTTTCTTATAACGCTTCCGTGTTTTTTAGGGTTCGCATTGTTTTTAACATATACGGATTTTCCTGAAAAACACACCTATATTGCAGTTCTTATTACAACTGTATTGAGTGTACTGGTGGCTTCAGCTTACTCCACAAAAAATGTTAAGAGTAAAGGCTGGATGAACGGCTGCTTTGTGGGAATCCTTTATGTGGCTTTACTATACATTGCCAGCAGTCTTGTGTTCCTGAACTTTAAAGTTGATGTTCAGGTTATGTTATCAGTGGTTATTGGTGCTATTGTGGGGTGCCTTGGTGGCATTTTTGGGATTAATTTACGATAACGGTTTTCTAAAAAATGGCTTTTCAAAACTAAATAGATATGCTATAATCGGCTAAGAAAATTGATGGGGGGGACTACATAATGAAACATATAAAGACTATTAACAATGCTACTCTTAAAAATAGCCTTGCAAAAGGTGGATGTGGCGAATGTCAGACTTCTTGCCAGTCAGCTTGCAAGACATCATGCACAGTTGCTAATCAAAGCTGCGAAAATAAGTAATATTAGATATGCATATTGATTTTTCTTAATATGTATGAATTTATAAATTAGTGAAAGGTGATTTTACACTTTTCACTTTTTTAAATGTTCTAACCCGGTGTTGTATCCAGGATTTTTTAGCTTTAGGAGGTTTCTTTAAATGATTCACAAGTATACTATGTACGATACCAATATAGTCTTGGACATAAACAGCGGTGCTGTCCATGTATTTGATGATGCTGCTTTTGATGTAGTAGATTTATATAAGAATGAAACAAGAGAACAAATAGTTGAATTACTATCAGAAAAATACTCAGGACAAGTTATTGAAGATGCCTTTGAGGAAATTGCAGAACTTGAATCCAAAGGTTTGCTTTTTAGTGAGGATGTATATTCAGATGCTTTAAATAAGTGGGAAAGAAAACCGGTAGTAAAGGCTTTATGTTTACATATTTGTCATGACTGTAACTTAAGATGTAAGTATTGTTTTGCTTCCACCGGAAGTTTTGGTGGTCACAGAACCATGATGGATCTTGAAACAGGCAGGAAAGCAATAGATTTTCTGATTGAAAAATCAGCAGGCAGACGTAATTTGGAAGTGGACTTTTTCGGAGGAGAACCGCTGATGAACTTTGACGTGGTAAAAGGTATTGTTGAATATGCCAGAATCAGAGAAAAAGAATCTGGCAAGAATTTCAGATTTACTATTACTACGAATGCTGTATTATTAAATGATGAAATAAAAGACTTCATTAATAAGAATATGCATAATGTGGTTCTCAGTATTGACGGACGTAAGGAAACAAATGACAATATGAGGCCAAGAGTTGATGGCTCAGGTACTTATGAAAGAATACTTCCTAAAATTCAGGATATGGCAGAATCTAGAAATCAGGATAATTACTATGTAAGAGGTACTTTTACAAGAGAAAATCTTGATTTTTCCGAAGATGTACTTCATCTGGCTGATCAGGGCTTCAAGCAGATATCTATAGAGCCTGTTGTTGCTGCTAAAGATTCCGGTTATGACATCCGTGAACAGGATCTCCCAAAACTTTTTGAAGAGTATGAAAACCTTGCAAGAGAATATGTAAAAAGAGATAGTGAGAATTGCGGCTTTAATTTCTTTCATTTTATGATTGATTTGCAACAGGGACCTTGTGTCATCAAGAGACTTGGGGGATGCGGTTCAGGACATGAGTATCTGGCTGTAACGCCGGAAGGCGATTTATATCCTTGCCATCAGTTTGTGGGAGATGAGAAGTTTAGAATGGGCAATGTTCATGAAGGTGTATTCAATAGTGATTTTCAGAAAGATTTTCAAAAGTCAAATGTTTACACAAAAAAGGACTGCGCTGAATGTTGGGCTAAATTTTATTGCAGTGGAGGGTGTGCTGCAAATGCGTACCAATTTAATAATGATATTAATGTTCCATACAAAATTGGTTGCGAACTTGAGAAAAAGAGAGTAGAATGTGCAATCTGGATAAAAACTCAAGAATAGAGGGGTTCATTGTGATAAAGGATTTTAACAACATCACACCTAAAATCCACGAGACTGCGTTTGTTGCACCAAACAGTACAGTTATTGGAGACGTAGTTTTGGGTGAAAATACAACTATCTGGTACAATGCGGTTTTAAGAGGAGACATCGATAGTATAGTTGTCGGTGATAATACAAATATACAGGAAGGCTGTATATTACATTGCAAAACGGGTATTGAAGTGAAATTGGGTTCTCATGTAACAATCGGGCACGGGGCAATTTTGCACAGCTGCAGCATAGGGAATAATACACTTGTGGGAATGGGTGCAATAGTGCTTGACAGCGCGGAAATAGGCAACAATTGTCTTGTAGCTGCCGGAAGTGTAGTTACACCAAGGACTAAAATACCGGATGGCTGTCTTGTTGCAGGCAGTCCGGCTGAGGTTAAAAGGACATTGTCCGACCAAGAGATTGCTGAAATCAAATGTAATGCAAATGAGTATATTAATCTGTTAAAATTTTACAAATAAATAGTTTTCAGCAAAAGTGAATATCCTATAATCACAGGATATTCATTTTAAATTCATTTTATATCTTACAAAGGATGACATGTTTAATTCATTAGTTAAAATATAAACAAAATTAATTACTTAATTTGTAAATTTATGTTTAATATTGAGACTTATTTATTGACTAGCATTTTTGTAAGTTATATAATGGCGTAAGTGGATTATAATTTAAGGGGGAATACTACAAATGAGAGGAAGCAACGCGGTTAAATTTTTCTCGATATTGCTTATCATCGGAATTTTGACCTGGATAGCAGCTTATGGTTCTATCTTAGGTTTTGAAATACCAGGTGTTAAGGAAATTAGAACGGGTATTGACATTCAGGGAGGCGTGGATGCTAGACTTTACGCAGTAACAAAGGACAAAAGCAAGGCAAAAGCTGAAGACTTGGATGCTGCAAGAATTATCATAGGTAAGAGATTGGATTCTAAAAATATCTTTGACAGAGTTATCACTGTAGATAAAGATAAGGGATACATTCTAGTACAAATACCACACAAAAAAGGCGAAGCATTCGATCCACAGAAGTCAATAGAAGAAATTGGTAAAACCGCATTATTAACCTTCCAAGAGGTTGACACAAGCAAAAAAGATGCAAATGGAAACTATCTTCCAACCAATAAGATTATTCTTGAAGGTGGAGATGTAAAAGATGCCACTCCTGAAATTGATGGCGAAAATGGTGGTTATTGTGTCGCACTGAAACTTACATCAGAGGGCGGAAAAAAGTTTTCAGAAGCAACAGGAAGACTTATTGGTAAACCTATAGCAATATTTATGGATAATGATTTAGTCAGTGCTCCAAACGTTCAGACACAGATTACCGGCACTTCCGCTAGAATTACTCTTGGTGGTACTGCCAGTGATGAACAAAGAGACGAGGCTAAAAATCTCGCCGGTCTTATTAAGTCAGGTTCATTGCCATTTAAGTTAGAAGCAAGACAGGTAAATAATATAAGCCCTACCCTTGGATCTAACGCACTTAATGTAAGTATAAATGCATTTATAGTGGCACTTATACTGATTTGTTTATTTATGATTTTCTATTACAGATTACCGGGATTAATTGCAAGTATTGCATTAATTCTCCATACGGTTATGGAGTTACTGGCATTGTCCTGGACAAATATAATTGTTACTTTACCGGGTATTGCGGGTCTTGTACTGACAATAGGTATGGCCGTTGATGCCAACGTTATAATATTTGAAAGAATTAAGGATGAAATCAAAAACGGAAAGACTCTTCATGCTGCAATTGATGTAGGATTTAAGAGAGCCTTCTCAGCTGTACTTGATTCAAACGTAACTACTCTTATATCTGCCGTAGTATTATGGAAATTTGGTACAGGCCCTATACAGAGTTTTGCATATACTCTGGGAATAGGTGTTGTATTAAGCTTTATAACTGCTGTAACAGCTTCCAGAATAATGCTGAAGTCCATACAGGATATTGAAGTTGCAAAACACCATTGGTTATATGGCGTAAGTATGAGAGGAGGAAAAGCAAATGGTTAATTTATATGCTAAGAGATACTACTTTTTTATACTCTCAGCCATAATTATTTTATCAGGTGTTGCTATGTATTTAGTTGAAGGCTTTAAACTTGATATAGAGTTTGAAGGCGGAACTATAATAGAGATGAGAGCAAATGATAAAATGTTTACTGAGAAAAACACTCAGGATTTACAGACTCAAATCGCAGATTTTGTTACAAAGACATTAAATAAACCTGCAAAGGTTCAGAAGTCAACTTCATACGATGTAAATGGTGCAAACGCTAAGAGCTTTGATATAATAAAAATAAGCATAGGAAGTCAGGATACACTTTCAAACACTGAATTGACTAAAGTTGAAGAAGCAGTTGTAAAAGAGTTTAAGCTTAATGCTAAAGACGCTGTTGTAAGTGAAGAAAGTGTTGAACCGTTCATTGGTAAGGAAATAATGAATAACGGCTTGAAGGCTATTGTTATAGCTTTTGTATTGATTATATTATATGTTTGGTACAGATTCAAAGCTATGTCAGGGTTATCGGCCGGTGTATTTGCGGTTGTAGGAGTTATTCATGATGTTTTGGTAATGCTTTCTGTATATGTTATTTTCCAGATACCATTGAATGAGTCATTTATTGCGGCAATGTTGACTGTTGTTGGGTATTCTATGAATGATACAGTTATAATTTATGACCGTATCAGAGAAAACAACAGACTGCTCAGAAAAGTGCCTCTTCCTGAATTGGTAAACAGCAGTATAATCCAGACTTTAAACAGATCAATAAACACAGTTGTTACTTCCTTAATAGCAATAACTACTGTATATATATTCTCTAAAATAAACGGTATAAATTCAATGGAACAATTCAGCTTCCCGTTGATTGTAGGTATTACAGCAGGATGTTATTCATCAATATTTATTGCAAGCCCGCTGTATGTAATGTGGAAGGAAAGTCAGAAAAAGAAGAAGATTTCAGGAAAACCAGCAAAAGCTTAATAAAAATACTAGACTGTTGGACATCAGATTTGTTCAGCAGTCTTTTTTTATAGCATTGAAAAAATACGGGTTCCAATAGGAACCCGCAGGCGATAGTTAAGTTATGTGGCGAAATCACGCTTTTTTCTTGATAACGATATCAATTACAAAGGCTGCTATGAGAAACTCACATAAAAGATAAAAGCTGTTAGTGATAAATGATTTTGCTGTGCTATCAAAAATAATGCTATAGCTATTACTTGTTCTGTTAATAATAAAAAATACCGTGCCTAATATTATCAATAAAAGTGCAGCCGGAGTGGCATATTTAATCATCTTTTTTGGTAAATCAGCCATATTACATATAGCTGAACTTAACATATTAAATTTGGCTTTTTTATCTTTTTGATTACTATTCATATATTAACCCCCTAAATATTTAGACCTCTGATTAAGTAAAGAAAACTCTATAGAACATGCATATACATAGGTTATTAGATAAAAATGATTTTACGTACAAGTAAAATAGTAACACTTATAGTTTAGAACAGCAATGTTAATAATTGATAATAATCCGTTATTCGACAAAATTCATCAAGCGAGTAAAACTTTTATGTAAAGTTGGTCGAATTAGAATAAAACTTTTGTATAGTTTAATATATCCCAATATATTATAATTACCATAAAAAGATGCGAAGGAGGAGAGCAGGAATGAGAGATTATGAAACAAATCTTATTTACTCAAAAAAAGTTGTTGTCTCCGAAGGTAAAGAAAAGGAACTATATCTCAAGTACTATCTTATCGCAAGTGAACAGACTAATTCCACTACTACGTATGGCATACAAGTTATTATGGAATACGATGTGGGAGGAATTGAAAAGGCATTTATTCCGGATGTTCTTCCATCCAAAACAGGTATAAATAACCTTATTTACTTGCTGTACTCGAATTCAGTTACTCCGGTTAGCGTTTATGATGTTATATATGATTGCATAGCATAAAGATTAGTTAATTAATTGGATTATAAAGTATGTTCTAGCAGAACATGCTTTTTTTGTGCGATTTAAGGCTTTATTGATTGAATTTGTTATTAAAAATATTATTAAAAAAGAAGGATTATTAATAATAATGTCGAACACATATTAAGTGATTTTGGCTAGGTTTAAAATAAATTATAGCAGATATGTCTATAATATTTGCATATGAGTAAAAATAAGTAGATAGGGATATTGAGCATAATGGCAAATTTATTTCCAGACGACCTTATTGAAGAGATAAGAGTAAGTAATGACATTGTCGGTGTTATATCAGAATATGTCAAGCTGGAGAAGAAAGGAAAGAATTATTTTGGAAAATGTCCTTTTCATAATGAAAAGACAGCATCATTTTCTGTTGAGCCTGTAAAACAGATATTTCATTGCTTTGGATGTGGTAAAGGCGGAAACGTTTTACACTTTATTATGTCCATTGAAAATCTGGATTTTCCGGAAGCCTTGAGATTTCTTGCTGATAGAGCTAAGATTCAGATTCCGGATATAACCGAAGGTGTTCGTAATGACGAGAAAGCTGGTTTAAAAAAGGAGCTACTGGAGATAAATCTTGAAGCAGCCAGGTTTTTTAGAGACAACCTTAACAATGAAAAAAATAATATTCCAAATTCATATTTAATGAACAGGAAGATACAGAAACAAACTATAGCCAAGTTTGGTATAGGTTATGCCGAGGACAGATATGATATACTATATAAACACTTAAAGGCAAAAGGCTTTAGTGATTCATCCATTAAACAAAGTGGGCTTGTTATATATAAGGAAGAAAGTGGTAAAATTTACGATAGATTTAGAGGTAGGATTATGTTTCCAATATTTGATATAAGAGGAAATGTAATAGCCTTTGGAGGGAGAGTTCTTGATTCGTCTCAGCCAAAATACATGAATTCTCCTGAAACTGAAGTTTATCAGAAAGGTAAACACTTGTATGCCTTGAATTTTGCAAAAAGTGCTTGTTCCAAACAATTGATTTTATCAGAAGGTTATATGGATGTTATATCATTACACCAATGTGGAATAATAAACTCAGTTGCTCCTTTAGGAACAGCATTAACAGAAAATCAGGGCAGACTTTTGAAGAAGTACACTGAAGAAATAGTTCTTTCCTTTGATTCTGATTCAGCTGGCCAGGCTGCTGCATTCAGAAGCCTTGATTTATTAAATGAAATTGGCTGTAATGTTAGGGTTTTAACAATACCATCAGGTAAGGACCCTGATGAGTTTATTAAGGCTCATGGAGTTACAGAGTTTAAACAACTTGTTGATAGATCAAAAGGTTTGCTTGATTTTAAGCTTGGTTCGCTAAAAAATGATATAGATACCTCAACAAATGAAGGAAAAGTCAGGTTTCTTGATAAAGCTGTACTTATATTGGACAAAATTGACAATAATGTAGAAAAAGAACTTTATGTAAAAAAATTATCTGATGAGTTGGGAGTAAGTACACAATCAATTTTATCAGAAATAGCAAAGCAACAAAAGGAAGCAGATTCAAATTTTAAGCAACAAGTACCTAGAAGTAATAATTTTAGCCGAAATCCAATACGAAAGAGTACAGTTGTTAAGAATCAGGAAGAATGGTTGGTAAGACTGCAATTAATGCTGTTGGCAACTATATGCATCGATAATAATGTATACTTTAGCATTAAAGATGTTATTAGTTGGGACAGTTTTGAATCAGATGAAGTAAAAAATGCATTTGATTTTGCAGTGGAAAGAATTGAAAGTAAGGCAGGGATATTAACGGGTGAAATATTAAATAAACTTTCTCCCGGGATGGCAGAAAGTTTTGCAAATATAGTGCAGTCTCAGAGTATATTTGAGGATAATAAAAAAGCGGCTTTGGATATAATTAGAAAGATAGACCTGTTTAGCTTGGAAGAAAGAAAAAATCAAATAATCGAGCTTAAAAAGAGTAGTGATCTGACAGAAGGAGATGTTGAATTATTAAATCGGGAATTAAGCAGTATTGTATCGAATATAGCTATAAAGAAAAAAGGTTTGTAATTGAGCTTGAAAGGAGGGGAAATAAGTGAAACATAGTCAGGAGAGTAGAAAGGCATTACTAAAGGAACTAATAGATAGAGGAAAGCAAAAAGGAATGCTGACCTACAAAGAGATTATAGATGCCTTTGAGGAAATCGAGCTTGAGCCGGAGCATATTGAAAAAATATACGAAACCCTTGAAACAATGGGAGTTGATGTAGTTGGCGATATGGAAGCTGAAATGGAAGAGATTCAGCTAACGGACGAGGAACTTGATATTAGTATTCCGGAGGGCATAAGTATAGATGACCCTGTACGTATGTATCTTAAAGAAATTGGTAAAGTCCCTCTTTTATCAGCAGATGAAGAAATTGATCTTGCTCATAGAATGGAAAACGGTGATATTGAAGCAAAAAGAAGATTGGCCGAGGCAAATTTAAGGCTTGTTGTCAGCATAGCCAAAAGGTATGTTGGCAGAGGTATGCAGTTCCTTGACTTGATTCAGGAAGGTAATCTTGGATTGATTAAGGCAGTTGAAAAATTTGATTATAGAAGAGGTTTTAAATTCAGTACCTATGCCACATGGTGGATAAGACAAGCTATCACAAGGGCAATTGCCGACCAGGCGAGAACTATCCGTATTCCTGTTCATATGGTAGAAACTATTAATAAATTGATTAGAGTTTCAAGACAATTGTTGCAGGAGTTGGGTAGAGAGCCACAGCCCGATGAAATTGCAAAAGAAATTGGTATGTCTGTAGACAAGGTTCGTGAAATTATGAAAATTTCACAAGAGCCAGTATCACTGGAAACTCCTATAGGAGAAGAAGAAGACAGTCATTTGGGTGACTTTATTCCAGATGATGATGCTCCGGCTCCTGCAGAAGCTGCTGCATTTACTTTGCTTAAAGAACAGCTTATTGACGTGCTGGATACTTTAACTGCACGTGAAGAAAAGGTTCTAAGGCTAAGATTTGGTTTGGATGATGGACGAGCAAGGACTCTTGAAGAAGTTGGTAAGGAGTTTAATGTAACCAGAGAGCGCATTCGTCAAATAGAGGCAAAGGCGTTAAGAAAATTGAGACATCCAAGCAGAAGCAAAAAGTTAAAGGATTATTTAGACTAATCTATGGACCCGCTATCCGAAATAAATCAAGGATAGGGGGTTTTTTTGCACCTTGATAGCCATTTTTTAGAAAACTAAAAATAATAGATATTATTCGATTGGTTTAATATAAGTAAGAAAAACGACAATAAACTATTTAAATAGTCTATTTATGGTTATTTTGGTGTTGACCAGTTTATAGTTCGTAAGTATAATAGTTTATGTGCTCGAGAGAGCAAAGCCCTCAAATGAGAGGCATAGAGATATTCCTCAATAGCTCAGTCGGTAGAGCATGCGGCTGTTAACCGCAGGGTCGTAGGTTCAAGTCCTACTTGAGGAGCCAATTCGGGCCTTTAGCTCAGTTGGTTAGAGCAACCGGCTCATAACCGGTTGGTCCGGGGTTCGAGTCCCTGAAGGCCCACCAAATAAAAAGAACACGCAGATGCGTGTTCTTTTTATTTTATTCTGTTGGTATAGTCCGTACTCAACTTTTCGTCCTGCAAATCAATAGTTGTTTTATTTAATGCAGAGTTATGTGGATTAACACCTAAAATGTCCCTTCCCAAAAGAATGCTTGATATGGGGGTTTCAATATCGCTGCCACTATTCTTATTCTTGAAAAAGCTCACAGAAGATACCTCGTTTCATATTTTATGTCCTACTTTTAAATCAAACATTGATTAATTATCTTTAGTATGTGTATAATTTAATCTGGTGATACAGAAAATGACCATATTAGTTACAATATTTGGAGGATGTTTTGATTTTAAATTTAAAGGGAAGGCTCAAATTAATTGCTGATAAAGTTCCTAAATGTAATGTGTTGGCAGATATAGGAACTGACCACGCATATATTCCTATTTATCTGGTTCAGAATGGTGTTTGCCAAAAGGCAATTGCATCAGATGTTAAAATAGGACCTGTAAAGATGGCTAGTAACAATATTTCTTTATATAAATTATCTGAAAAGATAGAAACCAGACTTGGTAATGGCTTGGATACTATAGAAATTAATGAAGCGGACTCAATAATCATTGCCGGAATGGGTGGAACGCTTTTGACGGAGCTTTTAGAGGCCAATAAGCCAAAAACAGTTAATGCTGATACTCTGGTATTACAACCTATGAATGATCTTCATGTAGTGCGAAAATGGTTGTATGACAACGCTTTTGAAATATATGATGAAGAAATGGTTGCAGAAGGTCCTAAAATATACTTTGTGCTGTCTGCTAAGTTCAGTGGAAATGAGAAACAATACTCTGATTTTGAACTTTATGTTGGACAAAGACTTATAGAAAAAAAAGATCCATTACTTGGTGCTTATTGTAGAATGAAGGTACAGCAGATTGATAAAGTACTTGAACAGTTGGAAGAAATGAAAGAAAATGATGCGCTTAAAAGTCAATATTTAAGACAAAAAATAGATTATATAAATTTGATTGAAAAACTATAAATATATTATCTGTAAGGGTGAAAAAAATGAATGCAGGAGATGTACTTAATTATTTAAATGAAATTGCACCTTGGCGATATGCTGAGGAGTGGGATAGTGTAGGGCTAATGGTTGGCAGCAGGGACAGCAATATAACAAAAATACTACTTTGTATGGATGTAACAGCTAACGTGATATCTGAAGCTGAAAGTAATGGTGCTCAAATGATTATTTCTCATCATCCTTTTATCTTTTCAAAGATGAAAGCCATAGATATGGAAACTTTCAAAGGAGCTCAGATAGCAAAGCTGATAAAAAACAATATAACAGTTGTTAGTGCACATACAAATCTCGATACAGCCCCGGGGGGAGTTAATGATACTCTGGCAGAGAACTTACAACTTAGGAATTGTAAGAATTTGAAAACGTACATTCCAAAAGGATTAAATTTTGACTTAGGAATGGGAAAGATAGGGGAATTACCGGATTATACGAGTTTTGATGAATTTGTTAGAGATATTAAGAAAAACTTAGGAATAGAGAATCTCAGAATAATCGGTAATAAACCTGAAAAAGTAAAAAACATTGCAGTGTTTTGCGGCAGCTTTGATGACGATCTGGAGAACTTAAAAAGCCGCAAGGCTGATGTCTTGGTAACAGGTGATATAAAGTACCATACTGCGTTAGATGCCGCTCAAATGGGTCTGTGCATTGTTGATGCGGGGCATTTTGCAACAGAACGAATCATTTTGCCTAAATTAAGGGATACCCTAAGCAAAAGATTTAAGGAACTTGAAATAATTTGCAGTATAGTGGAAGCTGACCCATTTAATTTTGCTTGACTTATATTAATTCAACAACTATAATTAACAGTCTTGAGAGAACTTTAACGTTCTCAATTTATGAGTAAGCCAGATGATCGCAGATACTGCCTGAAAAGGCGTAGATGAGGAAAGTCCGGGCTCCATAGGGCAATGGTGCCGGGTAACTCCCGGTGAAGGTGACTTTAAGGAAAGTGCAACAGAGATATACCGCCATATTAGGCTTGCGCCTTATGGTAAGGGTGGAAAGGCGAGGTAAGAGCTCACCAGCGACTTGGCGACTTGTCGGCTATGTAAACCCCACCTGGAGCAACACCGTGGAGGGACGCAATGACTGCCCGTCAGTCCCGGGGAGGTGGCTTGAGCCATGCAGAAATGTACGGCCTAGATAGATGATCGTCGAATACAGAACCCGGCTTATAGACTTACTCATACCTTTTATCAGAGACACTCGCTTATATGGCGGGTGTTTTTGTGGTTATGGGCTGTAAGTCTATAAGCCGTCTCAATAAAATTTCTATTATGAAAAGGATTATCGCCTTTATTAATCTATTTAATAAAATCATACTCCTCAAATTTTCTTAAGTCAATCCAAGTAAAAAGTTTTTTCTTATAAAAGGGTAGTAGAATTTGATTACGAAAAATTAACCTGATAGTATATAACCATCAGATAAGAAATGCAGTTATGGAGCAGGCTGTATCTGCTATGAAGAGTCGACCTTCAAGGAAATATAGGCTACATACAGGGAAAAAGACTATGAGAATTATGAGGTGAATATACATGAACAAAAATGACTTCCAAATAGCAGTAAATGGATTTCTAAATGATTTGGATTGCAGCCATTGTTCGGAGAGTACAATAAAAGCATATCGTTCGGATCTGACACTTCTTAATGAATTCCTTGATTTAAGGTATAAAAGTCTATTGAATAATTTGTCAGCCATGAAGACAAGCCATGTGTTACAATACAGAGACTTTTTGTTCCATAAAAAAGGATTTAAACGGAAAACGGCTGACAGGAAATATTTCTGCTTTAGAAAATTCTGCGAATATCTTGAACTTGCTGGTTTTATCGAAAAGAACCCTGCTCTTGAAGTAAAGCATAAAAAGTATAAAGACACCAAAGCACCAAACTTTCTGGAGTGGGAAGAAATATACCAGATCATTGACGTGGTTGCCCTATTTGAGACGGAAAATACAGCAAGAGATGCTGCTATGCTTTCAGTTTTGGCTTATTTAGGCTGCAGGAGGTCTGAAGTAATAGATCTGGACTGGAAGGACATTGATTTTCAAAAAAATGAAATTGCAATATACAGGAGAAAGACAAAAACCTATGATTATCTTCCAATGCATCCTAACTTGGAAAATGCCATGAGAAGGTACTATGCTGAAAACCGATTCACTCCCAAAGGACCTCTGTTTTTATCAGAGCGTGGAAATAGGCTTTCTGTAACAGCTTTTAAGCAAATGTTCGACAAGGCAGTATTATATTCTGGCATTAAGAAGGAATTTGATATAACACCGCACACCTTCCGTCATTCTTTCATAAGCAATATGATAAGAGAAGGGGCAAGTATTGCTGAAATACAAGAATATACAGGGCATAGTGATCTCGGAAGCCTGCAAGTCTACTTTCATATGGGTACTCAACACAAAAGAAATATTTTATCCAAAATACCAGCATAGCATTGAAACACTTGAGCCAGCCTGTAATGTTGACGAATACCACCAGAAGAATCCCATTGGATCACGCTTTGATCTGATTCCTATTACCGTAAATACACCCAATGTAACTTATTGCCATGATGACCGCTGCGGAGTTGTCAATAAGCTGATTGAAAATGATGGTGTTAAAATCTTTACGCATACTCTGATACGGAAGAAGTGTTTTGGGGCGGGAAATCAGGATTAAGTAAAATCAGGGATTTGGAGCAAGGGGTAGGGAAGATGTTTGGAGGGTGGGAATATAGTTAGGGGTCAGAAAAAGAGGGTAAGGGTTAAGGGGGAGAAAAGAGAGGTAAAACGGTTCTTCCGTAAGGAAAATAAAGTTCTTCCATGAGTCGGAAGGCATAAAAAAACGCTTTATGACGGCCTGCGAAAATGGAAGCTACGGTGGCTGGGATTCGGACTCCGTCAGATTGAGATAACCGAAGAATATGCTTAAGCATATCTGAATCCATAAGCTAAAGGCTTACGGACGAAAAGATTAATGCAGACATGGTTAAGAGAATACTGAATTATGATAAAATATAATAAAAAGATGCCATAAGGGGTGTTCCAAATTATGAAATGGGATGAAGTTAGAAAGTTATATCCTGACCAGTGGGTAAAACTACAAATAACAAACTCTCATACAGATGATTTTTATTTGTATATTGATGAAATGAAAGTAATTAACCCCATTGAAAACGATAAAGCGGCAACTTTAGAACTAACGAAAAGTATAGGGAACAATTTGGTCTTCCATACAAGCCATGACATAATTAAAACCAACTTAATTAAAAGTATGGGGCTGTTCAGGTTGATTAATAAATCCGTTGATTTTGGAGATTAAGTCTTGGCATACCTAAAAGAAATCAGATTCAATTGGGATAAGGTGGAAAGTAGAAACAGATACCCGTTCGATATTCCTTCGCTGAAGAGAATTAAGTCCATATATTTTAAAAGTAATGTAACATTCTTTGTCGGGGAGAACGGGAGTGGCAAATCAACACTACTTGAAGCTATTGCTCAAAACTGTGGATTTTGTGTGAAAGGCGGCAGCCGTAATAGCTTACTGACTGATGATGTTGACGATTTGTCACTTTCGTCAATATTAACCCTGGCATGGCTTCCGAAGGTTTCAAACGGATTTTTATTGAGAGCCGAGACTTTTTATGATTATGCAAGTTACATAGACAGTTTGGGACCAGAAGCATATGCATCATACGGGGGTAAATCGCTTCATATGCAGTCCCATGGAGAATCTTTTCTTTCGCTTTTGCAGAACAGGTTTGGTGGCAAAGGGATATATCTTCTGGATGAACCTGAAGCAGCATTATCTCCACAAAGGCAGCTTGTACTTCTTCGGATAATACGGCAGTTGGAGAAAGACGGAAAAGCCCAGTTTATAATAGCAACTCATTCGCCGATTCTTATGGCTTACCCAGATGCCGACATCTATAGCTTCGACCATTCTCCCATTATAAAGGTGCAATATGAGGAGACCGAGCATTACCAGGTTACGAGAGGGTTTCTTAATAATCGGGATAAGGTGCTGGAAGAGCTGTTTTCAGACGATTAGGTCATTATGTACTTTATAAATCATTAAAATTTAATATGTTGTCCAAACCTATATGTGAATGATTTTGAGAGTAGATTTCATTTTTAAAGATTCCACTTTATAGTACTGAAATCATAAGTGTAGGGTCAAACCATGGAATGTAAAATTTGTGGGAACATATTCCATTTAGGGCAGGTTAAAAATATTAAACACTCGAAATTTAACTAATGATGTTATATATTTTCAGCATACTATTTCATAACCGACAATTTTTCAATAATTTCAATATAGTTATATTTGTTTTTATGAACACAGGTTTAAAGCAGCAGTTGCAAAGCTCTTCAATTCCGTAGCATTTATCTCCAAATTGTTCGCCAGGGGGTTTGTATCATGGTGATACTGTTTTGAGTAGTCATTAACAGCTTCTATTTCTGGTAGCTTGTCCTTTAACCCGAAGTAGGGATGTTCGCAGGTTGAAGTTCTCACCATATCGATGAAATTACCAAGCCATTTATCGCACTTGAAGTGCTTGGGGTAGTGCATCCTATAATGTGCTTCGAGCAGCGGCCTGATTGCCCGTACAACTGATATTTCACTTTCGTTGGATATTCCGAGAATGTAATCGTCAAGTATAAAGTAATTGATAAAATAATCGCTCAACTGCGACTTATCAATATCAAATTTACTGAATTTTTTGTTCTTTATTTCCAGCATAACAATATCATGTGTTTTATGGGTACGGTCAAAATATTTCTTTGTGAATTTAAGGTCATGCGTAAGGACAAACATTTGCTTTACTTTGCCCAGAAGTTCAGAGAGGATACTTGCGGTCATACTAACCCTATAAAAATCCAGGCTGGAAATAGGATCATCAATAACTACTATCTTTTTATCAATATCAGAGGATTTGTTCAGTTTTGCAACAAAGAAAGCAAAAGCAAGTGTACTTTTATCACCTTCAGAAAGAGTATTTTTGAATTGAGGAACCGTATCACGATTCTTCGTATCGCATAAGCAAAATGGTTGTCCATTTATTGAGAGCTTGAACTCAAATTTTGGCCCGCTCCTATAATCAGTGTCTATATCACAGATTATAAATCCAGCTCCAAACTTTTCAAGGATTGTATTAATTTCAACTGCAAATGTACTTCTAAACGCTTCAGTGTATTGATCCAGTTTTCCTTTTGCTATAACCTTTTGATCATCAAGCCCTTGCTTTGTCTGACTATTGGTAGTGTATTCCTGACACGCTGTATCGATTTCAGGTATATACCTCTTTTTGGTAAGGTATAGTTTATCCAAATTTTCTTGAAGCTCCCTTTTATTGGCACTGCTAATCCTTTGTTTAAACACCTTTACCTTTTGGTTATTTTCTTTTACATTTTGCTGACAGGCTGCTACTTGTGCAGTAACCTGATCGAGAATACTTGTAATCTCGTCTGGAAGGCTAATGGTGGATAATATATCACTTTTTTTTGCGATAAACAAAGATTTTAATATTTCTGCCAAGCTCTCAAGAACGGCGACAACCTCTTCGTTAAAAGATACAGGAACAGTATCACCAGTTTTTTCACTCCAATATTGGGCTTCCCTAATATTGTCTGTGATAGCCTTTCTTAACCTGAAAATATTTGCCTCGCTTAATTCCTGTCCAATTTTATCAATCTGTGAAGATAACCCTTTTTTATACTCTTCATATTTTTGACTAAAATACTGTTTGTAGGCTTGTATTATCTCGCTTTCCGAAACATCACAGCCGCAGAAGGGGCATTTATCTTTCTGAATTAGGGTCAGACCTTGATTAATCCAATTTCCAGCGGCCTTGCTGTTCAGATTTTTAATGTGTTCATTAACAAGCTGTTCTGCTTCTTTTGAAATCTCACTATAACCTTTAGTGAGCAGAATTTTTATTTCATTTATGTCGGGCAGCTTAATCTCAATACTTGTGAATTCACTATGTTTTATGATATCTTCACTTTGTTCCAGGTTTTTCAAAGTCGATTCAAGTTGACTAATTTGCTCGTCGATATTATCAAGGTTTGGTAACGCAATAAATGCTTCAGTAACTATTTTTTTTGCAGTATGTGATTGTATTACTTTTTCTGCTGCCTTTAATTCACCCTGAACCTGTTTTATTTGTTCGTCTAATCCGTTTATCTGGTTTATCAAATTTACACCATCTTCACCAAGTACGAATTGGTGAAGGTTCCGCTTATGCTCTGGATTAATGGTATCACCTATGTAGAGATTTTCTGTAATAAACCTTGCATTAAATATTTCCATGTCAGGTATAAGTTCAGTCCAAGCATCATTTTCAAACTTTATTTTCTTTGTCCCAGACAAAAACTCAATTTTTTGTGTTCCTACAGAGCCAAGTGTTTTTCTACCAATCAATAGCTCTCCATTCCCTTTTGCAAGAGATTCAAAAATTATTGATAAGGTAGTTTTACCCTGACCGTTTGCCGCAAATATAAGGTTATTTCTCTTAAAGCCCCTATCCCATGAACTTGAATCTACTTGTAGATCGTTAAAAATACCGATGTTTTTTAGGGTTAACAGCTTGTCTATCATTTGTGTACCTCCAGACCAATACTAATGTTTTCGGAATTATATTATAGTCGTTGTAAGAAAATCCCACTGGTAAATTTTATCACAAAATAGGAGATTTTTAAACGTTTTTCGTATAATTTACACCACAATAAAGTTAGAAGAGCCAATAATACAAAAAGTATATTTGTTACCAAGTTTCCATGTTGTAAAACAAGAAAAAAATCTAAACTTTTAAGTAAAGGAATAATAGAACGTAGTATAGAACAGGGCGAGGCTGTGTGGACGGAAAATCCTGCGATTCATATGGGTAAGACAGCGGACGGAACACAATAGTTCCTTGAAACGAACCTCTATGCTGCTGTCACTTCGGCTCGGCAAGTCAGAATCGAAGATGTCAGCCTGTTTATCTATTATTTTATACGGGACATTCCAAAATTAAAAAACCATTTGTAAGGGATAATTAATTGATATCCTTATACGGTGTACTTTTTTAGAAAGAAACAAGGGGACCAACAGCATTCATAAAGGTAACGGTGTTGATAAAAACAAAAAGGGAGTTTTATGTACTTTTATGTATATTTCTGGATAAGATATATGCTATAATTAATATTGTATGCAGTTCAACGAAAGACAAAGGCGGGATAATATGGCTTTTATCAACGAAGTTAAAAAGATGTCGAACTCTATGTTAGACAAATATTACAAGCTCATACTCCTGATAGGGAAGAATGGGTCTGGGAAAACCAGCCTTATAAATGAATTGTGTGCTGCCAATACTTATAGTTACATTAATCTGAATTTAGCATTATCCGAGAAATTAAAGGATGTACCTATAGGAGATAGATGCTATTGTGTTCAAGATTTTATTGATGAAATAATTAGGAACGCATCTGGAGATTTTATTGTGTTGGACAATATTGAACTAATCTTCTCCAAGCATCTTCAATTAGAACCATTAGGTGTCTTGAAAAATATAGCAAAATACAGGAAAACAATTGTTGCTTGGCAAGGTAGCATAACGAATGGATATTTGACCTATGCCGAGCCTACACATGAGGATTATGTAAAATATAAAATGGATGAATTGGAATGTTTATATATAAATTTGGAGAGGGGTTTGTAAGATGAAATATAGTCAATTAGTACAATTTGATCCTATTGAAACTGTCGTTAAACTAAAAGATGCTGATTCAAAGGGAGAAGCCGAAAGACTTGTAAAGACCTATGTCATGTCCGACAGTATGGCCGATAGCCTTATAGGAGTTGTAATTCCACAGTTACAGTTTGAACAAACCGTTGATAATAAAGGAGTTTTTATTGTTGGTAATTACGGCACAGGTAAATCACACTTAATGTCTATTGTATCGACTATTGCAGAAGACGCAAGCCTTTTGGATTATATAAAACATGATAAATTTAGGGAACATGCTAAATCCATTGCAGGAAAGTTTGAAGTATTGAGGTTCGAGATTGGTGCTTCAAAGATGAATTTAAGGGACATAATCGTCAGAAAGCTGGAAAGCGACCTTAAACAAAGAGGGATTGATTATAAATTCCCACCACTTGAAGAAGTTACTGATAATAAGCAGTATCTTGTTGAAATGATGGGACTATTTGAAGAAAAGTATCCAGATAAAGGGTACCTCATTGTTGTTGATGAGCTTCTGGACTATCTTGGCAGCAGAAAAGAATTGGAGATTAAGCTCGACCTGGGCTTTTTAAGGGAGATTGGAGAAGTTAGCAAGAATACTCGCATAAGGTTCATGGCAGGCGTTCAGGAAACTCTGTTTGATAACCCTGGCTTTTCTTTTGTAGCAAAAACTATACTTAAGGTTAAAGATAGATTTGAACAGATCATTATAAGAAGAGAGGATATATCGTTTGTAGTCTCTCAAAGATTGCTGCAGAAAAATAATGAGCAGAAAGCCTGGATAAGAGAACACTTGCAGAAGGTTAGCTCAATGTATAAGAACATGGCTGATAGGATTGAGGAGTACGTTAATTTGTATCCAATACACCCAGCTTTTCTTGAGACTTTTGAAAAGGTATATATAGCAGAAAAGAGAGAGGTTTTAAAAACCATAACCTTAACCATAAAGGAAATGCTCGACAGCGAAGTACCCAATGAGGAGCCTGGGCTTGTTTCCTATGATGCATATTGGTCCTACATAAAAAACAGTCCATCAAAGAGAACAGAAACAGAAGTAAAGGATGTTATTGATAAAAGCGGCATATTGGAAGGTATTATTCAGCATTCCTTTACAAAGCCCCAATATAAGCCTATTGCTTTGAGGATTATTTACGCATTAAGTGTTCACAGGTTGACCACGGGTAATATTAATGCTCCTCTGGGTATTACAGTGCAAAATATGAAGGATGATTTGTGCATATACGATCCTCTGCTTCCAGAGAAGGAAGAAGATTTTCTTATCACAACCATTGAGACTATTATGAGAGAAATCTCTAACACTGTCAGCGGGCAATTTATTGAATATAACCAGGAAAACGAGCAGTATTACCTTGATCTTAAAAAAGATATTGATTACGGTGCAAAAATTCAGCAAAAAGCTGATCTACTTGATGAAGATAGTTTGAACGAATTCTATTATAAATTAATAAATATATCAATGGAATGGAATGCACAGGAATATATAACGGGTTTTGAAATATATGAATATGATTTAATATGGGAGGATAAAAATGTAGAGCGGGAAGGATACCGTTTTATGGGGACTCCCAATGGGCGGTCAACTGCTCAACCACCGAGGGATTTTTATATTTATTTCTTGCCACCATATGGAACTGATAATTCCGCATATATAAAGAACGAGGACGAAGTGTATTTTGAGTTCATGTGTGATGCTGGGTTTACCAATTTACTGAAGATGTATTCCGCTGCACACAAAATGGCAAGTATTTCATCAGGTGATAGTAAAAACTCTTATCTAAAGAAAGCAGAAGACTACCAAAAAGATGCTATAAAATGGATAAGACAGAATATAAATCAATGCTTTATTGTCAGTTATAGAGGTGAAAGCAAAACAATATTATCTTGGTTAAAAGGTAAAAGAATAGGAGATAAGTCGCTCAAAGAACAAGTAGACATGGCTGCGGCATCTTGTTTAGATGTATGGTTTAATGAACAATATCCTGATTATCCAAAGTTTTATATTACAGTTACTCACAATAATTATAATCAGCTGTTTAAGGCTGCTATGGACTATATCGCAGGTAAAAAAACAGATACAGGCTCAAAGATACTTGACTCCTTACAACTTTTAGATGTAGAAAATATTTCTCCCAAAAACTCTGTATATGCAAAGTATTTTATTGACCTAATCAATCATTTGCCTCAAGGAAAGGTATTAAATAGGTCAGAAATCATAGAGCGTATTAACGAAGAAGTTGAATATGATAAGAGATTTAAGTTGGAACCAATCTGGATTGCTTTGATAATGTCATCTTTAGTATACAACGGAGACATTACACTTGCTGCTGGTGGTAAGAACTTTGATGCTACGATGTTAAAGGAATTAGCAGCAGAGAATACCATGAACCTTATAGAGTTTAAGCATTGTGACAGGCCAAAGGATGTGCCTGTAGCTGTGCTGAAGAAACTATTTGAAATTCTTGGGCTGCCCCCTGGACAAATCGTTAATGCAAATACAAGGGATGTTGCTGTTGCCAGTATGCTGGTTAAGATTGATGAATATATTGATAAGGCTTTGAAGGCTACCCTTTTCTTGAATGGTGATATATCCGTTTGGGGGAAGCCCTCAATGGAATCTTATAAGGTGGATAACTATAAGGAAAGTATAAAAGAATTTAAGAATTTCCTGGATGGTTTGAAGATTTTTAATACCCAGGCAAAGCTGAAAAATTTCAGACACACCGAGGAAGAGATTGATAAGCAAGGAGCAGCATTAAGGCTGCTTGTGGACATTGATAAGATTAAGGATTTGAAATCAAAGATAGAAGCCAATACAGCTTATCTGTCTGGGGCAGAAATTGTATTGAAGGACCAGTCGTGGATTGACAAGGTAAATGCTTTGAAGCTGAAGCTGGAAACAGTTCTTAAGAACCTTGATAATATTGATGAAGATTTTATAAGAGTATTTAATAGCGAATTATCAGGTTTGAAGGATGAGTATAGAAATGTCTATATGGAACTTCATAAAAAAAATAGGCTTGATTTGAATGGCGATAATGCAAAGAAAAAAATTATGCAGAGCAAAGAGCTTAATAATCTTAAGAAATTGACGGCTATAGAAGACATACTTCCTGTAGTTAAGCTAAATGGAATCACAGAAAAAATTTCAAGGCTTCGTACTTGCTATAACCTTACCCAGCAGGATATGGAAGGTAAATTTATGTGTCCGCACTGCCAATTTAACCCTTCCGAGAATAATCAACCTGTTCATGGGGTAATTGACAGTGTAGAAGATGATATTGAGAAGATTTATAAGGAGTGGACCGAAATTATTGTTTCCAGCGTTGAGGATCCAATGGTTAAAGAGAATATTGGCTTCCTTAAAGCAGAGCAACAGAATGTGATTAGTAAACTGCTTGAAACAAGAAAACTTCCAGACGTTATAGATGGCAACTTTGTATCTGGCGTAAACACTCTGATGAAAGGGCTGGAAAAAGTCGAAGTGCTTGTAGAGGATATGAAAAAAGCAATTTCAGGTGATGGTCCTGTTACTGTTGAGGATATTAGAGCAAGATTTGAAAAGTATGTCCGTGACTTGACGAAGGGCAAGGATGAAAGCAAAGTAAGAATCATATTGAAATAACGGAGGATAGGTCATGGAGTTAAATAAAGAGACCTTGGATAAGGTAAGAAATATTGAGGGATTTCCTATTGGCAAGGATGAAGATATTATTAAGCTATCGGATCCACCGTATTATACGGCGTGTCCGAATCCATTTATAAATGAGTTTATTGAAAAGAGCGGAACACAATATGACGAAGAAAATGATAATTATAATGTAGAGCCTTATACGGCTGATGTTTCCGAAGGTAAGAATGATCCAATTTATAACGCTCATTCCTATCATACAAAAGTTCCTCATAAAGCTATTATGAGGTATATTTTGCATTATACAAAGCCTGGTGATATTGTTTTTGATGGGTTTTGTGGAACGGGAATGACTGGTGTTGCCTCACAGATGTGCGGAAATCCTGATAGCCTGTTTAAATTAAGCATAGAACAAGATATGAAAAATATTAGATGGGGAGCAAGAAGAGCAATCCTAAATGATTTATCAGTAGCTGCAACATTTATTGCATACAACTATAATAAACCACAGACTGCTGCTAAATTTAGTGCTGATTGTAGTGATTTAATTAGTGAAATTGAGAAAGAATGTCATTGGATGTACAAAACTAATCATATTATTGATGGTAGGCCGCAAATAGGAATCGATGGTCAAGTAATTAAAGGAAATATTAACTATACTGTATGGTCAGATGTTTACTTATGCCCTAATTGTAACACGGAATTAGTATTTTGGAATGTTGCAGTAGATAAAGAAAATGGAGTTGTTAAAGAACATTTTAATTGTTGCCATTGCAATAAAGATTTAACAAAAAAAGATCTTGAAAAGCTATGGATTACAAAATATGACAAAGCTATTAATGGGAAAGTTGTCCAGGCTAAACAAGCTCCAGTGCAAATTAATTATACTGTTGGCAAAAAGAGATATGATAAAGAACCTGATGAATATGATATACAATTGTTAAATAAGATAGACGAGATAGAAATTCCATATTGGTATCCTAATAATGTTCTTCCAGAGGGTTATAACACGGAGCAACCTAAAAAATCGCACGGTATTACTAATGTACATCATTTTTTTGTAAAACATAATTTGTATGTTTTGGCGAAAATATACAATGCATCAAAGAATAACCCACACATACTCTGTTTAATAGGTGATATGTTGCCAAGAGCAAGTAAAATGCACAAGATTGCTGTTAGTAGGCTTAACAGTAATCTATCTAAAACTGCTGGTATATTAACTGGAACATACTATATTCCATCGAATTCGATTGCGTATTCGCTTATTGAAATGTTAAAGTCAAGAGTTGCTGATGTAGAGAACTATATTAATAAAACAAACTATAATGATGATTGTATTATTAGTTGTCAATCAACAACATCTATGAGTAACATTAATGACAACAGTATTGATTATATTTTTACTGACCCGCCATTTGGAGAAAACTTGATGTATTCAGAGCTTAACTTTTTATGGGAAGCGTGGCTTAAAGTTTTCACAAATAATAGACACGAAGCAATAATGAACAAAGTACAAAATAAAACACTCAATGAATACCAAGACCTTATGGAGAAGTGTTTTATGGAGAATTACAGAATACTCAAACCAGGTAGATGGATGACTGTTGAATTTCATAACTCTCAAAACAGTGTTTGGAATGCTATACAGGAAGCAATTTTAAAGTCTGGTTTTGTTATCGCTAATGTTAAAACTTTAGACAAGAAACAAGGGAGTTTCAAGCAAGTCACAACTACTTCTGCTGTAAAACAGGACTTGATAATTTCGGCATATAAACCCAAGTCTTCTTTTGTTCATCGTTTTTTAATAGAAGCAGGTACAGAGGAAGGTGTGTGGGATTTTATTCGGGAGCATCTTTCTAAACTTCCAGTGGTAGTTGAATGTAGCGGAATGTTAGATACTATTCCAGAAAGACAAAATTATCTGCTTTACGATAGCATGGTTGCTTTCCATATCCAAAAAGGTGCAACAGTACCGTTAGGAGCCGCTGACTTTTACTTGGGATTAATACAAAGATTCCCAGAGAGGGATGGTATGTACTTCTTGCCTGGACAGGTAAGCATTTACGATGCCAAAAGAATTACTCAAGAGCTTAATGAGCAGATGTCATTGTTTGTTCTGGATGAAAAGACAGCGATACAGTGGCTTCATATAGAGCTTGCAACACCGCAAACATACCAGGACGTACAACCTAAATTCCTGCAGGAATTGAAGCAGCTAAAATATGAAAAAATGCCAGAACTACGGGATCTGCTTGATGAGAATTTCCTGCAGGATGAACAAGGAAAATGGTATGTACCTGACGTAAATAAACAGTCCGATCTTGAAAAATTAAGAGATAAAAAGCTCTTGAAAGAGTTCGACGAATACAGAAACAGCAAAGGAAAGCTCAAGTTATTCAGGATGGAAGCAATTAGAGCGGGTTTTAAACACTGCTGGAAGGAAAAGGACTATAAAACTATTGTTAATATTGGTGAAAGAATGCCAGAAGCCGTGGTACAAGAGGACCCGAGCATACTTATGTACTACGATAATGCTCGAACAAGAATAGGGGATTAAAATGTTCAGTATTGGGGATTGGGTTTTAGATAAAGAAAATAAGAAAACTGTTAAGGTTATTGAAAGCAATGACCTGTGGGGTTATAAGTCATACGCAGTGTTCGATCCTGGTGAGCAGAAGTCATATTTTTTATCGGAGGATAAGATTTGCAATGTGGATGCTGGAGAGGATTTCAGCATCCATTCTTTCAAATACCTTGTAACTTCGGCACGAATAAAAAATGAGCTTGCAAACGGTATACTGTCTTCTATTGGTGACAGCATAATACCATTGCCGCACCAGATTTATGCACTTAACAGAGCTTTATCGAGTAATAAAGTTCGATACATTATTGCTGACGAGGTTGGTCTTGGGAAGACTATAGAAGCAGGCTTAATCATAAAAGAGCTTAAGACAAGAGGTCTAATAAACAGAGTTCTTATTGTCTGCCCCAAAGGTCTTATGACCCAATGGCATAATGAAATGAAGATGAAGTTTAATGAAAACTTCAATATTGTACTACCCGAAGACTTTGACTCCATTAAGAGGATATATGGAGAAGGAAACATATGGGCAAATTTTTCGCAGGTCATATGTTCTCTTGACTCGATAAAACCTTTGGAACGCCGTAATGGCTGGAGCAAGGAGAAAATTGACGAGTACAATAAGGAAAGGCTCGGAAGCCTTATCTTTGCAGGTTGGGATATTATTATAATCGATGAAGCTCACAGAATTGGAGGCTCTACTTCTGATGTAGCAAGATATAAGCTGGGTAGTGCTTTAGCAGATGTAAGCCCATATCTACTTCTACTTACAGCCACACCGCATCAGGGAAAAACAGAACCTTTCTTAAGGTTGATCCGTCTTTTAGATCAAGATGCTTTCCCAGACAGCAATGCTATTGTCAAAGAGCAGGTAAGCCCCTATGTTATTAGGACAGAGAAAAGAGAAGCTGTGGACAGCGAGGGGAATCGGCTGTTTAAGAATAGGGTTACTAAAGCTGTAAATATTGAATGGGAACAGAGACATAGCCTTCAAAAGCAGCTCTACGAGATGGTTACAAAATATGTGACAGAAGGCTATAACAAGGCAAGAAAGGAGAAAAAGAATTATATTGGCTTCCTTATGGTGCTGATGCAAAGGCTTGTTACAAGCAGTACCAGAGCCATAAGAGAGAACTTGGAGAGAAGGCTTGAAATACTTCAAAACAGTTCAACCAGACTTGTAAACTTGAGCGAAGCCGATTTAATGGAAGCAGATGCAGAAGAGACTGTTGAGGAACTGATCGCAGTCCAGTCCATTAATATGAAGAAAGAGATTGAAGAAATAAAAGATATGCTGGTGGTTGCCAATCAGGCAGAGTATCAGTATGTCGATACCAAAGCTGAAAAACTGCTGGAATTCATTTATAAGATACAGATGGAGTATGAAGATTTTAAAGTAATCATTTTTACTGAATTTGTAGCCACACAGCAGTTTTTAAAGGAGTATCTTGAAAGCAAAGGTTTTAAGATAGCGACTTTAAATGGTTCTATGGATATTGAAGAAAGAAATACAACCTTGAAAGAGTTCAAGGAAAGAGCAGACATACTTATTTCTACCGATGCTGGCGGAGAAGGTTTAAATTTGCAGTTTTCAAACATAGTAATTAATTATGACCTGCCCTGGAATCCAATGAAAATAGAGCAGCGTATCGGTAGGGTGGACAGAATTGGGCAGCAGAGAGATGTATATGTATTTAACTTCATGCTTTCAGAAACGGTAGAATTCAGAATCAGAGAGGTTCTGGAAGAAAAGCTGGCCACTATTTTTGAGCAGTTCGGTGTGGATAAGATGGAAGATGTTCTTGACTGTACCGACGCAGAGTTTGACTTTACAGACATCTTTGTAAGAGGCATTACCGATCCTAAAAATGCAGATTATTATATTGAAAAGTTAGAGAAGGAAGTAAGAGATAAAACAGAAAGAATTAATGAAATCAAAGGCTTGTTGCGGGACGAAAAAGTAATAGATAAGAGCTTGGTTGCAGGAATTAGTAACCTTCCCATAAAGAGCTGGCTGAAACAAATGTATAGTAATTTCCAATTGTCCCAGGGAAAAGAGGTAAATCTGATTGAGCTTGCCATGATAGATTTGAATAACCAGCAAGTAAAAAAGATGCTGAAAAATATGCCCGTATGGGCAAGAGGTCATAAAGTACCAGCCCTTGAGCTTGCAGGGGTATCTAACGAAAAAGGCTATTGGTCTTTATGGGATGTAAGCATCAATGATAGTGACGTAAATAAACAGATATTCCCTTTGTTTGTCAATGAAAGCGGAGTTATGCGGGCAGCTTCTTCAAAAATATTGTGGGAAGCCTTTTTGAAGGAGAATGCAAATCCAGCGTTAAAGGGGTATAGGGAGTTTGAAGACACCACCTATACTATGCTTTGTGAAAAAGCCAAAGACTATGCTTACAATCTGTTTGAGAATATGAGAGAAGGTTATTTAAACAAGCTGTCCAAAGAACAGGCAAAATATGAGTATGCTTTCAAACTGCGAAGAGAAGCGGCCCAGAGGATAGGACTTGAAAGCGTAAGAAGCTACAGAGCAAAGTCCATAGGCAAGGAAGAAGAAGCATGGCGATTTAAGATCGAAAAAGAAAAAGCGATAATTCCAATTCTTAAACCTCTATGTATTGTATACCTGGAGTGATTGCATGATTAATGAAATTATTTTAGAAAAGCTATATCTAAAAGAAAATGAATTTATTCTGGTCTTTGATCCTGATAACCTACTTGGTGCGGAGGCTATTGTAGAGCATGTAAACCAGGCTGGGTTTTCTATTGTCAATTATGAGGACCCAGAGGTCTTTCGGTATTATTATGAGGAGAATATCCGCAGTTTTCTGGATCGGGGAAAACCTCTTGATAATAAGGTTCTGATAAGGTATACAGTGGAACAGTCTATCCCTTATGATATAAGGGCTAAATGCTTCTTTGTTGAAGTAACCTTGCGGGAGCTGTTCCCTAAATTGAGCTATACCGTAATAAAAGAGCTTTACAGTGAGGTGTTTGACAAACTGTATAAGGTATACTCACGATATAGCGGACCGATTTTGGGAGACAAAGGAACAAAAGATTTTATATTGAAAAATGCGTATGGTGTAATACCAGAGGTTATTGCCGATTTTCAAGAGTTGGTTAAGACCTTTATTCCGCTATATTATAGAGGGGAAGAGCTGCCTCGACTAATTGCAGATTATGCAGCAGAAGCTATAAGTAGTAATGGTCAGCTTAAACAATATCCAGTTAAGACTATAGTGAGTGGTAAGGTGTCCTGTTTCCACTTTATTCAGGAACAGTGGGAACTGTATATCAGGAAAACAAATGGAGAAGCTGTTGAAACAGTTATTGATTTCGGAAATTACGAGATTAGAGCGTATATAGATAATCTTTTCCAGGAAAACTATTTGACTCCAGTAAAACAGCTTAAGCTACGGGAATACCCTACCTGGATGCAATCAGGTGTTGTATATGATATAGCAGGAAATATAGAACGCAAGTTTGATAACTATATTGATAAAATTATAAATAATGTCCAGAGTGTAAAATCGTATAAAGACTGGTTCGGTATTGCGGCCTTGTGGGCGGAAGTTCTTACGCTTAAATACGATCAGAGCAAAAGTTACTCACTTGATAACAAAAAATTCAAAGACACTGGCAGTTTACTAAAAGAATGCTTTAAGGATTGGCTGCTTGCAAACTACAATATGCTGGCATCGTTGTCATATGCTAAAGCTCCAGTAATGGTTCATAAAATACCCTGGCACATAAATCACCGTTTTCCCAAACAGGAAAATAAAAAGGTTGCTCTGCTTGTTATCGATGGAATGTCGCTGGACGATTGGTTTGTTATTAAAGAAGCTATAAATGAAAACAATAAATACATATTTGAAGAGACCCTATGTTTTGCATGGATTCCCACTATGACATCAGTATCCAGGCAAGCAATATTTTCAGGAGAGATACCTACAAATTATGCAGATACTCTTTTGTCTACCAACCACGACGATAAACAGTGGAAGAAATTCTGGCGTAATATCGGCTATAATAATAACAGTGTTGCATTTAAGCGTAATATAAAAGAGTTCAGGGAAGACGGACTTGACGATATTTTGAATGATAACGGGCTACGGGTATTGGGATTGGTAGTAAATATGGTAGATGATATTATGCATGGCCAGCAGCTTTCAATTGAAGGTATGCACCAGGATATAAGATTATGGGCAAATAAAGGTAGCCTTGTAAGGTTTATTGATAGGCTGTATTCAAAAGACTTTGAAGTTTTTATAACTTCTGATCATGGTAATATCGGTGCTGTTGGACAAGGAACCCTCCAAGAAGGGTTAGCTGTCGAAAGCCCAGGGGAAAGAGTACGCTTCTATAATAGTGATATAAATTGTGATACAATTATGTCGAAATATAAGGCACTAAAGTGGGAAGCATCAGGGTTGCCTAAAAAATATAATTATGTTGTGTCGGAAGAAAATCTGGCGTTTGTAAAAGAAGGAAAGAAGATTGTTGCTCATGGAGGCTTGGCTATAGAAGAAGTAATTGTACCATTTATACATATGAGAAAGGAAAATCAGAATGCTTGATAGGATTGGTTTTGATAGAGTTGTAAAGTTGAATTGGCTTAATAAAACAGTGGAAATTTATAATCAGGAAAAAGATTTTAAAAAGGTAAAGTTAGATCTTGACTATTACTTAAGGGACGATGTTGGCGGCGATAATAGAAGAAAGACAATAAACATACTTATAAGGACATGGGTAAACGTTGATCCAGTACATGTGGCAATTAGAGACAAAGCTCTCGACCTCTTTAAAATGGCTGATGCAAATGAGAGAATTGCTATTCAGTGGTCTATGCTGCTATTGGCATATCCTATTTTTGATAACTTAACTGCTGTTGCGGGTAAGCTGCTTAATTTACAGGACGAATTTTTATTAAGCATGGTAAGAAGAAGAATCTATGAGCTGTGGGGCGAGCGTTCCACGCTTCAATATGCCATAGATAAGATGATACGCTCACAAATTGACTGGGGAGTTCTTTCAGATGGAGAAAAGCCAGGAGAATATAAGCGGATACAACCATTGGAGATCAAAAATAAGGAAGTGAAATTACTTTTGATTGAAGCATACCTTCTTGCTTCAGGGAAGCCTCATCTCCAATTTGTTGAGGTTAATAAGCTGGATGAATTGTTTCCTTTTAAGTTGGATATAGGGTTAGACGATTTTCATACAGTTGACAAGTTTAAACTTAACAAAATGGGTGGGGAAGTTGTTATTGGGCTATAATAGGAGTTGCATCTAATATAAGTTTAGATTATTACTTTGAGTTTATGAGTTATGTTAACTTCATTGTTATTAAAAGTGCAACCCAATCCCTCCACCTTCATACCTTTTTCAAGGCATTTTTTTAATTGCTCAAGGTAGGTTTCGTATTGAAGATTGATCGATATTGTTTTTACATAAGGGCTTAAGGCAATAAAGCAATATTTTACATTCCAACCTAAATCTAAAAGAGCCTCAATTTTTTGCAATTGTTCGATGGCTCTTTGAGGATATACAGACGGAAATAGAGCAGCTTTTTTTGTTGAAATTATACTTTTAGCTTCAAATAAAGTTTTATGATCAGGCAAAATAAGATCAGCCTTATAGCCCTCAATAGTTTTTTCCTTTAAAATAATATCGGAGGGCTTACACAATTTGTAATTTTTTCTTATATCCTCTTCAAGTATTCGATTTGTTATATTCAGATTTAAGAGGATGTAATTGCGGTAATATTGGACAGCAAAAACACTATATTTTGTTCTAATATCAGTACCTCTGTTTAAAGTAAGTAGCACCCTTTTTCCTTTAAGGTTAATCAAAGGAGATAGTTTTGAAGAGCTTGGCAGATAGCATTCAAGCTCATTTCCCATAATAAGGACTTTACACAAGAATCTATTTTTACTTTCCGATTTGAAAATACCTTCGATTAACTCGCCCACAATTTTCATAGACTCTCCATATTTGATAAAATGTTTAAATCAAGCCTTTATAGTGTAAACCATTCTTAAGAATGTTGCAAGAACTGGAATAATTGAGCTAAAAACTTGTTATTAGAAAAATGTACAATTTTCAGTTTCTGTGAAGGATTTATGCATTAATAGTAGAAATTGTATATTTGATAAGATAGTTTTGATTTATATAATCATTATTCAAGAAAAATTATTGAAAAAATATAATTAGTAATCAAGGAGAAGCAGCTATGCAGCATCTTTCCGCCAGGTTAGCCTGGCATGATAACGGTTGGAATGGTCATTTGTGTAAGGAGCCAAAAAAGAATATATATTGTTCAGGAAGGTACTCTTTTCCTGGAGATATGATTGGAGAATATAAAGATGTGGATTTGGAGGAGGGAAATAATTGTAAAAACTGCAACAGTATAGATTTTATTCCTCCCTGCTGCTACAGCATTAATGCTTTTGGAAAAGAAAGCGTAGAGTGTTATGCAACTCCGCCTGAATTTTTTAGGGACGACACTGAAGAAAAACATTGGGAGCTGCCGCCTGCATCAGTATGTACCTGGTGCTATGAGGAGATGTATAAAGATGAGGTAAAGCTAAATGGGAAGTATTATGATCCTAAAAAGAGAAGTCAGGCTATGGAAGAATACTATTCCCAGTTTGAAAAAGATAAATCCTTAATATTCTACTATACAAACTATGATAATCCTTTTAGCGGGGAAGAGAAAAAGTATGTTCTTGTTGGCGTTTCAAGGCTCAAAGAAATCCTCCCCACTCTGAAGTGGGAAAACCAGGGCGATGAATCCTACGAAAAGTATGGAAACCTTGTTTGGGCAAGGGTTGTTCAGTCCACATATCCAGATGAAGGTTTTAGGATACCCTATGAAAATTACATGGACAACGAGGAAGTCCTTTCCAAGCTGGTATTCACACCAGAGAACTCAAGAAATTTCAAGTATGCTACAAGAGCCTTCGGAGACGATGATGCTTTAGAGCTTATTGAAAGGCTGATAGAGGTTGTAAACTACTTGAGCGAGCTTGATGACAAAACAGAGGATTGGGGCATTCGACTAAACTGGCTGTCTTCAATCATGGCAGAACTATGGGGAAATAGAGGGATTTACCCAGGAATAAACAGTGTAGCAGATTATTTGGGTGGAAGCAGGCTTATCCCACTAATTAAGAAAGAACTGGACAAGGGAACTTCGGAAGAAACCATATATAAAGAAGTTAATAAACTCTTTGAAGGGGACGCTACCTCTATTTTTGTCGCCAAACTTGATAGTGACTACATAAAAAAGCTGCAAAAACAATGGAAGTATAAAGAGGATATTGAGCAAGAGCTTTTAGCCAATGTATTTCCAAGGTTTGCTTTAACTTCCCAGCAGATTTCAAAAATATTAGATGAGGAGCGTAGCAAGAACGGGATATACTCAAGTCTCGAAGACATAGCGGAAAATCCGTATATAATTTGTGAAGAATATATTGGGGATGAACCAGATGATACAATATCATTTTCCAAGATAGATCACGGTATATTCCCAAGCCCAGACTTTGGGGTGGAAGCATTGATGGACACTGATGATGCAAGGCGATTAAGGGCATTGCTCGTAGACGCTTTGAAAAAGACGGCACAGCATTCATTTGTTAATGCTAAAGTGCTATTAGGTACAATTAACAGGAAACTCGAATATATGCCTGACTGGAAAAAGGCCAAATTCACTCAAAAATACATAGAGGTTGAAGAAGATGTTCTGGATAAGCAACTTGAACTTAAACGGAAAGATAAAGAAATCTACATTTATTTGAAGGAAATATATAAGCTGGAAGACGTTATCGGGTCTGCAGTCAAAGAACTTGCTGCAAGGCCAAATTTAAAACTTAAATATCCTGTTGCAGAGAAAGACTGGGAGAATTATATATATAAAAAGGACAGTATCATTGAAAAGCGTGATCCCGCAAAATATCGGAAGATTGTTGATGATCGGATAGAAATGTGCAAAAGGATATTTCAGAAACCGATATGTGTCATCACGGGAGAGGCTGGTACAGGAAAAACTACTATTGTTAATGCCATAATTAATGCGGTTGAGAAATCAACAGGGGAGGGAACCACATTTCAACTACTTGCTCCTACGGGAAAGGCTGCAGAGCGGTTAAGGCTTGCCACAGGGAAAAATGCTGCTACCATTCACTCATTCCTCGTGCAAAGGGGTTGGATGAATGACAACTTTACCTTTAAAAGAGAAGGTGGAGTGGCGGACGAGACCAAAAAGACAATTATCATTGATGAATGTTCGATGTTGGATACTGTTATACTGGGAACCCTTTTCAAAAGCATTAACTTCAACTGTGTCCAGAGGATCATTTTTGTAGGGGATCATAACCAATTGCCACCAATAGGCACGGGAAAGCCTTTTGCAGAGATAATTGACTATCTTAAGAAATACTATCCCGATTATATAGGTATTCTGACACCAAATATTAGACTTATTGAAGAAGGCGGAATATCTCTGGAGCTTGCACAGATATTTACTGAAAACGGAAATGAAAATGAAGAAGGAATACTTCAGAAGCTGCAGTATGGTGGGGAAATTGATAAGGATTTAAAGGTTATATTCTGGAAGAATGAAAGTGAGCTTAAAGAGAAAGTTGTAAGCGAAATTATAAGCAAAGTAAGAAAGGATGGGGAGGAAACAGAGGAGACAGTCAGGTACACCTTTGACAGGCTTTTCGAGAACCAAAAGAGTAAATTCGACCGTAATCCTGACAACTTCCAAATAATTTCACCATATAGGAACGAAGAGTATGGCACGGAATCCGTAAACCAACTTATGCAGCAAACCTTTAACAACTATAATTATGAGAAACATGGGAAACTTGGTGGAGTCACTTACTTCGATAAAATTATTCAGTATATCAACAGACCCAAATCCTACCCATATTATGCCTATAATTTCAGCAGCAGGCAAGTGGAAAGGTTGGAAGTCTATAATGGAGAAATTGGCTTTATGGTTCCTCATGCGGCGGATAAACTGTGGAGTAAGCCATTTTTCAGATTGTCCAAGTTCCAGGCAAAGTTTAAGGGAAAAGAGACCTTTGGCATTGAGTTCAATTCCGATAATATGGTGACGGAGAATGTTGAGCTGGCGTATGCTATATCCGTCCATAAAGCTCAAGGCTCGGATTTTGATAATGTTTACTTTATACTGCCCAAGAAGAAATCCAGATTGCTCTCAAAAGAACTTTTTTATACGGGCATTACAAGGGCGAAAAAGCATACTACTCTATTTATAGAGGATGATATTGGAGCTTTGTTGAGCTTGAGGCGTAAAGAAGCATCAGAAGTATCAAAAATAAATTCTTCTATTATGGAATTTAACCCAATCCCCGAAGAGCTTCTCAATATAAACGAGTGGTATGAGGAAGGGAAAATTCATAGAACTCTGGCCGATTTCATGGTACGGTCGAAATCGGAGGTAATAATTTCCAATATGCTTTTTGAAGAAAACATACCATTTTGGTATGAGAAACCCTTGTATGCTGATGACGGAACTATGTATTTGCCTGACTTTACTATTGAATACAACGGACAGACCTGGTACTGGGAGCATCTTGGTTTTAAAGGTAATAAAGGTTACGACCAGCATTGGAACAAGAAGGAAAAATGGTATAAGAATAATGGCTTCTTCGACAACCTGATCGTTTCTGATGAGCAAACTGGGGCAGATACAGTTAGTTGGAAACAAACCCTTTACAAGAAACTCGGGAAAGCGTGAGGTGGCTGCTATGACGTTAAACATTGGTGGTCATAAATTCCAGTTTGTTTGCAACATATTACCAGAAACTGATAGTAGAGGGGTTATTAGCGAACTATTTCCTCAAGATTTATATGAAAAAAAGGATAGTGTTAAATTGCATAAATACGGCAATGGACCATTTTGTAAGTTTAAAATTCCTGATTGTTGGTTGGGAAGGCAAGGCGTTTATGCGATCCTTATAGATGATAATATGGTATATATTGGAGAATGTGAGGACTTACTTGTCAGGTACAATTCTGGTTACGGTAATATTTCTCCCCGAAATTGTTATATAGGCGGGCAGTCGACGAACTGTAAGATAAACTCTAACATTCTACAGGAAATCAAGAACGGCAAAGTTATTAAGCTATTTTTCTACGAGACTTCTGAAATGTTTGCTGTGGAAGACGACATTATTTCCAGACTTCACCCCGCTTGGAACTCCAAGTCTGGAAATAAGCGTAAGCACACAGAATTGCCAAAGTCATCTGCAAAAACAAAATCAGTGGAGCGGAACAGAAGTAATAACTCACCCCAATATAGCCTGCTTACGCAATATTTATTGAACTTGAGCGGTAATGAATATAAACTGACATATGATCAGTTGGAGCAAATTGTTGAGGGAGAATTACCCAATTCGGCATATAAACATAGAGCTTGGTGGGGAAATGGCGGACATTCTCACGCTAACTATTGGCTGGATGCAGGTTGGCAAGTCGGAACTGTTAATCTTGGGAAGTATGTTGTGTTTGTTAAAGCTGGATGTTAGCCATTTGGAGGAATTATGGGAATCGGAATAACAGTAACCTGTAAAAGCTGCTCATATAATAAAAGTTTCCTTTTAGGTATTGGAATGGACTATCCGTATCTTCTGGGGGTTGTAAAGGAATTAAACAAGAAAGCAAGATTACAGGTAGAAGAATTAATTGCTGATAATAAAATTGAGAGTCATGAATACAGCAGGGCGTTATACAGATGCCCCAAATGCGGAACTCTGGCTGAAAAGGGAAGCCTAACATTGTTTTGCAATGATGGATCGGTCGTTGAAGCTCCATATTTTTGTCGTAGGTGTAAAAGTAAATTCGAGATTGTTGACAATCTTGAAACTATCAGAAATATAGAGTGTCCTAAATGCAAGAGTGTTTCCCTGGACTATGTAGAAAACATATTGTGGGATTAACGGGGGAATGTTTATCGCTTTAAAACCTTTATATATGCCAAGTTTCATCGATGAGTAAAGGAATGAGAATTCAGCTTTGCGATGTATTTATTGGAGGGTTACATGGTAAAAAAGAATACTTGTGATTATAATGATATTATTGAGGTCGAGAGCAGCGTCGGAGGCTTTTCAGGACCATCATATTGTGTGCAAATAAACCTCAAGGACAGAACAGCCCACTTCTGAATACGGCTACCGAGACCAGGAATTCCAGGAGATCAGCTTGGACGAACAGGAAATTAGTGAATTTATAAGCGAGTTAGAAATCATAAGAATTTTGAATTGGAAGAAACACTACCGCCCAAAGGTTGATATATGTGACGAAACCCAGTGGTCTATAACTGTTAGGATTGCCGAGATTGTATTTGAAAAATATGGCGATAACAGCTATCCTAAAAGTTGGGAAATATACTGTAATGCGATAGAAAAGTTGATTAATAAGCCTTTTACATGATTAAGCATGATTTTAAAAAGGAAATGTCAGATACTATTTGCAGTGATAAGGCTGTAATATAAGATTTTGATGTTTTCATGTTGCCAAAACAAGAAACAAAATCTGAACTTTTTATGTGAAGGAGTAATAGAAAGTAGTACGGAACAGGGCGGAGCTGTGTGGACGGAAAATCCTGCGGTTTCTATGGGTAAGACAGCGGATGGTAGCAGAAACGCCTCAAAAAAGCTTGAAATATGTATGAAGATTTTTGTATAATACAAGTGCGAAGGACTCCTTCGTCATAATAAAATTTAGTTAGTTTAGATGGAACGAAAGGATGTCGCAAGATGTCCTTTTTTTCCGTCCTTTTTTGTTTGGACATAAATAGAATGGAAAAAAGAATAATGATAATGAGGAAAAACGGGGATGGACGGAACCCTCCCCTATGATTACATCATTCGCTCGTATACTGGGTTGGCAGGCAGAATGATGCGGTCGTATGGACACAGAGCCAAGACAGAAAAAGATTCTGGAACCGATTATAGGCAAATATCTGCTGTTATATCAGATGAGATGCAGATAGAAAAAATGACCGATGAGTCCAGTCGACGGACTGTTAGGCGTTGTTGTAGCAGGAGAAGCGGTCAGTTTTGAGAAGGAAAGTGCGTTTTTGACCTCTTTTAATGCATCTGTGATTGTGGCATGATGGTTGCTTCGCAATCTTTAGCTGGCCGAAATGGTAGGCAAAGAAAACAAGAAAAACGCAGTTAGGATCGTTTTGTATACCAATAGCTCGTCGGTACTGCGTTTATCTCCTGTTTTCTGTTTTGAGCGAATTGCCCCAGCTAAAGACTGTTGGGATTTTAAAAACGCAATACGTTTTTTAGTTATATGTATTCAGAATCTTGGGATTAGGACAGAATACGACAGACTATTTTCTCGTAATTTGTCATAAGACAAATTAGTTTAGATTAAGCGGAATTCCACTAAAATTTACCAATGTGTATGTGTGCAGGCATCCGAAGCTGCCAGTCCCGCCATCATGTCTGTGTTGTACGTCTTCTGCGTCTGCTGATTAACTGTTGTCTGTATATCTTTTTCATTTTCGTTCATGTCCCCCCACATCCTTTGTGTGTATTGTTTTGCTTTGTATCTCTCATAAACAGTACTTCTTCCAGGAGCCTATTTTTTAAGAGATATATTTTTTAAAAAAGGCAAGAAAAAAGACCGCTGGGAGCGGTCTCATAAAAAATGGCTAACTACTTTTTTCGTTATATTTAATCCAGTCGTCTGCGAGGATAGTTGTGCGATCATATTCTGACATCATGGCATATGACGAAAGGTTATTTTCGCATAAATCACGAAACTCTTTTAGCCTTTTTCTAATTCGTTCAAGTATGGACAATTCCTTCGGCGATAAATTTCTTATTTCGATTTCCTTGGTAAATGCATCGATATAAACATCTATTTCAAGAATATGTGTACACATTGGCACTTCTGGAGCTGCCAGAAATGATTCTGATGTTTCTTCTGAAATAATATCCTCAATAGCTTCTGATAAAGCTCCAAAGGCAATCCATTTGACAGTGTATTCTTCATTCACTGGTTTGTATTTTTCACAAACTCGATGTACAACATCAAGTTCATTTGTATAGAACATAACTTGTATAAAATTACCGTCTACAGCATTATTGTCTGCTAATTTACGCTTGGATATATCTCCAAACTGAATTATTTCTCCCATTGTATTCTCCTTGCTATTTGTAATTACATACTACAACTACTGCATTAAGGATGCAAGTTTTACTAAAGAATGCAATAATTCTTCATCCTTTATTATTTTATGGCTTTTGTGCTTCAAAATCATCCATATCGGTCTTTGCAAGCCTAATCTTCTCGTCGTCTGACATATGTTGCAAAGTCACTGCATCTCTTGCAACTATTGTTCTTCTGATGCTGATGGATGATAATCTTGTCCGTATCCGATCCAGTATTAAGCGTTTTTTGCGTGGGGTGTTATTGTTGTTGAGTTTATCATCTATTACATATATTATAGGATCGAGATACAAAACATGAGTATCGATTACACAATCCTCGCCAATATCGACAGTATCAAGGATACAATCAATAGTCGATGCAGCCTCGTGTGCAAAGGATTTTGCGTCATATTTTATCATGCAATCCTTGCATATCGATTGTAATATGTTGGTTTCTGCGTTGTTTAGATATAAAGTAATGACATTTAGATGTTTTTTCCTCATACTTATCTTTTGTTTGTTTACCTTAAATCCTAATTCGGACACAACACGTACTGCCCTGGGAGATATTGCATAATAATAATCCTGTATATCAGCAGCTATCTCTACAGCATCTCGGCAATCGTTGTCATCCAATGTGACATCAGCTGTATCCTCGTAGGGTTTTTCGTTAACTGCATCCCGTATCATTTGTGCAAGTATGTATTTATATGGATTGTCTTTTTCGTAGACTTCTTCGAGTAGCTCGACGAAATCTATCCAATACTCTTTTTTTAACGTTATTGTTTTCATTTTTGCCTCCATTAACGCAAGTTACATAAATATGATACGATGACTTTATTAAGGTTGCAAGTGTTATTCGTGAGTGGGATAGCAGTTATTGGTCGTAGCAGAGCGGCTGCTCCACGGTGGGTTTTACGCCCTGCTCTTAAAAGAAAATTGCCCAAGTCCTGAAAAAGTTGAGAAGCAAAAAAGGAAGTTTCTGCTTCCTTTTCATATCACAGTCCCACATAAGAACTATGGCTCGTTCCTGCCAAAATCGAACGGTAGGAACCAGAAATCTAATATTCCTATTAATGATGAACCCTTGTGCCGAGGAATTGAAGGCGGTACATTTATTTTAAAATTCTCTTCGCATCAAGTCTTACCTATAGAATTTTCCATTCCCTTATTTGGAATGATTGGTTCTTTATATCCTCGACTCTCGACTGATGTAATTCAATATTTATATTTTTTATTTGTTCTGCCGATTATAAACGCCTGCATAAAGATTTCGAGAGGTGTCTCCCCATAGATTTCAGAAGATTGGTACCGAGGTATTCTATTTTGCTTTACTCTGAAATCCTTTTTCTTTACAATACAAAATAGTGAGTTTGGGATATTTCTTCTTAAATTGGCTCACTTTTTCTGAAAGAGTATTGTAATCGTTTTTGAATTGAACAAATTTATATAAAAGATACATTTCGCCTGATAAAAATTTACCGTATATGTCTACAGCATCTGTGATGGAGTAATTTGATTGTAGATTAAGCACCTTTACTTTAAAGTCACCCGAAAAATCAGCTAAATTAAATATGAGCTTTTCCATTTCCAGGCATAATAGGGCCTCTTGTTTTAAATAGTCGTTTAATACTTTTTTAAACTCGATATAATCCATATTATCAATTCTCCTTTTTGACTGCTGAACCTACACCGCTTAAACAATAATAAAACATTGCTTCCTTTAGTAAATTTAACGAAATATCCTCATCCAAGGTAATGGGACCGAAACTATGCATTAGCATCAATAAAATATCACCAGCCTTATTATAGTTACCGCAAACAATGCCTTCCGCAATCCAAATTGAATCAGATGTGAAAGAAGACCACCGCACAATCTGTTCTTGGGTTGGGGTTCGTTGAAGCAAATCTTCAAGGTATAAGACATTTAGTAGGCCGAGGTTATAAGTCAAAAGCAGCATAAACTGCTGTACTTGGACGTGTTCGCCACAGTGCATCTTAAAATCTTTCGGCATGAATTTATCACATTTGAAATGAATAAGCTGTGGCCCAAGATTGAATTTGAGTTTCATATCCTGATTTCTCCCGTTTAATATTTTTCCAGTAGCTGATTTCAATGTATCAATCCAGTTCCAAATATTGTTTAATCTCCTCTGTTGTGATATCCTTCAATTCATTCTGTCCGATAATTCCTCGGATTTTTTCACATATCGAATCAATGTATTTAGGGACCCCGCCAGAAGCAGAATGTATGAGGTCTATGTGCTTAACCAAAATATCAATTGTATGTTGCGGGTAGCATTGAGCTGCCATTTTAAACAGGGTATAATTTTGGGTTTCCTCTTGATCAAAAGGCTCCAAAATACGTATGTTGGATTCATTTACTATGTTTTTTATCTTTTCCTTTAATTCATTTCTGCCCAAAAGAACCAGCGAAACATTGCTCTGAACAATTTTAACAGTGCTTATGAACTGGTGGATCTGTTGTATTACTTCTTCTTCATATAAATGGCAATCGTCAATAATTAAGGCAACATGTATTCTACCTTTTTCTGCCTCTTTTAAAGTATTTAAAAAATCCTGCTCCAAACCAGCAATATTGTCTGATGTTTTAAAGTTTAGATTATTTACGACTTCTTCCAATACTTCCTCATAACTGTCATGTTTGCCATGCAAATGTACTGTCGTACCACCTAAATCCAATACTTTACTTTTAAACATTTCGGCAGTCATTGTTTTTCCGATTCCTTCTACACCAATAATCGCACGTGTACCTTCTCCCCAAATTTGATACCACTTATTATTCATAGTCTACATCCTCCCAATATTATAATTTTTGTAAGAGCTGTCAGCATAGATAATAATTGTTTTCATTTCCAGTCATCTCACCTCCCTTATTTTCAAAGAAAAATCTGTCACTTACTTATAATCCATATGGTTATAAGAAAATTCAGAATAACACGGAATAATTCGATATTTTCTCATTTAAAACGAATGGAGCAATTTGCACACCTGATTCTGCAAATTGCTCCAAATAAATATCTACTATTCTGTTTTTCTATAGTTATAGTATATCATTCATATTATTTTTTCTCAACATGATTTCAAATCTCAATAGTAAAATTTGATTTTGGTAGAACTAATGTTCTAAAATGTATGGTAAAAGTACACATATTCATAACGTCAATTCAGAATTAGCATCTGCTATCGTGGTTCACCTGATAACAAAAAGAAGATACATAATCAGGTTGAAACCCCTGGTTATGAAACAGATAGGGGGTCGATAGCGTATGATTGAACAAAATGAAAAAGGATTATATCAATTTAACGACAGACAAATTGAAGAACAGGCGAGAAAACAGCAGGATTTCCTGCGGATTATTCATCCGTTCTTGAACGAAACCGACATAATGAGACAAGAATGTGTAGAATTGAGACCACTGCCACGGCAAAAGGATATAAAATATATCAGGTCATTAAATCTTTGGAGGTTGGATCAAAGGGGACTGGAAAGGCATATTGAGTTTCTTAAAGGGCTAAACGGAATTCCTGCGTGCTTGTATTACTCCGTATATGCTTATGATTACAGCAAGGAAACCTACAGAAAGGACGGCAAACCATATGCCAAAGGGAAGATAAACAATCAAAATGCCCGCTTTACTTCTATTGCCATTTGCGATCTGGACAAAATATCCGAGGAGCGGCATAGCGATGTTGTTGGTATGTTTGAGAACTGCGGCATAGCACCACTGACGGTTTTCAGTGGCCACGGATTTCAGGATATCGTGCTTCTCAATGAACGAGTGTATGACATTGAATTACTCAAGAGGTTTAATTATATTCTCAAATTAAAGGGATTTCCCATTGACGAGACCATAGTGGACCCCGCCCGAATTATGAGAATGCCTTTCTCATTCAACTGCAAAGCCTTTTGCCAGGAGGATAAATACCATGATGCAGAAAGTCCTGTGGCTATTCCCACAAAGCTGGTAAGGTTTACTGATAAAAGATATTCCGTGGAGGAGGTGTTTGACAGGCTTAATACTCTTCCCGACATAAAAAACGATTTCAGCATACAGGTTAATATGCCAGAGAAAGAGCAGGAAAACATACCTACAAAGGACGCTGTAGCAAAGGAAGCAGAACCCATTGAAGCTCCAATAAGGGTATTCCAGGAATTGAGTGAGGAACAGGTTGAGGAACTATCCAGCATATATAATATAATACGGTTCAAAGAGCTGCCTGACGCAGTACAAAGAATGCTCTATGGCACCAGGGAAGGCTTCAGAAACAAAACCCTTATATTCCTGACTATGTTTTTTGCAAACAAGCTGGGATTACCGCTCCCAAAGATAATCCAATCCCTTGTCATCTGGGGGGCAAGGTGTAATCCAATGCTTGACGAGGAATATATTATTGCCAATGTCACCAGGATTTACAGGCGTAAGTTTAAGGGAAATGGCAAGTATGACAGTCAAATGGTCAAGGAGTTTGGATATATTGATTTCAAAATGTATCGGAGGGACAACAAAATTTTGTTCAACAATGAATTCTTTGATATGTTCCACCTATTGTCAGACGGGGCTGTGAGGGTATATCTTGCTGCAAAACTCTACGAAAAGATGACTGGGGAAAAGCTCTGGACAATTGACCGCCTGGTTGAGTTAACGGGGTATAGTGCCAGAACTCTGTACAGGCATTTACAGCAGCTTACAGACTACAGTTTGGTAGATAAAAAACGGTGCTGCAGGCCAAAGGGTGAACAATACAGGTATTGCATAAATAAATTCTTCGATGTAACAAAAGGTTTCCTTTCCTTTGAAACAGCAACATTGGAATACCTGCTTAAACAAGGGCTATTGACTGATGGGGAATTGAAACTCTATATATATCTCTGCCAGAAGATAAACCAGTCAACAGGCAATGAATGCTGGTTAAGCCAAAAGAGCTTGGGAAAGGATATTGCAAAAAAGCGGAATTCGATCTCCGAAATGACCACTTCTCTGCATAAAAAAGGACTTATTAAAAAGACAGCAGAAAGCTACGGCAAGATAACTTACTGCTATTATTCACTTATCTATTAGGACTGGGGCTTGAAGCCCCTTTTCTTTTTAAAAATAGCAGATATGGATACGCTGTATCAATTATTCCCAGCATAGTACACTTGTTGGGCCTAAATGACAGCTATCGACTATCCTTTGTGCCCTGAAACTGGCTTGGTTAGCGGGATGTTTTCCCTAAATGCCAACTACCGACACTATTAATAAATACAGGGAGAGAAGGAGAAGGGGGGCTTTTTCAGTACCAGTCAAATTAAAAAAACGGAAGCAGTAAATCTTTGTATTCCGATATAAGAGAGCATATCCTATTACCATGTCGGTTGCTGTCCATTAAACAAATGGTACAGTTCTTTTCCCAGCATAAAAGGATTATCGTCTCTTTACTACGTCGATACGTGTCAATTAAGGAAATAGGTTATATATTTCGGGCTATGCTCTAATGACAACTACCGACTCCATCTTGCAGGCTGAATGCCTTACTATACAGCCGTTGTATTTCATAATTGCCAGCTACCGACACTATTAATAAATACAGGAGAGGAGGGAGAGAGAGGGGCTTCACTGCTCGGAGCATATAATGGGCAACAGAAATTACATACAACTTGATGTAGGGAGCAGTTGAAGTCTATAGAGTTACATTATGGGAGTGAGCCAAAGATAAGTACCTTCGGTGAATAATCCAAACGGAACAAAGCCTGCATTCTTCCGTTACGAATAATTGTTGCTTTGCCGATTTTTTTACTCTTCATCCAGAGAACCGAAATAAGGGATTAACCTTTATACCGATAGCTGTTCTTATGTCGGAAAAGCCCGTCCTACTGGCTAAAAAAATACATGTGTTTTGATCCGTTGCCGTTTCCATATGCTATAAATGACAGGGATGTTTTTGTTTCAAAAATCTTGAAAACTACACTATGACTGCTGTTAAAGACACAATTTCTACACTTTTGATAAGCAAAATGAAATAACCTCCCCCTGTCGATAGTTGGCAATTATTAAAAAGAGAGTGTGGTATGTGAATTGTGATAAGTAAAAATTGACTTTTACTATAAGAATTAGTTACCATAAGAATAGAACATTACGATTGGAGGCGATGTTATGATGCAATGTTGCGAAAAATATAACGGAGACAAAATCCGACTTGAGCGTGCCCGCTGCGGTTTAAGTATGTCGGAGCTTGCTAAAGCAGCTGATATACATCTTAAAACTGTGGAACGGATTGAAAAAGGCAAAACAGTGCCGAGAGTGCAGACCCTGGGGCGTATTGCCAAATCTCTAAACAGGGAACTGGAATACTTCCTGGCTTAAGAGTTAAGAAGCAAAGTGGTAAAAATAAAACTTTGCGATGTCCTTGAAAAAAATCTTGATTTCTCAACGAATCATACAATAATATCAAAACATGGCAACCTCTTATTTTTAAATTTCCGCAACAGCGAAATGCATGGCTGCGGAAATTTACATAAAATTGTTTCCCACGGCTTAAAAGCCGTTTTTCATAATAAAAATTACTTTCGTCATGCTCCAGGTGGATTAACTGCCACCTGGGGTAACATTTTTTAAGATGCAGGCATTTGACTTCAATGAGCGATGGCTCCTTGAATACATAAATTTATGCTGTCGGTTTAGTGCCGTTCAAATAGAAAACCACGCATCAAATAGCAGAAGCGTGGTTTTTAGCATTTTCAACAGGCTTTTAACATAAAATCGTTAATGAAAATATGATCTAAAAATTGCCCAAAACCTTTTCAGAGTAGCCTTAAAGCCCTTGGGCTGCTCGGACAAAAAGTATGTATATCCGTTTTTATGCTTGATAGGTTTAGCATTAGTGACTGCAATATATAATGGTTGTTGCATCCTACATCACTCATCCTCTCAAATCGTTGGAATTACGGTCTCTAAAAACATCTGAAGTGGACAGCCCAAAGGAGATATTATACTGCGGCTTATCGTCTTCAGGCCGCTTTTTACTGGATATGTAAGCGAAATAGTGTCTATAATACCTTTCCTTTTCCTGCACAGCTGGTACATAAACCCGTCCCTGCACCAGACCATCTTTGTATCAATTACATTGCCTATATTATTATTCAATATTATCATCCTCCATATTGCACTTGTATGCTAAATGCACTAAAATTAAGTATACAATAAGTATACCATAATGTTTGGTAACACAAAAGTAAAAATAAAAACTTGAAAAGCCGATGAATCTTTCCCTAAAATCAATTCATCAATAAAGGGAAGGGGTTTTTTAAGATGATGGTAGGTTGCGAAGTATTACAAGATGAGCGGTTTGTGTCTCTCAAAATCGGCATTGACATTTACAAAGTAATGGCAGGTAAAAGGAGTCCATACGGCCCTCAAAAACTAAAAAAGGTTTATAAAAAGATGACGGGTGTTGAAGGTGGTAGCTATGTCAATCACATGATTTCAGGTGGATACCTTTACATTGTCCCAGGGACTGGGCAGGGGATTGAAGAGGATTGCAGGATTATGAGTTCGGTATTAAAGCAATAAAAGGGTATACGGGGGACAGAAGTCCCCTGTTACATATAAATAAAGGAGTCGATCAAGATGAAAAAGGCTATCAAAATAATTTCGCTTCTATGCGTTCTAATAATCACAATTATGATGTTGGGAGGCTGTGGAACTGAACCTGGTGTTTCTAAAAACCAGACTGACTTTACTGTTGTTGATGAACAGGGTACTGTTACAAAGTTCCTCACTGTTGATAATTCGGAAGTGGTTAAGATGAAAGAGACAGTGGAAGGATTCGTGAAGGCTCTGAATAACAGAAGCTACAAGACCATAAACGGTTCAGAAGAATATGGATATTATACTCAAGGAATAATTGATATCGCAAACAAACAAGGTGACATAGCCGCAACTATAAAGGTTTACAAGGACAATCAACTCGAAAATAGCTATGTGGGTCTTGATGGATTAAAAATGGCTTTTAACAAAGACTTTACCAAGTGTGATATCACCGTTGTTGGCAAGCTGAAGGTCACAAGTGCATCTGCCGCACACCTTTCTTCGTTAAAGATTGGTAAAGATGTGGTGTTCGGATACGATTACACTTTCAAGTGGCTCAAGCAAAATGATGTGTGGAAAATCCATTCTGTCACAGCAGCAAATCCACATGAAATCAAGTAGTTTGTGCCTAATGAAAAGATAGTCAGCAATGCTGGCTATTTTTTTGTACATAAAACTTGAAATCCCATGAAATGATTTTATAGAGTGAACATAAGGAGGTGATTGCCATGAAAAAAATTGTATCTATTTTAATGATTTGTGCATTGGTATTGAGCATAAACGTACAGGCTGTATTTGCTTTTAATGGTGAGTATACAGCTACTGGCACACAAGCACTGACAAGTGATAGTGGCATTTCTGGACAGGGAGGCTCCGATCATGCAACAGTAACTCTTGATGGAACAACTAAAGTCAAACCGCAGCCAAAGCCATCGGGAAGTTCAACGCCATCAACAGATTCAAGCGGCAGTAAAACAACGACTCCAGCCAAAGAATCGACAAACGAAACTCCGACATATATACCAACGACCACCATTGAACAGACTCCAGATATATATATTCCAAGTACTCCTGACACACCAGCAACTCCTGATACACCAGGAACGGACGACCAGGTAATCAAACTGGAAGGCGAAATTACTGATGGATTCTCGTTAAATTGGGGTCAGCTCAAGTCCAGAGGTTCATATGTTGACTTGACGATTATTAAAGGGAAACCTGGAACAAAAGGCACTCCAGCTAAAGAGGGAACCCTTGGAAAAGTAATCGATGGTATATCCATTCTTTTGTTCGGTCTTACTCCTGGAGAACCTGATGTCACAACCGTTATGACTCCAGAAGAAATTGAGGCTCGTGAAGCAGCTGCGACTTATCAGGAACCAATTGACATCTCTGGTGAATGGCATCATGTCATGTACGTTAAATACTGGGATTGGAACCTTCATCAAACCAAGGATGCAAGCATTGCCGATATTACAGCACAGACTCCGACATGCTTCCTTAAGCAGACATTCACGAAGACTGGCCCGTACAGAGCTACTGCAAAAGCATGGTGCAGATGGGAATATGGCCACTACGAACTCCGCACGGATTCAGAAGGTCATTCTTATAAAGTCGCTGTAAAAGATGGAGAATATGACGAATACGACCTTTCCAGAACAAAGATTTATACGTTCACTATCGGCTATAACGACCTTGGTAAGTCAGTTGAAATTCCGAACAGTCAAGCAACCGTAGTTCCAGTTGATGAACTGGTAGAGTAATGAAATAAACCTCAACGGAATCGTTGGGGTTGTTACATATCAGAGAAAATGGTTAAAGGATTAAGGGGAAAGAGAAAAATGTTTCAATACCCTTTAATCCTTGTTCCGTATCTCTTATGAAAATAAGCGAAGACGAAGGAGTGAATTGAAATGTTGTTGAACGTTACTTTTATTATTTGCCCAGTATTAGCGGTTTGCGTTACCGTTGGTGGAATTGTCCATTGCTACAGGAGTTTTACATCAGCAAAACCGCAGAAATCTTTAGATGGGGATCTTTGGCGGTATCAAGCCACCAATGGTTGGTTCAAGGGGATGTTAGAATATTTGGGTTTAAAACTGCAATTGAAATACAAGAGTGAGAAGGTTTAACCAACCTTCTTTTTCTTTCTAATTTATGTAAATCGGAGGCTAACCAGCTTCCGATTATTGCTATTTGTCCAACAGCCGTTTTAATATCCCAATGTCCCGATTATGGTGTGCTTTCAAGTTGAATATGCTAATTGCAAACGAATAAAGTTTGCAATTAGAGTAGAATTATTGTAAAATAATGTACATTAAGGGACATTTGCGGTATGGGACAAAGGAAAAAAGATAATGTTAAGGGCAAACTTGCTGAAAAGCAAGGACGCAAAGCTACGAGTCTAAAGCGTAATGCCAGGATGGTCGGGTTGCCAAAAAGGCTAATAAACCGTGGCACTCGTTGCTGCGGTTTTTATTTTACAGAAAAACAAAGGAGAGTGGTATAAATGAAAAAGAAGATTATGAGAGGGATTCTTGCTTTAATCATGGTTTGTGCGGTGGTGTTTACCGCAGCAAATGCAACTAATGTAAGTGCTGCAAGTGAAGATACGCCGACTGCCAAGTACACTAACTGGGCATTCAATGATGATTTTACCAAGGTGACAATTGACGGTAAAGTATATAATAATTGTGTTGTCTTGACGAGATCGGGAACGGAATTAAGTGTCGTAAATTTATGGGCTTCATACTTAACCAACCCATATAGTCAATTGGATATGACACCAGATGAATTTGCGTTTGGAAGTGACGCAGGTTCTCTTCAAAATGAATTGGGATCTCTTATGACTGGAAGTGAATCAAAATATCCGTATGGATTTGAGTTGATAGCTATCAATTGGATTCCTTGGCAAGAGACAGAATATAAAGATAAATTTATTGAAAAATTCAAGATGTTTTATGATCCGTATCACAAAGATGTTTTTAAGAGCGAAGACGTTATGATTTCTTATCTTGAAGATAAAAGCAACAATGGTCTTGCTTTAGGTATTCTTAAAGAAAAACTTACAAAAGAGCAGGCGGCTGAAAAGTATGATTTATTAAAAATGAAGGTTACGATTCAAGAAAACGAAATTTTAAAGACTTCTGATGAATACTTGGCAGTCAGTGGCGGTGGTAAACCATGGTTCGGAAATGAGCTTTCATTTGACAATATCAGCGACATCAAGGCTAAAATGGCCTCCAATGCCAAAGTTTCTACTAAAACGACGGTTGTTCTTCATCTGAATGACCCGACAATGTCTGTGACAAAAGGTTCTGAAACCAAGCTTGTGACGCTTGAAGCGGCCCCCGTTGCCCCGAACGGAACAACACTGGTTCCTATCAGAGCCATTACTGAAGCTTTTGGTTCCAAGGTGGATTGGCTTGGGGAAACCAAGGAGGTTGTCATTACCAAGGGCAACACGACTATTAAACTCAAAATAGGCTCCAAAACAGCATATGTCAACGGACAAGCCGTCCAGATGCTTGAGGAAGCCCAGACTATAAACAGCAAAACGGCCGTCCCATTAAGGTTTGTGAGTGAGAACATGGGGTACAAGGTTGAGTGGGAAGGCTCCACTCAAAAGATTACAATGACAGAACAAAGATGAAACTATTTCTAATATGAGTAAAACTTGATTTTCAGATAATGAACATAATACAATAGTAGTGTCAGGTTAATGCTGCTTTTTATTTTTAAAGGAATCTTGCACGGATTAAGAAATGCCCGTGCAGGATTCTTTTTAAATTTTTAAAAAAATAGGAGGTGGCATGATGAAAAAAATGAATAAAATCTTAAGCAGTGTTCTGGTTTTGTGTCTTTGCTTTAACATTATAATTCCAATAACCTCGAATGAGAACTCTACGATACCGTTTTCGTCCGAAAAGGTGTATGCGATTTCAGAGTCCGATTCAAACTATTGGAAGTATGGTGGGGCAGGATGGACTCTGACCTCTCCTCTTTGGAAAGACAAGGACGGTGAAACAGACGGCCTTTGGACTTGGTATGTGGATGGTGTTAATAAAGGGACCATGTGGTGTATTGACGCTCCTGCTGGGGGCGGTGGATATAACACCATTGGCCCGAACGAACTATCCGCATGGGTTTCCGCATTTAACGGCGAATATTCCTATGTACAAAGCCGCATTTCATCGTCGGTATTTACCGTAAAGGGACCGAGAGATATTGGTACAAGATTCAATCGTTACTACACTCGTGACGTAGCTGCTCTTTGCGGTGCTACGGTTCCGAGCTGGGATAGTAAAACGAAAAGTGCCAAGGTTCTCACTACAAAGTCTCCTTTTGCGAATATAAATAAACCTTATTCCTTAAAGGCAGGAGCTACGGGGTCGTTTACGATCATCGGTAATGCGTTTGCAGGTTCTTCGCTTACGTACAATTTTGAGATCGACGGTACATCTGTTAGCAGCGGCTCTTCGGGAGTAAACCTTAACAAAGTTGTAACCAAGTCTCTGACAGCAGGTACGCATACGTTGACCCTGGAATTGACTGATGCTTATCAGAGAACGACTACAAAAACAGACTCGATCACTGTTACAGCAGTGACAACCCCAACCACACCGCCAATTGGTGGTAACAACCCTCCGTCCGCCAAATTTTCAATGGCATCTTCAGCTGACACTGGAGATACAGTTAACGTGACAGATTCCTCCTCGGATTCCGATGGCACAATTGCGAGCCGTACCTGGACAGTCTCTCCGACTTCTGGCGTGACAAACAGTTTGAGTACCAGTGGAAGCGGAGGAACGCTGAAATTCAGTTCAACTGGTTCTTATGATGTTACACTGAAAGTCACGGACAATAAGGGAGCAACGGACTCAATGACAAGAACCATAGTCATTGGTGAAGGATATACGCCGCCGCCACCACCGCCACCAGCACCTAAATATGAACCTATTGCCAGCTTCGGAATGACATCTGCTGCTGGTCAAGGGACATCAGTTTCGGTGTCAAACTGGTCTACGGACATTGACGGTACAATCGTATCTGCTGACTGGTCTGTTTCCCCTAACGGCGGAACACAAAAATCCCTTGGACTTAATGGTGGTACAATTACGTTCAACCAGACAGGCACTTTTACCGTTACTCTTACTGTAACGGATAATGATGGCTTGACGGGAACAACGTCAAAGCAAATCACCATTACGAACCAACCACCTGTCGCAAAGATGTATATCCCAGACAAAGTGGTTCAGGGTAACGACTTCACGATTTCAAGCGGATCTTACGATCCCGATGGAATCATTCAAAAGACTACTTGGACCGTTTCTCCAAACACAGGTTTGGTGGGAACACTCAACGGAACAAGTAATACCGTTTACTTCGATACAGAAGGTACGTATACCATTACGCTGACTGTCGAAGATAAATGGGGGTTATCTGCATCAGAAACAAAAACGATCACTGTTGAACCTGCTATTCCGAATGCAGCGTTCGACGCACTGGGGACCTACAAGCAGAATCGTAAAGTGACGTTGGATTCAACTTTCAGTAACTCTCCGAGCAGGTATCCGATTGATGTCTCCAAGACAGAATGGGTTATCACTCCTCTTACAGCAGGTGTGACAGCCTCCGACATCAAGATTGATACAACCACCGCCCTTAACAAACGTGATATTTTGTTTAAGCAGCCTGGTGTCTACAACATCAAGTTGAGAGTTTGGAACGAAAAACATTGTTCCGAATGGGTGGAAAAGCAGATTACCATCGGTAAGGATGAAAAGCCTGTTGCCAATTTCTTTATCACATCTATTGTGAACAGAGATCCAAATAACGGCAATATCGCAACTATTCCTCTGACAGACATGTCTTATTCGACAGATGGTGACTCGATTGTTCAGAGAATCTGGAAGTACAAGTTCGACAGCAACAATGATGGCAGCTTCGGTGACGAAACCTGGGTCACTATTGACTCTGAAAACAAATCGAGCCTTTCCCTCCAGGTTACGAAGGTAGGTAACTATCTGGTTGAACTTGAAGTTGTTGAAGAATTTGCAGAGCCGACTATCGCAGCTTTTGTTACGGCTGCTGATAGACAAAGGGCCGATACTTCTTTGAATCCAATTGACAGCAAGAAGTCAAATGTAGCAAACATTAACCCGTTTGTTGACTTCGATGTTTCGGCAAAGAAAAAGGTGGATATTGTATTCACCGTTGGTCAAGCAGATGCTTCAAAAGTAGCGGATTTGAGCAGCAAGATTGCGAGCTATGTCACAAGTAAACTTGCGGCTAATAACATTGACGTGAAAATCTCTACCATTGAAACTGCTGGAATGGACGTACAAAACTCTTTCTCGTGGATTAACAACGTCCACAGCGGAATCGGGTCTATCTCCTTCCAGAATGGCGGCTCTACCGTCTATATGAATGGTAACACCAGTAACGCTGGTTACAACAGCATCTACACCAACAGCCAGGACCCCAACACAAACAAACAGGTGTTGAGCTTCTCCTACAGTCTGAACTACGGAGATAGTTTCGATGCCGCAGGTGTTCTTTTGAACACAAATCTCGATACCGTCGGTAATATGAACGGTTATGCTCTTATGTTCCCACGAAGTGGTACTGCCGAACTTTACAGAATCACAAACTGGTCAAACAGTGCATATGAGGAAATCTATGGCGGCAACTACACTGGTCAGAAAACTCTTGTTGGAACGATTCCAATGGGTAGCTCTGGTTCGTATATCATCGAAACAACCAAGACCCAAATGACGGTCAAGTACAGCAATGGTTCAGTAATTAAAACAATCGATCTTCCGACACACTATGGTTGGGGCTTCGGTTTTTGTTCTGACCACTATAGCCATGGGTGTGATCAGATAGGTCAGTTCTCATTGTCTGGTATTAGTATGCATGTCACAAAGGGTAAAACTCTTGATGAAGTTCTGAAAGAGCCAAGTTGGAGAGATGGAGCAAGCCACTTCCTGGTAAACATCAATGATGTTCAGCTTGGGGAGTTAAATGATCCTGATAAGGTAGCAGTGCTTCTGACAAAGATGGCATCTGACAGCCTTGACTTCGACGTTCTTGGAACCTCGGCCAACCAGTCACAAGTTCAGACATTCATCGCCAAAAATTCTGGAAACGGTGTCTTCTATGACAATACGAACATGAACACGGCAATGGATAACCTCGGCACATATATTTTGAATAAAGTATTGGCGGCAGCCAAGAACAATATCAAGTATGTGTTGCTGGGTGAGGAAGTTGAGTATTCGTTATATACTAACGACTATGAAAACGACCCTGAATACGCAAGACGCTGGATTTATCAGCACGATGCGGACTATTTCCAAAATGGCCTTGGAGTAGCGGCCTATAACAACACCTACCTGGCTACGCCAGTAACGACGTTTGACAAGGTCGGTGCGTTCGTCGCACAGTTCCAAATCAGAGATAACCCTGTCGGAACAGACAATCGCTTCGATGAGTACAGATTATGGTCAGGTATGCCGCTCAACGGTATGACTATCTATGTACACCGTAAGCCTATTGCCAAATTCACTATATCGGCAGTCCCGAACGCTTCAACTGGACAGTTTGATGTTTCTTACACGGAATCGTCCTATGACCTTGACCATCAATACGATGCGGGCAAGGGAATTATGACGAAGGAATGGAAATGGAAGAATACCAATGATTCTTCTTGGACATATGGACCTCCTCCTTCATCCCTTCCACCGAACAATAACTATATTGTTCAGCTGCGTGTTAGAGACATAGACGGACCAGAAGGCGTGGGTGCATGGAGTGATCCAGAAGTTCAGTACGTTACCACAAAGAACCTGAACATCGCACCTATCGCTTTGTTTGAAGTTTCGCCAAATCCGCTGCCACTTGGAAAAGCCGTGACATTTACGGATAACTCTTACGACCCGAACGGTGATGCCATCGCCACAAGAAGCTGGGTGGTTGAAAAGAACAACCTGACGATTTATTCGTCTACAGTTGCTCCTACGACAGCTAACTTTACTTCCTGGGGCATTGGAGATTACAAAATCACCCTCAAGGTTTATGATACTCCGAAAGCAGGAAGCGGTCTTCCGATGTGGTCAGAACCTTACAGCCAGACTCTCTTGGTTGTAGCGGCTAACCAGAAGCCAGTTGCAGCATTCTCTGTCAGCCCGAACCCTGTTCCGCTGGATTATAACGTGACCTATACGGACACATCCAGTGACCCTGACGGCGATCCGCTCGTTCTTCGTGAATGGCGTTGGAAGTACACGACGGATGCAACCTGGACCAATGGTTCTACGCCTCCGACGAATTTCACAGGCTACCATACAGGTGTCCTCCAGATTCAGTTGAGAGTCAAAGACCAGCCAGTTCTTCCGCAACAGGATGCATTGTATTCCGATTGGACAGAGCGTCAGCTCACTCTGATCGAAGGCAACAAGAAGCCGATTGCACAGTTCACCGTGACTCCGAACCCTGCTCCTGCAGATGAACCTGTCGTTTACAACGACACATCCTATGACCCTGAAGGCAAAGCAATTACCAACAGGACGTGGACAGTAAAATGCAACGAGACAGGTCAGACCTACCAGTTCGATAATGTAACTCCTCCGACAGTCTTCGAGACAACAGGATGGGGAGCAAATGCGGACGGTGTCGGAACGTACACCATCACCCTCAAGGTAAAGGATACGTCCCCGAACGGTTTATCACCAGCTCTTTGGTCCGACGTGGCAACTCAAACCCTTGTGGTAGAGGATGCATTGAGAATCACGGGCCTCAAGATGACAAATATCGTCAATGGTCCCGCAGGGACAGTGGTTCCAATCACTTATCCTGTGGCTCTTCCAACCAGTATTAAGGCAGGTTACAAAATGACCTTTGTTCTTAATACGAACGGCGGAGATACGGCGGCCATCAAGATGTTCGCAAACGGTCAGAGACTGACGGTCTACACGGATTCTGGTTCAACGCAACAGATCAATGTAGCAACGACCAGAAAGAACTCGGTATCGACATTCACCTTCTGGGTGGATAAGGATTTGCCTGTCGGAACAGTTCTGGACATGAAGATCGAACTGACAAAAACGAAGCTGGACGGTACAACGAAAACTCTGGTTGATTCCGCTCTTGGAAACCAGTTCGGGGTAATCGTTGGATCATCCAAACAAGACAGTAGCATTAACCTGACGAATTAATGCAGGAAAAGGGGTAGGGATAAAAGGATAAGGGAGACCTTGGACTTAAATCCTTATCCCTTTTTTATACTTTCAAAATCAAAAGGTTTATTGCCAACCTTTCTAAAGAGTGACTCTTCTATCTTCTAAAAAGCCATACCCAGATATTTGCTTCTTTTCGTTTGCAGCGGGGGAGAGAATTTTTCCCATTATGGTACGCAATGCATTCTTGGCAGCGACCATGCCTTATGCACTTTATCTTTTTGCAACTGCAAACTTCACTCCCATTTTCCAGCATACAAATACCTCCAGCCTTCATAGTCAAATGAAAATCAACGATAATTTTTTTGTGATTTTTGCTTATAAATAAGATTTTTCCCGTTTCATATCTGTAACCAAATACGGATTCTCTTTCTTCATATTTTCAACAAGAACCCCTGCTTGAGCGTGATCCTCTTTCAGCACTTCCAGTTCTCGCTGTGTAATTCCAACCAATTGCATGAATTCCACTCTACCGTGAACAGTATCAATTCCTTCGGATTCAGTATCATTTACTATAAATAAAGCTGTAATAGCAGATTCCACACCGATATGAAGAGACGTACCATTTCCTGCAACAAATTGCATTGGTTCAAAAAATCTTTTCTTTGTATAGGTATAGCGAGCAAGATTAGATAGCATATTTATTGCCCACATACAGTCCTCATTTGAGTCTTCTTTCAATTTTATAGTCATTTCATACCCCCAACGGCTCCATTCACCACCAAAAGATTCTTCATCTGTGTAAAGTTCCGTCATTCCGTATGTCAATAGATGCTTGTAACCATTTGGAGATTGGTAAATACTATAACCATCCAGATATTCGTCCCCGCCGAAAATGGAACGTTTATGTAAATCTGTTCCATAATGTGCAGGTTTCTGATTTGGATAAAGCTTATCAAATACTTCATCAATGGCTTCCCAACCTGGTGCCCAATCTTCCTGTTCAGATGCACGCTTTTTATATTCTTCTAAAGTCATATAATACTGCCTCCAGAAATTGTTGATAATTTCTTCATCATAAAAAACTGATACATGACATGTTTATAATAAGGGGTTAGTGTCCTTAACATTGCAGACATATAAAGCAGTATCATGCTTTTCAAAAAAAGTCTTCTCTTCCACACATATAAACCCTTCATTTTCATATACTGCCCTTAATTTATTCCGATGCTGATTACAATTAAGGCGAATTGCATTAATACTATAACTACGGGCTAATTTTTTTGCAAAATTGATTAATTCTTTTGAAAATCCTTTTCCAGCAAATGCACGTTTAACAGCAACCTTATGCAAATATAAAGATTCGCCTTTTGGAATGTTAGGCCAATAAGTTGGGTCATAATCTGTTAAAGCCATACAAGCAGTTGGTAATCCATTTTGATATGCAATAAAAAAGTTATTTATTTTGTAGAACTTTGATAAATTAGACCACTTCACATTTGACTCATTCCATTGGTTTTGCAGTCCACTTTTAGACATCCAGTTTACTGCATCCAATAATATTTCTTCAATGATTGGTATATCATATTCATCAGCTTGCTTAACCATAATATTAACCCCGTTTTTTATAAAGTAATCTTTAGTTTGCACTTTAAAACAAGTGTATTGTACCGATATACAAAATTATGGACAGGGAAATCCATTCGGAATGCTCTGAATCTCATGCTGGAGTACAATTGGATCGGAAACCAACCCGAATTTCGAGTCTTCTGGGTATGTTACTGCTATTTGTGGTTTATCTCCTGCGAAAGCTTTTATGGATTCCATGTCTTGCCAATACGATACCATGAAAAAATGTTCATATTCACTTTGAGTCTGACTATGTATGTATGCGGCAAGGTTCCCAGGGGTTGCCTTCGCCTCTGCAACACCTGTAACAAGTAGGTATTCCCGAAAGGCTTCTGCCTTTTTGATCGGTACGATTCCATGCCATGAACGTACTATCATTTGCGACTTCCTTCCTTTACCTTATATTGTAATTAAATTATAGCATATTAATGTCATTTGTTGGTTCAGCTTTTTTCATTTCTTCTGATTTTTCCATGTACCTGACAATATATTTATCTATTTGCTGGCTCATCTCAAGAACTTTTATATGATCCATATTGTCTTTATCCAGCAAAATCATCTCATGCAACTTTTGCCGAAGCTCTTCAATTTTTTCTTCCGTTTTCAAAATGATACCCCCTGCCTTTATATCAATGCTTCTTGCTAAATTTTTTGTCCCAAACCAGTAAGCCTACAGTAACTATTACAAGTAAAATAAAAACTATCCTGCCCTCTCTTGTCTGCATCAGTTCGTAGCCCATGCTTCCCATTCATTTCCCTCCGTTCGATTAACAAAATTGTAATTCTTTGTCACTTTATAGTATAGCATAAATCATATGTGTGCAATTAGCAAACAAAATAATGGAGTAAATAGTAAGTTTATCAATTGTCTCCATCCATATAAAGTTAAATAGGAGCTATTTGCTCCAATTATAGTGAAGAAAGAGTGAATGAATAGTGGAGAAAAAGCTGGATTTAAAAGGGATTGGTTTGCGTATAAGGTCAGAGAGGGAGAAGATTGGACTTACACGGGAACAGTTTGCGGAGCAAGTGGGTATATCACCGCTTTACGTGGGGCAGATTGAAAGGGGCCAGAGAGCGATGAGCCTCAAAACTTTTGTGAAGATTGCGGATAGCTTACACGCAAATACAGACTTTTTGATTTATGGTATTGAAGAAAGGGCTTCGGGTACTGATAAGGATGGAGTATTAAACCTTTTGGAGAAGTGTTCAGTGCGGGAACTCAAATTGGCGGAGGAAATGCTAAAGCTGTTATTAACGTATATTAAATAAGTCTGAATGTTTTTACCCCGTCGATAACTGTCTATTTTAAAATGAGACTCACCTATTCTGTTTGTTCTGGTTAGAGGTTTATAAATGACAACTATCGACTATCCCATAAAAGCTGAAAGCGGCATAGATTAAGGGTTTCGTTTCATAAATGTCATCTATCGGTGCTATAAATATAATGGGGAGATAGAAGAGAGAGAGGGCTTTCGGTGTATACTTTCATTATATCCTGAAATAATGTTTCAAATGGCGAATGAAAATGTGGTATAATAGTATACAATAAAATGAAGAGGTGAGCATACATGAGTGATAAAGAGCAGGTATTGTTAAATGCCGTTCAGGAGATTATCTATACTGCAAAGAGCGGAAATGACATTTTAAAATTTGGAGCGGAAGCTGCCGATATATTGGAAAAGTAATGGCCTAATTAATGTACTGACGGGTAAGTTTTAAGTATAATGACATATCCTGGCTTGACGGGATTTGAGGTTTTCTCCATTTGTAGATAAAGCTGTCTTTTTAGAAGGACCTATTATAACTGATTCAGGTGTGTACAAAGCGGATGATATAGTGTTGATTCAGTAAGTATACTTGCGTTGCTAAACGACTTATATGCACTTTCTTGATAGGAAGCAAAAGTAGTCGGTGACGTACCAGTTTTTTCTCTTAAAATCTCGACTAAATAAGCATTAAATGACTTAATGCCTGTCAATTGTCTTGTAATCTTCAAATATGAAGGATGTTCACTGGCAAGAAGCTCTTTTAGTGGTAGTGTAGAAATTTCATTTCCGTTCTTCTTTCCGTACCCTATTTCATATGGAACCCACCATGAAGATTTTGTAGCCCGTGATATTATGCACATAACGTGAGTTGAGTTTTTTATCCCTTTTTCTATACATTCGGTAATAGCAAGGTCATTATTTGTTCTATTTGCGTTTTGAAGGTCCCTGTCATATATGTCCAAATAAATATCAATTCCTGCATTCGTAATATAGTCTCCTATTTTTTTGACAAGTTCTTTATCTAAACTCTGATGGGACAAAAAAATACAAGGTGTCTTTGAAGCCGTTTCTATACTACTATAGGACTTTATTACTGATTGGTTTACCGCCCTATTTATTCCTTTAGCCATAATCCTTCCCCCTATAAATAGCAGATTTCTACATAAAAAACTCTTTTCCTGCAAGTATTATATCATTATTGAAAAAATTTACAACGATGATATAATAATCTTAATATATTTGTCTGATTATAGGAAACAAGGGGGTAAGGTCAATGCCTATATATAATGATACAAGACATAAAGTTTTCATTAGTTACTACCACTATGATGACCAATGGTATAAAAATAGGTTCGAGGAGCTATTCGGTAACGTATTAATAAATAAATCTGTTATGGATGGGGACATCAATACTGATTTGAGTACAGATTATATAAAGCGACTTATACAGAGTGGGTATCTTACCGACACCTCTGTTTTAGCGGTATTGGTAGGACCGAATACTTGGAAGAGAAAACATGTCGATTGGGAAATTTCCGCTGCTTTGAGTAAAAAAGTGGGCGGCTATTCTGGATTGGTAGGTATCCTTCTGCCTGAATTTCCTTTAAGCAATAACCGATATAATTACGATGATCTACCACCAAGATTAGCTGATAATGTCAAAAGCGGGTATGCAGAGATATATACATGGAACGATGCTTGTAGCAGTTCAACTACAATAAAAAGTATTATAGAAACGGCTTTCAATAACAGGGTAAACAAAGCTCACCTAATAGATAATACCAGAACTCAATATGTAAACAACAGGGGATAGGTATGGGTAATAATACAATAGATCTGATAAAGGTATATTTAAAAGACTTTAAACTATCATTAGATGTAAATTGGGCTTTCTTGGCATTGTTAACTGTGGTGCTTATTGCAGTTATAATTATTCGGAATCGAATAATGAAGAGTAAGGGAGTACAGTTTGAGGTAGAGAAGGTAGAGGTTAATATCGGTAATCAAAAAGTAACCATAAAACCTAACTATGAGGATATGCAGATTGCTTATAGACTGTGGACTGAATTGAGTACAAGGAAAATCGGGCTGGAAATTGACTTCGATAACGATGTTATTGATGAAGTATACGAATCTTGGTATTCGTTTTTTCAGATTACAAGGGGAATGATCGGTGATATTCCAGTTTCACAGATTAGGAAAAATGATAGTACAAGGCAGATCGTTAGGATGTCATTGTCCATTCTAAATGATGGGTTAAGGCCGCATCTTACTAAATGGCAAGCAAATTTCAGGGGATGGTATGCTTTTAAAATTAAGCAGAGTGAGCAAAAAAATGAGTATTGCTCCCCACAAGAACTTCAAAAGGAATTTTCACATTATAATGATCTCGTTGAGGATATGAGAGAAGTAAACAAAAGACTTGTACAGTATAGGAATGAACTGAAAGCTGTATTTATGAGTAGCGTTTCTGAAGGTGAGTTACAATAGAATCATGTTAAAATGGGCTAAAAAGCGGCTGTGACCGCCTTTCGTGTTTGTTCATATACTTTAAGGAAACTTCTTTACCTCATACTTTAATTGCTTAATATTAACTAATCCTTTTAATATGTTATAATTGACTATATTGCATAAACCGAAAGGAGCTGGGTGCATGGACAACCAAAAAGCAGAGAGTATCCTACAACAGATAATATACGCAGCCCAAGAAACTAACAATGCCCTGGACTTTGGCAAAGAGACAGCTGACATCCTGGCCGACAACATGTTAATAGACCCCGCAATTTACGACATACTGGCGGGAAAGATATAATAGGCAGCCGCCCGTTCCGTCCTCCGCTGCTACATATTACAGTATATTACAGCTTCAATACAGAAAAAAAATAGAGGGATGATATAATTGAAAAACTTGACAGATGAGGAATGCTTCGCATTGATTTGCTACGCAATCCAGCTCACAGATTATAACAGCGATGTAAAAAAGCAGATTTACGAATGGTTCGGGCAGGAGCCGATTACCGAGGTGGAAATTAAACGGATTCTTGGAGCCTCCGAGGCCGAACAGAAGGAAAAATATGGACGGATTATTCAGTTCCCAACTAAAAAAGACCTGCCGAGATAGCAGGTTTTTTTACTTCTTATTTCTTTTATGCAGTTTTGCATCGGATGATGTGGGTTTTCCGTTCTTTTTATATTTCTCTGTGATAAATTTTTAGAGGAATCGATTATTCTTAAGCGGGACAATGAGGTGTGGCTGATTTCGTCAAACCTGTTCCCATTAAAATGGCATAAAATTGAAGGTAGCAAAGACAACGGAAAAGTATAAAAAAGCTTGAGTAAAATTTGAAAAACGAATAAAAAGATTATAGAATAGAATCAAGAGGTACAGGAAGAGCGGGTGGCAAGGAAATAGAAGAAAAAGGAATTTTATTGGTACATGGTTGAATGTGAAGGAGGTGATACGGGAGACAGGATAGCGGTATAAGTTTTCGAGTAAAAGTGAATAGTAATTGTAATAAAAGTGGACATTTCTGATGGATTCACAATTCCTGAATAACAATCTTTTTACAATCCCAATTTGCATAGGGTAACAAATAAAATAAAACTGTGTTAATACCCGTTATCAAAGGCTTGATTTCTTATTGCCAAAAACAAGTTAAAAGGAGATGGTTTTGTTATGAGAAAAGATATACCATGTTATTATGATGTAACATTTAAATGCGGTTGCACAAAAGCAATTCCCATTTACGGTAAGAATGGAACTGAAAGGGAGGAGAAGGTTGAAGAATTAGCAAAAAAAATTTGTCGGGATTGTGATCCAAATATAAAATGGCATACACCAGAAAGATTTGATGACGATCTGCCAGAGCTTGTTGGTACTCCAAAACAGATAGAATGGGCAAAACTATTACGAAATGAAAAAGCCAGAATGCTAAAAGAACAGTATGATTCTATAGCAGAGGACCGCTTAAATACAGGTGTTGAAATTGAGTATACAGAAGAAGAAAAGGTACTTAAAGAAGAACACAGATTTAAGAAACTGGCTATCTATAAAGCAATTATGGATAGGGTATTGACAAATAGAGATTCTAAATATTGGATAGATAATAGATTTTCAAATGAAAGGCTTATAGATATGCCTACCCCAGAAGAGAAAGCATTGTTGAGGCAATATTTCAACGAATATAAAGAAAGAAAAAAGATGCTATGAGCCTTTCTCAATTTTTCGGACAGGTTTAAATAGTGCAGTTGTCTGAAATTGCAGAATATCTTCAAATATCTATATCAAGCCACTAACTTTTCATAATATCAATGTCTAAATTCGCATGGCAGAATATTACCAATCGCTGTATTACTGCGTTATTGGTCGATATATTCAAATATTGCTGATGCAATTCAGGTTAAGTATGGCTTGATAAAAGTGTGTAAACTCAACACAACACACTTTCTGGAGGGTTAACCTCCAGCTTACATAGAATAATCCCATCAAATCCTTCATAGCGGAGGGATGTCCAATGTATATATCCAATATTGAATCAGATACGAAGCAGTGGGAAAAACAGGGGTTTTATTGCCACTTCGAGCGTGATGCCGATAATAAAGTACAAGTAAATTACCACACTCACGGCATTTTACACAGCAGGGGTAAAAGCGATTTTTGCATTACCCAACCCATTAAACCCATAATAGGAAAAGCAATTTTTACTGAATTGGTTGATAAGCTGGATAAGGGCATAGAAATATTTGATGGTACAGAGCTTGCCGATGTTTTTGATGGTTTTACTCTTAAATTTCGACAATCGGAAAAATGCATTTCGGTTCTGAAAATTGATATTAGGTGCGAATAAAACGTTTCTGTATCCACTTTCCTTTATCAAGGACATATTGGCACCAATGAAACGAAAATATGGCTCGGCGTATATCGCAAGAATTGAGATCTCAATTCTTTTCTTTATTTTTGTTAAATAAAAAGATAAAATTAGAAGTGCATAGTTATTAAATTATAAATTGAGGGACTGCTAATGAACCAATATGCTATACCGATATATAAAGATTTTTTTAAGGAAGAACAAATATTGAGTGTTGTTCAAGAGTTGTCGGCTTGGGATGAAAGTATTTTAAAGAGTCACAATGACTCAAACCACCTCATACATAAATTAACTTTTCTTGCCGATGTTGGAGTCAAAGCAGATCAACCATATATGCAAAGCAGCATAGAGATGATTACAAACCATATATCGTCCGAAGGTTTGTTTCAAATACAAGCAAACATCTCACCTTCCTACGGAGGCACTGGACAGAATCAATGGACTTGGATGTTGTGTGATGCTCCATTAATTCTTTACAGTCTAACAAAAATGGGGCTTCAGGACTCACGAATTAAAACTGCTGTTAATTTTCTTGTCGACTTAAATAGTGAAGTCGGTTGGAAGTGTGTTGTATCACCAGATCTGGGGAAATTTCATGGTCCTGGCCGCAAGTCAGATCCTTGTCCATATGCAACACTTTTAATGCTCAAGTTATTAGCCTTATTTCCCGAATGGAATGAAAGTGATATATGTAAAGTAGGGGCAGAGGCATTATTAAGTTTATGGGAGCAACGTAAGGAACGTAGACCTTATATGTTTGCGATGGGTTCGACCTTTGTAAAACTCAAGGCTCCGTTGATTTGGTATGATATTCTTCATGTTGTTCATGTGTTGACTCAATTTGAATGGTTAAAGAAAGATAATAGATTAAAAGAAATGGTCGAATTGATTAAATCTAAAGCGGATAAACAGGGAAACTACACCGCCGAGTCAGTTTATAAAGCGTGGAGTGCTTGGGAATTTGGTCAAAAAAAAGTTCCTTCACGTTGGATTACAGTTTTGGTTGAAGATATTTTATCATAGTTTATTCATTTTCTCCTTTAACTTCTGTTTGCTCGGATTTGTATATAAAAGTATGGTATGTATATTACTGTGTCCTGCGATAGAAGCAATTTCAGCAACCGTAAAATCATTTTCCAAAGCATTGCTGCACCAATGATGACGTAGCTGGTGAGGGGTAAGGCTATCAGAAGTTTTATTTTTATATTTTGCAAATACCTTGTTAACCACGGTTCTGTTCAGGGGGCCTTTCCTTCCAGGGAAAAGCCAGGAATCAGGCTGGTATAATTTGATGTAGTCTTTTAGGATGTCAGCGAGCTGGTCATTAATATAGACAATCCTTTGTTTGTTTCCCTTGCCGTTCCGTACCCGTAATTCTCGTGCAGTGAGATTTACGTCGGAGATTTTGAGGGATAAAGCCTCTGAAATTCGCAGAGCGGTCATTTCTAAAACTGATATGACGGTGTAATACTTTTTATTTTCATGTTCCAGGATCAGTTGTCGGAATTTCTTTACATCTTCCTTTTGAATTTTGGCAGGACTGGCATAGTTGAGCTGCACCTTGATAAAATCTTGCTTCGTAACGGCTGTATTGTCCTGAATTCCGTTATGAATCAGGAATTCGTTAAACTTTGCGAGGGCAGATAGCTTATTATTTATAGTTTTAGCATCCAATTGCAGGATGTTTTTTAAATAGCTTTTGTATTCCAGAATATTTTCATGGTGAATACGACTAAATTCAAGGCCATAGGTTTGCGAAAACCATTCAAGGTAAGCTTTCACGTTTCGGCAGTATCCGTTCACCGTATTTACACTTTTTCCATGAAGAACAAGGTAATCCTTAAATCCATCCAACAATGGTATTTCGCCTCCTGTAAATTGTGTTGCATTCGGTTTGCTGTACCTTTTAATAAATTGTGTTGCAATGAGTTCCATAATCATACAACTTTCAGAGGCTTAAGTCAACAGGTTTGCAACACAATTGATCTTGTGTTGCAATTCAACTTGATGCTTTAACTGCATAGATTTTTATATGAAATACTGCCATTAAGTGATAAAATGATTTAGAAACTGTTTCCAGAAAACTGTGTTAATTATAATAGAGTACTGCAAATGAAGCGGTTAGAGAGAATACACCCGAAGGCAGTATTTATATAAGAAAGTCAAGGGGAGCTTGAAGAATGAGTTTTGCAATTATCATTATTTTTGTTGTCTTTGGAGTAGCTTTGTATTTTCTACAGACATCAAATCACGAGAAAAAGATTTATGAGCAGGTTGAGGCTATTGGGGGGAAGGTTATTACCATTGAGAGGAGAGCCTTAAGGACTGGTCCATTCATTCTTGCTGGAAAAGGAAGGACTGTATATAAGATAGAGTATGAAGCAGAAGGACAATTAAAGGAAGGCTGGGTCAAATTTGGCGGACTGTTTGGGGCTGACTGGCGGTTGTAAAGTAACTGTATTATAGAATAGGTTAAAACTACGAATTATCGATTATTTATATAATCTTGCCGATAAACAGGGATTTATATGTTTTATTGAATCATCATTTACTATGTAGAAAGGAGTATACCAATGCGTATAGAAAAATGGGGGTTTCTGCTATCGTATGCAATATATTTGGGTTTTTGTATCATTTTCTCAATTATTAGCAAAGATACTTCTGCTATTAATACAATGATTTTTGCGATTACTATTGCCAGTACGGCCTTTTCCATATCCGACCTTATGTTTACAAAATTAGATATTGATAAAAAGGAAAGAGAATCTTTATATTCCTTATATCATTTAACTAAATATGCAAAGAATTTTTATATAAATAAAATAATGGAAAAATACAAAGATGAAGCAGATAAGATGGTTTCTGTATTGATGGAACTATTTGATGAAGCTGAAATAGATAAAATCATTTCTGGTAGCCTCACGGCAGAGGAGAAAGAAAATTACTTGGATAAGATAAAAGAATATTCAAATGATGGTGTTAAAGACTGTTTAAAAAAGCTCTTGGAGTCGGATGATGAAATGTCTATAGAAGATGATGAAAACGATGAAAAAATGATTCCTGAAGTGCTAATATTTAGCAAACGGAATGAGAAAATTAAATACATACTGGCTTCAAGTATAGCAGTTATGGGACTTATTGCCTTATTGGTAATATTGACTGTAAGAATTGAAGCAATACCATATATAATTAATGCACTCACTGGGCTGGCATTTCTTGCAGTGATACTTAATTTGTTATTGAAAGAGTATTATAAAGCAAACTCTTTAAAAAAGCTGACTGAAGAAAAAAACAAGCTAATTAGAGATATAAGTAGTAGGAGATCATAAATAAAATAATTTAACTTAAAAGCTATGATAAATTCCAATTTATAGTTGAGCATAATGTGGTTGAGTTATTTTATCTACTTAATGTTTCAAAGAACGTATGGTCACACATCCAATGGAGTTACGGAGTTCTATTGCCTTGTCCCCTATCAGGAATGGGTATTTGGCAATAACTTAAGAAAGGAATGCAGTATTTTGACAGTTATTCTATGCTGTAACTCCTTGATGAGATATAAATAGATTTTTATCCCTTTAAAGAAAAAACTTTGAATAAGGTGCATTAAAAAATGTAATAAAAACGGTAAAATACTGGATGTGAAAACGTATGCATTGGCAAAAGCTTAACTGTAATGAGTATATAGTTTATAATATATAATCTTACCGATAAATAGGAGTGTATAAAGGAGCTGCATCAAGATGGGAAAACATTTGCCATTAGCAAATAATTTTACAGTATATAAAGATGAGATTGAATTAATACAAGCTCAAAATCGAGTAGAATGCGATTTATACTCAATAATTGCTAATATTATTAGAATAAGCAAGCAGGGTGGAAATATTTCTTTAAGAGATGTTTCTGTACGACGGACAACTGATTTTTCGAGATCGTTTAAAGGAGACGTAGGATTTCCTGACTTTGTGATAAGGACAAGAGAAAAAAGTGAGAATGCAGCTATTCTTGGGGCGGTTGAAATAAAGTATATAGGTTTAAATTTGGAAGACTATATAGAACAATTAAACGGGCATATTGATTTTTACAAACAGGTTATTTACACTAATGGTATCGAATGGAGATTTTATCATTTAGACCAATTAGGAAATAAAAAGCTTATATGGGAAGTATCTCTCGGAGAATCAAATGGAGAAGCAATTATTTGGAATGATGAGGAGAAATGGTGGGATTTGTTAGTAAAAATAGACAATATTACATGGGCAAAGCAGAAATAGATTAACAAATTCCAATTTGAAGTGCCCATTTGTCAGGAGTTGAGGATAGGATTGTGTGTGATCTGACGGAATAGCCTTATGCCGTTCTTTTTGCATAGTATATAATCATAGTCTCTCCATAACTTGACATGGGGAGATTTTTATTGGAAGGGGACTTGAGTATGCAAAAAACAAAGAAGTATGGACCGAACCCGAATACTGTTTACCCTATGGAGGGGTTTACAAGGATTGTCTTTCTAAAGAATATTATCAAAAATCCAAATATAATTGTTGGTGATTACACCTACTATGATGATAATGATAACAACCCAGAAAAATTTGAGAAGAATGTTTTATATCACTATGACTTTCTGGGGGATAAGCTGATTGTCGGAAAGTTCTGTGCCATTGCATCCGATGTAAAATTTATAATGAACGGAGCAAACCATAAAATGAAGGCATTCACAACTTACCCCTTTGGAATCTTCCGAAACGGGTGGGAGGCAGGAATTCCTGAACTCAAGGATTTGCCTTACAAGGGGGATACCATAATTGGAAACGATGTTTGGATCGGGTATGACTCCATAATTATGCCTGGAGCTAAAATCGGAGATGGTGCGATTGTTGCCGCAAAATCAGTAGTTACAAAGGATGTACCGCCATATACCATCGTCGGTGGAAATCCTGCAAAGATCATAAGAAAGCGGTTCAGTGATGAAGTCATAGAATATTTGTTGCGGATCAAATGGTGGAACTGGAGCATTGAGAAGATTACAGAAAGTATACCAGATCTCTGTAGTGAAGATATTCAAAGATTGAGAGAGATTATATGAAGGAGAGAAAAATGGACTGTAACAGGGCTTTAGAATATGCAACAAATAAGCATAAAGGGCAGAAGCGTATTGGCGGAGACGAATATATCAGCCATCCTGTGGCAGTATCGAATATACTCAAGGACTTGGGATATTCATCTGATGTCCAGATTGCAGGTTTATTTCACGATTTGCTTGAAGATACGGATGCTGCAAAAGAAGAGATTTTAGAGTTAAGCAATGCAGAGGTTCTTGAGGTTGTGACACTTCTTACCAAAGAAGAAGGTTATGACATGAATCAATATATGATAAGGATTAGAGCAAACGAAATAGCTCTTGTGGTTAAGCTGGCGGATCGGCTGCATAACCTTATTTGTGCTGTTTATGCGGATGAAAAATTTAAGAAAAAGTATATTGTTGAAACACAGAAATATTATATTGACCTCGCTGCGGGAACATCTTTTGAGAATCCAATTAAGAGAGCATTGCAGGGACTTATTGACAGTGTTGAAAAAGAAAAGGTATGAGGTTTAGTAAAATGGATAAGAATGTTGATTGGTTTCTCCAGAAGCAGATTGAAAGAACGATGGAGAATTTTGAAAAGCACAATATAGCAGCTTTCTATGTTGAAAATGAAGGACAATTGCTGCAAATGGTAAAGGAATTGATTTCAGAGGGGTCTACGGTTGGCGTTGGGGATTCTATGACCTTGTTTGAAACGGGAGTTATTGACTTTTTGAGGAGTGGAAACTACAGGTTTTTAGATAAATACCGAGAGGATATTACCAGCGAAGAGAAGAAAAAACTATACAGAGAATGCTTTTCGGCAGATACATATTTGTGCAGTACCAATGCACTTACCGAGGATGGAGAACTGTACAACATTGATGGAAATGGGAATAGGGTAGCAGCCATGTTATACGGCCCCGACCAGGTTATTATTGTTGCAGGTATCAACAAGATAGTCAAAAGTGTGGAGGAAGCAGAAAAGAGGGTAAGGAATTATGCTGCACCAATAGATGCAAAGCGGCTCAATAAAAATACACCTTGTGCGATCACAGGTTGCTGTATCGACTGTAAGAGCAAGGATAGGATTTGTAACGACTTTGTTGTCATAAAGGGGCAGTTTAATAAGGAGAGAATAAAGGTAATTATTATTGGAAAGCCTTTGGGATACTGATACTTAAATGTTTTAGATTGATGAAATAGGTTGAAAAATCCTGTATAATGAAACCAGTTTAATATTATAATTGATGACCAACACAATAATGTGGATTTCATTGCCACAGACACACAATGTCATTGCATTTAAGCGGATGGGTTAAGCCCGTTTGTTTATTTCAATGGCTTTTTTTATTTTTAAAATTGGATAATATATGTTGAGGTCTAAAAACATGGGTTACATAGGGCGAAGAATGAGTGAAAATGCAAACGAGGCATATAAAAAAGGATTATTACCGAGAAGCAAGTTTACTAAAAAGTTATTGAAAGAAAACGGCTGGTCATATTCTGTTTCTTTTTTCAATTGGCTCTGTAAAGAAGGTTATATAGTGCCTTTGGAGTACCATCACACCACGCCAATGATGATATGTACTCCTTTTTATGCTTTGGATACTATCAGTTATGTTTCCAATAATTATGATTTGGAATCCTTATATGAAATATATCTTCAGAGGTGTACTATGAGAGATATTTTAAGAAAAAAAGGAGTCCAGCGTGTAAAAATTCTTGTCAGCAGAGCGGTAATGGGGACTAAATCTGATGTATATTTAGATTGTCTGCTATATAATAAACTGTACTGGTGGGCAAAGGATAAATGCTTTAAAGCCAATTCTAATGAAGTTGCTCTCATAAAGACATTTGATTTGGACGATTTTGCAGATTGGTATAACCCAAACCGAGAGAAAATAGAACGACAAATTTGTATCCGTAAAATTTATTACAGAAAACCTCAAAACGGGTAGATTACTATATATTGCTTTGTAGGTAACCGATCAACAAAATAACTCTTTCTTTTCAGTGGGGTCTTTAAATCAAAGTAAAATAGAAATGCTTTTGCCCGTACCAGTTACAATCTGGTCACGGTCCTTATGATATCAAATCTGCATGTACTCCATTTACCGTTCTTACCATACCGCCGTATATAAAGCTGACTTTTTTGAGAGGCTTCTGCGAATCAAAAAAAACATATGGCTAAACTATAGAATTATTTGGTAAAATTATGTCAATAGGTGTTTAAAACTAAAAGATATATAAGGTGAGGTGGATTGCACTTGTCTATAGATTGGAATGCTTTGAGGATATGGGACGGGTCACAGCAAACTGCATTTGAAGAATTATGCTGTCAGCTTGCAAGACATGAAGATATTCCGCATGGGTTAGAATTTGTTAGGAAAGGTACTCCTGATGCAGGCGTTGAATGTTACTGGAAACTAAAAAATGAAGACGAATGGGGCTGGCAATCAAAGTTTTTTACAAAAACGCCTGAAGCTACCCAATGGAAGGAACTTGATGAATCTATTACGACAGTTTTAAGAAAGCATCCGAAACTTAAGAAATATTATATTTGCATACCTTTAGATAGAGCTGACCCAAGGATTGAAAAGCAAAAGTGGTTTATGGATAAATGGGATGAAAAAGTTGCTTTGTGGAAGAAACAGGCTCAAGATTGCGGTATGGAAGTCGGCTTTGAATATTGGGGGACTTCAGAAATATTTGACCGACTTTCTAAAGAAGAACACAGGGGAAGGTATCTTTTTTGGTTCAATAAAGAGCAGTTTAGTCTGGAATGGTTTAAGAGTAGATTGCAAGAGACGATTGCAAATGTAGGTCCAAGATATACACCTGAACTTAACGTAAAACTTCCTATAGCTAAAATATTTGGTGCATTAGGTTGCACTGATGAATTCATAAATGAAGTGAAAAACTTATGCGGTAATTGTTTAAAACAATTTCATAAATTATCATCAACAAAAGTTAGAACTCTCTGTCCCCAAAAGTATGATGAGTTAACCGCAAAAGCAGGAAAAATAGTTGAAGTAAAAGATAAGATTGATAGAATTAAAGCAAATGCTATAGATTGGACAACCTTTACTACAACACTTGAAGAAATGATAGAGCTTGTTGATAGCACGAACAGAGATATTCAGCTCTTGGAAATAGAAGAGAAAAAAGCTGAAGAAAAAAAAGGCACTGTCCAAAAATATGATTCTGAATATCATTACGTATATCAATTTAGAAAAAAGTTATATGAATTTTCAGATTTCATTACAGACTGTAAAGCAAATCTCACAAACTTAAGAACGTTGCTGTTGCTCGGTGATGCAGGTTCAGGCAAAACCCATTTACTTTGTGATGTCGCAGAAAGTAGACTTTTAGTAGGACTGCCATCAATTTTACTATTAGGGGGACATTTTTTCAATGAGGAACCTTGGTCGCAGGTATTAAAGCTACTGGATGTAAAGAGTAGTAAAGACGAATTTTTATCGATTCTCAATACAGTAGGAGAAACAAGACAATGCAAGGTCCTTTTAATAATTGATGCCCTTAATGAGGGGGAAGGACGGAAATTTTGGCAGAAGCATATTGCTGGATTCATTGAGAGTATAAAAAAATACGAATGGCTATGTTTGGCAGTCAGTGTAAGAAGTACTTACGAGATGGCAATTATTCCTGATCACCTTGACATGAAAAGCCTTATAAGAGTTTATCATAATGGCTTTAGTGATATTGAGTATGAGGCAACAAACCAATTTTTTGCTTACTATGGCATCCACAAACCCTCAATGCCGTTATTGGTACCTGAATTCAAGAATCCGCTTTTTCTCAAGTTATTCTGTATAAGCATAAAGAACAGAGGAGCGGATACAGTTCCAAATGGTATAGAAGGCTTGAATAGGATTTTTAACTTTTATATCGATTCTGTAAATTTGAAGCTTTCAAAAGAAGAATATCTAAATGTAAACCCGAAATCAAATTTTATAAGGAAAGCTATTGATAAGATAGCTGATGCAATGGCTGATACAAACTTGTATTATCTACCAATAGAATCTGCTATGGATATAGCCGATAGCATATGCCATAAGGAGGAATTTGAACGGTCGCTTTATAGGTACTTAATAAGTGAAGGAGTATTAAGTGAAGACAGGGTAAGAACAAAGGATAAGGATTGGATTGATGTTACGAGGTTTTCATATGAGAGGTTTACGGACTTTATGGTAGTTAAGCGTCTCATAGAAAAGCTGTATAAAAAAGAGTCAGGAGAATTTGATACAGAAGTATTAAAGGAACGGTATCTAAAAGATGAATATGCCGCCTGGAGGCATAAAGGTATAGTTGAGTCGTTGTTTGTACAATTGCCTGAAGCTACTGGAAAGGAGTTAATTGAATTATTACCAGAGTGCAGCAGCTATGAATCCGTAGTGGATGCGTTTATAGAAAGTTTTATATGGAGAAACCCCGATTATTTTAGTGATAAAACAACTGACTACATAAATAAATACATAATGTGCTATAAAGAAAGCAGAAACAACTTTATCAACTCCTTGCTATTAATTTCTTCAAATGAAACACACCCATTCAACGCAGAAAGACTACATGGATTCTTATGGGACATGGATATGGCAGTTAGGGATAGCTGGTGGACAATTTTTCTTTATGACCATTATGGTGAAAAGAAAGCGGTAGATAGACTTTTAGACTGGGGTCTCTCCAATGCTGATAAATCTTACATAAGTGATAAATCTATAGAATTAATTAGTGTAAGTCTTTCGTGGTTTCTTACTTCTTCTAATAGGTTTTTACGGGACAATGCAACAAAAGCTCTTGTAAATATACTGACTGATAGAATAAATGTAGTCAACAATCTTTTGAAAAGGTTTAATGGAGTTAATGATCCATATGTGCTTGAACGACTGTATGCTGTTGCTTATGGCTGTGCCTTAAGGAGTAATAATCCTGAACAAATATCGGTTCTTGCAAAATGTATTTATGAATTAGTTTTCAATAATAAGGAAGAAGTATATCCGAATGTTTTGTTAAGAGATTATGCAAGAGGAATTGTTGAATGTGCTATTACTAAAGGAGATTTAGAAGGTGTAGTCGCAGAAGAAATTAGACCTCCTTATAAAAGTAAATTATCCCTTAAGATGCCTTCTAATAAGATATTCTCAAAATATACAGAAACAGACGAATTTAAGTCACAAGAAGACTGGACAAAACATAGCTTATATGATTCAATAATGGGATTTGGAGACTTTGCAAGGTATGTAATCGGAACTAACAACAATTTGTCAAACTGGTCAAAAATTAAAATTAGTGAACCAGACCCAGTAACCTTAAAAGATAAGTACAATGATTTTGTAAAGTCACTTGATGAATGTGAAATAGCGGCATGGGAGAAGTTTGAAAAGGCAAGGCATGAGCTTGATTTGGATGACATTTTTGAGAAATATTTAGGTGAGAAAAAGAAACACAAAGTACCGAAAAAAACATTAAAGCAAAACTATATTGCGGCTGGAAAAGACTTCATAGGGATATTAAGCACAGAAAAACTGAAAGTTTATAATGAATATATAAAATCATATCTTGATACTGGAGAGGCAGAGAAAGTTGCGTATATAGGTTTAGAGTTTATTCAGGCATGGATTTTCAAAAAAGTGTTAGAAATGGGTTGGAGTGTTGAAAAATTTGGGCAATTTGATAGTTATGTTAACCGATACAGCAATAATGGAAGAGGAGCAAACAAACCAGAACGAATAGGAAAAAAGTATCAGTGGATTGCATTGTATGAAATTTTGGCTCGTTTGTCAGATAACTATAAATACATAGATGAATGGGATGAAGCTAAACGAAGATATGAAGGTCCCTGGCAACTATCTTATATTAGAAATATTGATCCTTCATGTACCTTAAAGAAAACTTACAGAAATTCGAGAAAAAATTGTTGGGCTATGCCAATACAATACAATTCATGGCAAGAAAGCGAAAGTGATGAATCTTGGTTAAAAGATATAAAGGACTTACCCGATGAAAAAATGGCTATAGAAGTTACAAACCTTGACGAGAATTCTGATTGGTTTGTTTTAGATAATCATTTTAACTGGGAAGAAGAAACTCCTCTGGACAAGGAACGATACGAAAAACCAACAAAACAGCTTTGGTATATGATAAAAAGTTATATTATAAAAAAGGAAGATTCAGAGAAGTTCTATGAATGGGCAACGCAGCAGAACTTTATGGGAAGATGGATGCCTGAACCAAGAGACGTTACTGATTTATTCTTGGGCGAATTTTATAGGTCACCAGCATACAATTATTTAATCCGTAATGAACAAGAGATTTGGGTAGAAAACTATAGGAAAGAACTTCCGTGTAAAGTTATGGTTCCTGTAATTGACTATCTCCATGAAGAAGGTGTATATGATTGCTCTTTAGAAGAAAGCATACGAATAACTCTTCCAACAAGGGAGATTGCAGAAAAGATGGAATTGAAATGGAATGGAAAAGACTATAAATATTATAGTAATGAAGGTAAAGTAATATTTCAAGATCCTTCAGTTGATAATGAAGCCCCAAACTCTCTTTTGGTAAGAAAGGAGGATTTCCTGAAATTCCTTGATCAAAATGGTTATGATGTTATTTGGACACTACTCGGAGAAAAAAATATCATACACTCACATAATCGAAATGAAATCGGCAGGTTAGAGATTAGCGGCGTTTATAGGTATATCGATGGAAAGGTTGAAGGAAATAGGAATGTTGTATTTAATGATTTTAGAAAATAAACTATGCAGGTGGTTTTCACCACCTGCAATTTTCTTATTTACAGACTATATACTTAACGGAAACTTCTTTACTTCTTGCTTCAAGTGCTTCATATCGACATGAGTATAAATCTTTGTAGTATTGAGATCATTATGCCCCATTAAGCTTTGTATGCTGATAAGGTCAGCTCCATTTTGCAGCAGCAAAGTACCATAGCTGTGTCGTAACTTATGGATAGTATAGCCCTTGCCAGTAAGACCTGCCAATTTTAAGTAACGTCTAAAGAGCTGGTTAAGTGGGGTAGTGGATAGGCGAGTACCATTGCCAGAAATAAATACGGCATTGTCATGTAATGGAAGCCTGGTTTGAAGATATGCCCATAAATCCGATATAAGCGGTTCTGTAATAGGAACCACTCTTTGTTTTTTACCTTTTCCATTTAGGACAGTTATTGTGTTGCTGCCAAAATCAATATTCTGCCAGTTTAGTGATAGTAGCTCACTACGCCGAAGCCCTGTAAAAACAAGGGTTTCGATAATACATTTATCCCGTAGCTTATTATCACGGGAATGCTTCATAGGCATTGAAATCAATAGTTTTATTTCGTCAGGCTTGAGGTAGATGGGGAGACGATCAGGTTTCTTTGGTGCTGTAATTGGAGCCATCGGGTTCTTATCTATGTATTCCTGGCTGATTAGAAAGCTGAAAAAAGAACGTAGAGAATTGATCTTTCTGCGGATAGTTTCAACTTCATATTTCTTGTCAATCTTTAGAAAAGTAGTGTATTTTCTTAACAGCGGAGTCGTAATGGCATCAACCGTAGGTTTTATGCCTTGAGACTCAACAAAACTTGAAAAGATGCTGAAGTCAGAGGTATAATTTGCGATAGTAAAAGCGGAGGCATCCTTTTCAGCCTTAAGAAAATTGATAAAGTCCTCGAAATAGTCATGGATAGTCATATATTTTCCTCCCAATTTGAGATAAAAATATAGATTAAAGATATGGATTCTGATAGCCTATAACCTGGATAATAGACTGCTATTTGAAGCCTTTATTGAAAAGAAGGCTTGAAACCCAGTATCCATGCCGAAAAATCCTATCCATAATTTATAGTCTATATCCCGGCTTATAGACTTACTCATAAAAATAATAGCCCTGAGAAATCAGGGCTATTATTTTTATGCTCCAAATTGCATATAATATGTTTTCTAGCACATACATAAAAGTAAAAAAGGAGACAGACCAGAGAATTTAGCTGGTCTTATTAGTGTACTCAAAATAGTATATGAAAGAAATATAAAACTTACGAATTTTTACGCTGAATTATTGCTATTGACATTTAAAAATTGAATTGATATACTTTGTGTGAACATATGTCGGTAGTTGAACAAATGTGTAGGATGAAGGAGTAAAAAATGACAAATATTGCTGATGAACGCAAAAGGCTTTTAATAAAAGTCTGTAACTATTATTATATTGATGGTTTGAATCAACAAGAAATATCTGACAAGCTGGGAATCTCAAGGCCTCAAATTAGTAGGATGTTAAGTCAGGCAAAGACTGAAGGAATAGTGAATATAACAATAAAAAATCCTTACTCAGAAGAAGAAAAATATGAGAAGGAATTAATTAAAACTTTTGGAATACAGGCGGCTGTGGTTATTGACACGGCTGAAGCCAAGCAAGAGGAAGTTAATCGTTGTCTGGGTGATTCTGCGACAGTCTTGCTGGAATCTATGCTGAAAGACAACAGTGTCTTAGGCATTATGGCCGGAATATCAATGAATTCAGTTAGCGAAGAAATGGTTTATTTTCAGCGTAAAAATCTGAGTATTGTTCCTCTGGTTGGCGGATGGGGTCCTGATGGAGAACGGTGGCAGGCAAATTTAAATGTAAGTAATATTGGTGAAAAACTCAGATGTAAATATCTGCAACTAAATGCACCTGCATTTGTTGCGTCAAAAAAGACAAGAGATGCTTTGTTGGAAGAACCAATAATTTCTAATGTATTGGATGTTGCAAGGAATTCTACTGTTGCGTTAGTTGGTATTGGACAAATATCAGAAAATGCAACCATTATGAGAGCTGGTTTTTTTGATAATTGTGAGTTTAATGAGTTAAAGAAAAATGGTGCTGTGGCAAGTTTGTGTAACTCATTTATAAATGAAAGAGGAGAATGTATTGATTTCACTGCTTCTTCAAGAATGATAGGGATTACGGCGGAAGAATTGAAAAAAATCACTCAAGTCATTGCTATTGCTTCTGGAGATGAAAAAATCAGTGCTATAACAGCAGTTTTAAGAGGTGGGTGGATAGATGTATTAATAACTAATCTATCAACTGCAAAGGAAATATTAAAATGGCACAAACTAAATCCTGCCAAATAGAACAGGATTAGTGCAAATATAAATACTATGGAGGAAAATATCATGTTAGAACAACCAGTGAATTGGGGCAAAATGAAGGCTCAATTAGAAGGAAAGGTAGCGGTGCTTTTTGGCGCAAGCGTTGGAATTGGTGCTGCAACTGGCAGAATCTTAGCAGAATCAGGAGCTAAGGTTGTTCTTGCCAGCAGAAATGAGGAATCTTTGAATTCTTTAGTTAAAGAAATTCGAAGTGCCGGTGGAACAGCAGTTGCAGCAAAAACAGATGTACAAAGTTATGAAGAGGTAAGTGCTGCCGTACAAATGGCTGTTGACTGTTTTGGAGGTGTAGATATTATAGTTAATAATGCCGGCATCAATATTGCACCACAACCGGTTGAATTACAGGAAGATGCAGAGTTTGACCGTGTCATCAATGTAAACCTCAAAGGGGTTTGGTATGGAATGAAAGCAGGAATACCTGAGATTCGCAAACGTGGTGGTGGAGCCATTGTTAATGTTTCTTCGGTAGGAGGCCTTGTGGGAGCCCCCGGATTAACTCCTTACTGTGCAAGCAAACATGGTGTTATCGGTCTTTCAAAAGCAGCTGCACTCGATTGTGCTTCTTCAGGCATCAGGGTTAATGTTATTGCACCTGGAGCAGTGGATACGGCAATGTTTAATGACTGGCAAAAAGATGAAGAACAACGGGCGAACTTTATAAGTCTGCATCCTTTAGGAAGAGTAGGAAAACCTTATGAAATTGGCGCAGCAATTGCATGGCTTGCATCTGATGCCGCAGCTTATATTACCGGAGCGATTCTTCCAATCGACGGCGGATATATTATTCCGTAAGTTTAGGCTGAATGAATACAACACAATATCTTGAAAATTCGGAGTGTGATTCATGGATACATTCTATCAAAAATCAATAAAATGCCAATATGTAGTAGGTATTGACCTTGGAACAACAAATCTTAAAGCCGGACTCTTTAATACTGAGGGAGCACTTATTGCACAAAGCGAAGCGGAGTTTTCCATCAGCCGTCCTACAAATGGATTAGCAGAACAAGACACGGAAGAATGGTGGAATGCCCTGAAAAAAGTTTTAAAAAATCTAGTTTCAGAGGTGCCTGATGTATGCGTTTCAGCTATAGGTATATGCAGTCAGGTAGGCAGTCATATTTTTGTTGATGAAAATGGTCAAGCTCTAACAAAGGTGATTCTTTGGCAGGATCAGAGATGTTCAGAATTTGTTAATCAACTCAATGAAAAGGCTGTAAACTATAAAGACTGCTTATCGACGGGTTATTTTGTTGATACGACAGCAATTGTAGCAAGGGCAGAGTGGGCGAGAATCAAAGAACCTGAGATTTGGAATAAGACGAGGTATATACTATCACCAAAGGATTACCTTAATTCACGACTTACAGGTAATTTTGCAACAGATGCATTAAGTCAGTACGGGATTGTTGATGATAGTGGTGTTTATTATAAAGGAATACTTGAACTTGTTCCTAATATAGCAAATGTATTGCCACCAGTACTGGACTTTCGCAGTAAACTCGGAAAAATGCGCAAGATGAATGATGAAAAGTTAGATGCGGCATTTGGAAATGCAATAGTTGCAGTTGGGACTATGGATGCATATGGAAACCTGTATGGTTCAGGTGCTACTTCTCATGGCGATGGTATAGAGGTTTCGGGAACGTGTGAAATTGTTGGAGTATTATCTGAGGAAGTACATCCAACAGCGGGTGTTGTTACATTTCCGCCTGTTGATAACCTTTATTTTCATGCCGGACCTACAAAATCAGGAGGTTCTGCAATGCAATGGTTTGCCGGAGAGATGGGAATAACTGTGGCAGAAATGGTTAAATTAGCTGAGCTGGCACCTGCAGGCAGTAATGGATTGATTTTTTTGCCTTACCTCGAAGGAGAGCGAGCTCCAATTTGGGATGATGAAGTACGCGGTGTATTTTTTGGAGTTTCGGCAGAGCATAAACGTGAGCATTTTTGTCGGGCGGTAATTGAAGGTATCGCTTATTCCGCAAGGCACCTTTTAGAAGAAATTGAAAAATCTTGCGGCTTTAATACTAATTCCTTAAGAATCAGCGGCGGGTCTTCGCGAGATGCTCTTTGCTGCCAAATACGCGCAGATATTAGTAACAGGACGATTGAAAAGATTCATGTCAGGCAAAGCGGTGTATTAGGGGCGGCATTAATTGCTACGGTAGCTTCTGGACTTGCAGGTGATATAAGAACTGCTGCGGCAGATTTGGTTCATATTGAGCAAGCATATATACCTGACAGTGAAGTAAGAACATTATATGATCATCTATACTCAATTTATCGTAAGTTATATCCGATGTTAAAACCTGCTTTTTCTGAATTAGCTAAATTTAGAAATTTTAAGCAGAGTTAATTAACATAAAACCAAACAAGTCTTATTTAGTTAATACTTCTGAATATTAAACAAATTTATATGGAGGCTTTTATGAATAGTGAAGGTAGCAAAAAAATGAGTAAGTCAACACTCAAGGGAGCAATTGTCATTTTATTTGCATCAGCTTTGTTTGGAACATTAGGTACGGTTACAGGGCTTGCATATCAAAATGGCATGGCTCCGGCATCATTTGCCGCATGGAGAGAAGCAATAGGTACAATTATGATGTTTATATTACTTGCTTTAGGCATAGGACGTCCGGCAAAAGAAGAACGAATCCCCTTTAGCAAAGTATCCGGAAGAGAAAAACGCAATGTTTGTATAGCAGCGGTAGCCTTCATGACCTTTAGTCTGGCAATTTTTTATGCTTTTGGATTGGTTACGGTAGCACTTGCACTACTAATCTTTTATACTTATCCTGCATTTGTAACTATAATTGGAGGTATAACGGGAAAAGAGACTATTACAGCATCAAAAATCGGAGCTCTGATTATGGCTCTGGGCGGCGGAGTGTTAGTTGTAGTTGGACAATTAATTGGTAGTCCAGTTCAAGTAAGAGTATTAGGTATTATTCTTGCAATTGTTGCTGCTTTAGCAGACACGGTTTATTTTACTGTTGGACGTGATGGATACCCCAGTATTCCACCGGCGTACGCAACTATCTTTTTTCTCTTTGCCGGTGCTATCGTATTTGGGATAATTGCATTAGTTACAGGAGGTATAGAGTCATTGACAGTACCATTTCATAAGCCATCTCTTTTGCCAATTCTTGCTTTTGCAGGGGTTTTCGGGGCAGCTATACCTACAATTATGATTCTGTCGGGAATAAGAATGATTGGTGCATCAAGAGCATCCATCCTGGCTCTGTTTGAACCTGTTGTTGGAGTTGTACTTGCATCTATTGTACTTGGTCAAAAAATGTTTTTGATTCAGATAATAGGAGGAGTGCTGGTATTAGGTGCTGCCGTTGTTTTACAGCTTGCTCCAGAACCCAAGGCGATTGAGAAATCAACTCAACCCAAATCGCCAAAGGTCTAGATGTTCACCTCCTAAGTAAAGCCAATAAAAATCAGTTTTGCAAAGGAAAGCTTTAAAAAGTATTGGAGTACTCTTTAAAGCAGCATTTAGTGAACTATAGACTAACCCTAAGTTATCTATTTATAAATAGCACAAATAATTATATGAGTCAAGGGAAATGAAAAAGGGAAAATAGTATTTCTACCATTATTTTTCCCTTGACTTTTTCATTTGACAAGAAATGAGTGATTTTATAACTGACTTATATAAGAAAGAGGATGAATAAATGAATTTACTTGATGTAAAATTTAGCAAATTAAAGAAAAAAAATGAAGGAGCTTTGATAGCATATTTCCCTTTGGGAGAAGTTGGTTTTAATACGATAGAACTGGCCAGAACATATATTGACAATGGTGTGGATATACTGGAAATAGGTTTTCCTGTTGAAACCCCATATCTTGATGGAAAAGTTGTATCTGATTCTATGAAAAGGATATTAAACAACGACTTCGAAGTACAGGGGTTTTTTGATGAGATTAAAAAAATTAGAAGAGAATTTAAGGATCAACCATTAGAAGTGTTTGCGTATACAAGTGTATTTGAGCAAATCAGTATGGAGGATTTTCTTTCATTGTGTGAAAATAGTGGTGTTGACTCAGTGCTGTTTGTAGGTGCGGATAATTTAAAAATGAAGGAGTTGAGTACTGTTATACCTCCTTCGATATATAATTTATGGTTTGTTCCATATAACTATTCTGAGGACTATATAAATGAGGTAAAGGATTCAGCAAAAGGATATATTTTTTTACAGGCGACTGATGGTGTAACTGGTGCAAGAAATGAATTGGAATCGGGGTTAAAGGATATAATACGAGAAACAAAGAAAAAACTGGATAATATTCCTATTTGTCCGGGATTTGGAATTTCAAATGCTGATCATTGCAAACAAATAAAAGAGATGGGAGCAGATGGTGTCATTATCGGTAGTTCATTATTAAAGTTTCTTGTTACGCATTCATTAGAAGAAACAGGAAGTTTTATTAAAGAATTAAAAAGCGCGTTGAAATAAATAGAGAATTTAGATTATTCCTGTGATACGCATAATTCATCAAAAACACTGGCTTTTTAGCCGGTGTTTTTGTGCTTTTTATCTAAAATTAAAGTAAAAATAATTAAGTAAATGTAAAAATATTTAATACGTAAATTATATACTATAGATTTATAATAACCTTATTAAAAACAATTCATTGCAGCAATTTTTGAATTATTTTTTTGAGTTTACATAATAGATTCAAAAAAGCCATTAGAATTGTAAAAGAAAAAGGAGGAATTAACATTGAAAAAAACTATTTCATTGTGTCTGGCACTTGCTATGACAACATCAATTGCTCTAACAGGATGTGGTTCAGGAAGTACATCAAAGGACTCCACAGGCGGTTCTACATCAACAGCAGGCTCAGGAACTGTAAAAACCACAAGCTTAAATTTCTGGACGTTTCAGGAATTACACAAGGGCTTCTTTGATGATGCAGCAGCTACTTGGAACAAAAAACATACTGATAAGCCGGTAGAGCTTAAGATTGACGTATACCCGATTGATGAAATGCATAATAAGCTTCTGATTGCATTACAGTCCGGAACAGGAGCACCGGATATTGTTGATATTGAATGTGGAAAGTTTCCTAATTTTCTAAAGGGCAGCAAACCGGGACTGGCTGAGTTAAACAGAGTTGTTGAACCGGTGAAAGACAAATTGATAATGGGTAGAATGGAAAACTATGCGAAAAACGGTAAATACTACGGTATAGACTACCATGTTGGCGCACAGGTTATGTTTTACAATAAAGAGATTCTAGGTAAAGCAGGGGTAAATCCTGATAACATAAAAACTTGGGATGATTATATTGCAGCAGGAAAAACTGTAATGGAAAAAACAGGTAAGCCAATGACTACCATAGAAGCAACAGATCACTGGTCTTACTATCCTATACTGACAATGCAAGGGTCAGATTACTTAACAAAAGATGGAAAACCACAATTAAATAATGAAACTAATGTTAAATCGTTGCAGTTCTTAAATGATATGCTGAACAAAGACAAGATTGCAGTTTTAGCTCCCGGAGGCTTTCATCATGCCGAAGAATACTGGTCATGGATGAACAAGGGTAATGCTGCTTCCGTTTGGATGCCAATGTGGTATATGGGTAGATTTACACAATATATGCCTGACTTGAAAGACAAAATAGTAATCCGACCTATGCCTACTTTCCCGGGAGGAAAGAAGTCAGCCGGTATGGGTGGTACAGGAACAGCGGTTACAGCACAAAGCAAAAATGTAGAGCTTTCTGTAGATTTCCTTGCAGAAGCAAAACTTTCATTGGAAGGTAGTATCAAGACTTGGACTATTCTTGGCTTTGATCCTATAAGAAGCGATGCATGGGCAGACCCTGCTATGAAATCTGACAATCAATACACACAATATTTTGGTAATGATATATTTAGTACACTTCAAGGCATAGTGTCCGATGTTGGACCAATAAACTATGGGGATCTTTATCCTACAGCTTTATCACTGGTACAGAAGAACGTATTGTTCAAAGTATTGCAGGAAAAGAGTGAGACTCCGGAGCAGGCATTGAAAGAGGCTAACGAAGAACTCGTTAAGAAATAAAACTATATTTAGTTAGGAGTAAAGATTCAACTGGTGCTCTAGGTTGAATCTTTTCTTCCTAATTAGGGGGGGGAATAAGATGACTGTCAACACGACAAATACTATGAAATTGCAGCCTGAAAAACCAAGGAGAAAAGTTCATCTTAAACAAGAAAAAATTGCTCCTTATATCTTTGTTTTACCATTTATCCTTACCTTTTTAGTTTTTTTCCTATATCCGATAATTTCAACGGTATTAACAAGCTTTCAGGAAGTGCTGGGCCCCGGTGATGCCAAGTTTATAGGTCTTAAAAACTATAGAAATATGATAAATGAACACTTCTTTAATGCATTATGGGTAACCACAAGATATACTTTTTGGACTATTCTTGTATTGGTACCGATACCAATGCTGCTCTCTATAGTCTTAAACCGTAAAAATATTTTAGGCAGGAACATTTTTCGTTCAGCTTTTTTTCTACCTGCGCTAACATCAGTAATAGTTGCGGGATTATTTTTCAGATTGGCTTTTGGTGAGCAGGATACTACATTAGTTAATATGATATTAGGGTTTTTTGGAATCCCTAAAACGACCTGGCTTCAACGAGGACATACAGCAATGTTTGTTATGGTTGTTCTTAGTACTTGGAGATGGTTGGGCGTTAATGTAATCTATTTCTTATCTGGACTTCAGAATATACCTGTGGAGCAGTATGAATCAGCATCAATAGACGGTGCAAGTGAATGGAGAAAGTTCCTGAGCATAACTGTTCCCGGATTAAAGCCGGTTATTACTTATGTAGTTACTATAAGTATTTACGGCGGTTACTCAATGTTTGCCGAATCATATACTTTATTTGGTCCAAGATCACCGGGTGACATAGGTCTTACTATGGTAAGTTTGATTTATCAGCAGGGATTTAATGAGAATAACTTTGGAGCGGGTTCAGCTATCGGAATAACCTTATTGATTATACTGATGGCTGTAAACATGATACAACTTGCACTAACAGGTTTCTTCAAGAAGGAGGGGGATGATTAAATGGCAGCAAATAAATTAAAAAACAATATTTTAACAGTAGCAATAATTATATTGATGCTTGCAGTTGCGATATTTTGCCTAGCACCTTTTTTCTTCTTATTCTTGTCCTCATTTAAACCCGGTTCTGAAATGATTAGGAATGGTATAAGCATTAAACCTGATTTCGGTAACATGAATTTAAATAATTACAAATTGTTGTGGGAAGGTAAAGAGGGCATATACCTATATTGGTACAGAAACAGTTTAGTTATTACTGTACTTGGAACTGTCATTTCACTGTTTATGACATCCATGGTTGGCTATGGTCTGGCTGTATATAAATTCAAGGGAAGAAACCTTATTTTTGTTCTTGTGCTTATAATTATGATGATTCCCGTTGAGATACTAATCTTACCGTTGTACAAAATGTCAATTTCACTTAAACTCATTGATTCGTATCTGGGCGTTATACTTCCGTTTGCAGTATCACCGTTTGCAGTGTTCTTCTTCAGACAATACGCCATAGGGCTTCCCAAGGCCTTTTTAGATGCAGGAAGAATTGACGGCTGCAGTGAGTTTGGAATGTATTTTAAAATAATGATGCCTCTAATGCTGCCCGCTTTTGGTGCAATGACAATACTACTTGCAATGAACAACTGGAATAGTTTTGTTTGGCCGTTAATAGTACTTCGTTCAAATGAAATGCTTACTTTGCCCATAGGACTTCAGTCTCTGATTACACCTTATGGAAACAATTACGACTTATTACTCTCCGGAGCAGTAATGTCAATTATTCCAATTATGATTGTATTTTTCTGTAACCAAAAGGCATTTATTGAAGGCCTTACAGTTGGTGGTGTAAAAGGTTAACATCTAGCTTGGATAATTATACTATATGTTATATATTAGTCTTAATATATAATGTATAGTATATTATTTATTTTCTAAATAATTGCGAAAGTTGGTTGTTTATGTATTCCTTTTTTGCATTTCTTAGGAGATTGAAGAAAATATTCAATTCGGTTTTAATTAATATCGTTTCGATAATCAGAAACATAAAGATTCAGCAGAGGTTAATTCTTATATTAATTATGCTCTCAGTTGTACCCCTTGTTATTACAAGTATTTTTTCATATAACCAATCAAGCTCTGCAATAAGAAGCAAAACCAGTACATATTCATCTCAGGTAATGAACCAGGTTGGTGTTAATATTGAAAGAGAACTTAACAGATTGGAAAATGACAGCATAGAAATTGAATTCTCCTCATTAACCCAAAACGTTTTGACGAATATCAAAAATATGTCTGCTTGGGAAATAGAAATCGTACAGCTCACTATGAAAGAAAACTTGGTAAAAAAGTTTTCTTTTTTGCATGATGTTTCAGATGTTCTGCTATATACAAACGACCGCAGAAGGATAGTAGCTTATGGTGACAGGAGTTTTAAGCTAAATCTTAAAAAAGAATTTTTAGATACCTATTTGAAAGAGCTGGAAGAAAAAGAGGGCACCCCGGTTTGGAAAAGTTCCAACATTGATGTTGAAGAAAGATTAGTAAAGTTTGCAACAAGTGCTGAACAGATGAATAAAAGCGATTGTATATTACTTGGAAGAGCAGTTCTTTCTCTGGAGACACGAGAGATAATAGGAACACTGCTTATTCGCACAAATGAGAGATATTTTTCAAACATATACAGAAATATTGACATGGGAAAAAATGCCGATATCTTTGTTGTTGACTCTGATGGAATTGTTGTTTCAAGCAGAAATACAAAAATACCTGTGGCAAAGCAATACAAGGATCAAATGCTGATAAAGGAGCTGCTGAACAGAACAGGTAGCCAAGATAAGACATTCAATATGTCTATTGATGGCAAAAAGTATATGATTGCTTTTTCGTATCTGAAAGACGCCGACTGGTTTGTGGTAAGTACAATACCGTACTCATATCTGAACGCAGAGGTAAAGGGTATACTTACTAACATTATGTTGCTGGTTATGGGATGTTCCGTTCTGGCAGTATTATTGTCCTACATATTTACACTGACTTTATCAAAACCGCTGAAGCGTCTTATTAATACTATGAATGAAGTGAAAAGAGGCAATCTTTCTGTTAGTATAATAGATAACAGCACCGATGAAATAGGTGAAGTAGTAGGCAATTTTAATACAATGCTTAATGAGATAAAAAATCTCATGGAGAGTGTGAAGCTTAACGAGAAACAGAAAAGAGAAGCAGAAATAAAAATTTTACAAGCACAGATAAATCCGCATTTTTTATCTAATACTCTCAATACTGTCAAGTGGCTTGCAGGGGCCCAAAAAGCACATAATATCGAAGCTCTGGTTTCATCTCTGATTAAACTGCTGCATGTCAGTATGGGTAAGGGCGACGATTTTATAACTATGGGTGAAGAGGTTGAATATATAAAAAGTTATATCAATATTCAGGAATACAGATATTATGATAAATTCAGAGTTGTATTTGAAATTGAAGAGGATATCCTTGATTATAAGGTTTTAAGATTCCTGATACAGCCTGTTGTTGAGAACGCTATAATTCATGGTATCGGGCCTATGACGGAACAAGGTCTGATTTCTATAAAGGGATTTAAATATAATGATGTTTTAAAAATTCGTGTAACTGATAATGGTGAAGGAATACCGAGAGAAAGACTATGTAAAATTTTAACAGTGGATGATTATGAGAATAAATCTAAATTCAGTGGTATCGGAATAAATAATGTAAATGAACGAATACAAATTAATTTTGGAGATGAATTCGGTTTACATATAGAAAGTGTTCCTAAATTGTACACTACTGTTGAATTGACTCTACCCATTATTTCTTAAGGAGTGTTAAACAATGATCAAAGTTTTGATAGTAGATGATGATTCGATAGCAAGAACTAATATTAAAATAATGATTGACTGGGAAAATGACGGCTTTGAGATATGTGGAGAGGCGTCAAATGGACAGGAGGCCATAAACCTGATAAATGAAACCATTCCTGAAATTGTTATTACCGATATGAGTATGCCTATAATTGATGGGATAGCATTAATTGAGCATTTGAATTTTAATTTTCCTCAAATAAAAGTTATTGCCCTCAGCGGATATGAAGATTTTGAATATGTAAGAAGGAGTTTAAAAAACGGTGCTTTAGACTATATATTGAAGCATTCTCTTGACGGCAAATCATTGATGGAAGCCCTTAAAGCAGCAAGAATAAAAATAATGGCTGAAATATTTGAGCATAACAAAAATGCAATGCTTGAAATGCAGATAAATGAAAGCAGAACTGTGCTTAGGCAGAAATTCATTAAACAGCTGGTGCTGGCTGACATAATTGAACTGACGGAAATTGAGCAGAAGATAGCGGATTTAAAACTTGATATTGAGACAAAAAATATCTCCTTGGTATTATTTGAGGTGGATGATTTTGGAAGTATCTGCGAAAAGTTTTCTCCAAAAGAATTAAACAAGTTAATATCCTCGGTAGAAGAAATTACAGCGGAAATATTGAAGGGCTCGGTAAAAGGAGTTATATCTCATATTAGTGACGGCAAGTTTGTAATTATATTCTCTTTTGGAAATATGCGCAGTGATTTATATATTTATAACTTAATTGTAACAACCATAAACAGAATTAAATCAAGTATAAAAAGATATTTGAATATTACTGCTTGCTTTAGTTACAGTAAAGTTTTCAGTGATATTACCTTTATACATAAATATTATAAAGAGGCTGAACTTTTACTAAAAGACAGATTTTTTATGGGAAAAGACAGGATAATTAAAGAAGCTTCTCGTAACAGTACTTCCAACGAATATCTGAACCTTGAAATCAGCGAAGAAAAGACAATAATTGAGGCCTTAAAAACTCAGGATAACGATAATATTGAGAAATGTCTGACTAAAGTATTTGCAAGACTTACGAATAATAGTGCAAGTTACAATTCAATTCAGATGATATGTGCAGAGCTGATAAATATTGTTAATCGGGTAGCCAGAGAGACCGGAATAGATATTAAAAATGTTTATAATGATAAGGATATTCCGTATTCAAGTATGAAAAAGATTGAAACCTTAATAGAAATGAGGGAGTGGATTTTAAAGTCATATACTAAGCTGACAGAACTTATTGGGGATATAAAATTTGACCCCAACTATTCAGAGTATACTAAAAAAGCCATTAGTTATATTCATAAGAATTATAAAAATAATGTATCACTAAATGAAGCTGCAGAACATATAGGCGTTAATAGCTCATATCTTAGCAGAATTTTTAAGGAAGACTGCGGAATGGGGTTTGTAGAATATCTGAATAAAATTCGTGTAGGATATGCAAAGCAGGTAATAGAGTCAGGAAGAATGAAGCTTAAGGATGTCGTAAAAGAGGCAGGGTTTAATAACTATACATACTTTTTCAAGGTGTTTAAAGATGTGTTAAATATGACCCCTGTTGAATATGAAAAGAGGTACAGAGTAAATAAAAATTAGTTGAGTCTTAATTTTGCAGCCCCTGATATTTTTACTGACATTAAATTTAGTATTGAGTTTAATTTGCGAATAATGTAATATTAAATCCAAGTGTTTTTCTCATTCATTTTGTTATGGTAACTTATATATCTATTATATTGGGGAGACGGGTAATGACAAACAGGAATAAAACTGAAGTTTACATATATGGAAGCAAGTACACGATTTCAGGAGCAGAATCCGAAGAATATATGCATAAACTTTCTCTGTACGTTGATAAAAAAATGAGGGAGTTTTCTGAAGTTAATAATGCACTTAGTTCCGGGATGATTTCAGTATTGGCTTCAATAAATATTGCAGATGACTATTTTAAGACATTAGGTAAATTACAAAATATCACAGAAAACCAAAATACCAAAGCTGAATTAATTGAAAAAGAATACAAACAAAAAATTGAAGAACTGACCTTAGAAATCCAAAAGTTTAAGTCTGATGCAGTTATCATGGAAGAAGCTATGACTTCTCAGACCAACGATTTGGAAGTTTTAAAATATGAGTATGAAAAGAAAGAAAAAAGTCTTAAAGATCAAATCGAATTATTGATGGTTGAAGCCGACTACAAGGATGAAGCTATTGCAAATCAGTTGGAAGAACTGTCAAATGAGCATACTCAAAATAGAGAAGAACTAAAAGAGCAGATATTTAAGTTGAAGGATGACAATGCTGCCAAAGAACAGACAATTGCCGATTTAACAAAAAAGTTTGAGCAATTGGAGTCTGAATACAAGGAAATGGAAGAATTATATCAGGAAGAGTATAACCGAATTAAAAATGAAAAGACATCCCTTTAATTACTTTACTTAGGGGATGTCTTTAATATGTTCTATTCCTCCAGGTCAATAACGCTTACAGGACAGGCATCTCTGGCATCCTCGGCTTCCTGAAGATTTTCTTCTTGTATATCTTCTTCAATAGCTTCGGCCTTATTGTCCTCGTTCATACTAAATACTGCGGGGCATATAGAAGTACATAATTCACAACTTATACAACCGTCCTGATCTACAGATGCTTTCATTTGCAGTCCTCCTTAAAATTATTAATCCATAACTATAGACTATTATTCTCCCAAAACAAATAAATATACAAAAAATGTAAGAGGAAATCAGATGTAATATTATGAAGTTTGATTATTGATTTTACATGGGACATGAGTTATATTAAATACAAATATAAATGGAGAAACATAAAAATATGAATGATAATTTTGAGATAATAGACTGCCATGTTCATACATTTGCCAATGATGATATAGCAGCTAAAATTATGGCTTCCTTTAATAAATTATATGATATAGAGTTTAGAAATCCCGGTAACGGAACCATACCAAATGTATTAAAAAATATGAACGAGGTTGGGATAGACCGTACGGTAATGGCAAATTTTGCACCGCCAAAAATTTTAGACGGCAATAATTTATGGACTATAGATACTGCAAATTCCTCAGAAGGTAGACTTGTACCACTGGTGAACTTTCACCCTGACATGGAAGGGCGGCTGGCTGAGAATTTTGAAAAGTATGTGGAGCTTGGAGCAAAAGGCATAAAACTTCATCCAATGGCTCAAGGGTTTGATATAAATGATTCCAGAATGGACGAACTATATAAAAAGTGCAGTGAGTCCAAGTTTACTATCCTTATACATTGCGGCAGAGTTTCAAATGCGAGACTAAACGAATTTTCAGACTTTGAGTCCATAGTTCCTATAATAGATAAATATCCTGATATACCAATAATTCTTGCTCACATGGCAGATGGAGACAAGGAATGTGTACTTAAAGTGTCAAAACAATATGAAAATGTATACTTTGACACATCCATAGTTATAACAGGCTACCCTGAAATAGCCCGTGTCAATGAACCAAGCTGGTTGGATGACAGTGAAGTGGTTGATATTATAAATGAAGCAGGAGCGGAAAAAATACTTTTTGGGTCTGATTTTCCATGGGGAAGCTCAGTCCATGACGTAAAAAGGTTTATGAAATTAAAACTGACTGACAGTCAGAAAAAAACTATTCTAAGTGAAAATGCTAAACGTCTTTTTAGGATATAATGTTTAAATTTTAACAAAAAACAAATATGTAACATTACCCACCTCGCTTAATATAATAAAAAGCGAGGTTTTTTTGTCAAAAGGTATACAAGAAACTTTTTTGTACAAAATATCATAAAATGGTATTCAAAGAGGAGGCAGTATATGAAGAACAAAAAGCTATTTCTTTCAATTTCATATGTAGTATTGCTTTCGCTGTTGATAGCAGGTGCAATTTTATTTAGCAAGCCATCAAATAACAGTAATAATATACCTAAAAAAAACCCTCGGACTGAGGAAAAACTTAATAATGGTATTCTTGCATATAAAAGTGAAATCAACTGTAAAGAAGATGTAAAAATTGTAAATAACCAGAAAAAACTGGATTTACAAGCGAGCCTCATTGAAAATATGAACGGTGAGGTAACTATAGATATTTCATACAAAATTGAAGGGAAAAAAATAAATAAAACAATAGATACATCAAAAGTTCCCGAAATCAGAAATCTCCTGAGATTCAGGAAAAATTTTAAAAAAGGCTACCAAATTGACAAGATACTGGTAAATGATAAGGCAAATAAATTGTACTTTTATGTTAGCGGAAGAGAAGACAGCAGTCTAACTCAAACTTGGCTGTACGCATATAATTTGAAAACTTTCAGAACCCATAAGTTATTTTATGATGTAGGTAAATTTAGTGATTTTCAACTATCACCGAATGGTAAATATAATGCTTTTGCATATCAGAGTAATTCGGAAAGTTCTAAGAGCAAAGGTACAAAAAATAAGGTAGTAATAATACGCTGTGAAGATGATAAGATTATTTTAAATGGGGATAAGGATATTGACGGTAAAACCATTGGTCAGGACAGTGGACTATATATTTACAAATACGATTTTATTAAATGGGAAAATCCTCAAAGCTGTTTGTTGAAGCAGATTTCAGAAATAAAGGATGGTTCTTGTAAAATACATGTACAAAATGTTTATTACAATATAGCAGAAAACAAAATAAAAGTTAAATAGTAATTGGTTTGGTGTTAAGGCGGCAGGCATTTCAAGATGCTTACCGTCTTTTTTTGAATTTCTCTTCGTCTTGTTTTAATAGTACATTTAGTGTATCCTTTTAGTAATATTAATTTTTAAAAGTTGTGGAGTGATGAGCATGTATATAGTAGGTTTGAATGGAAGTCCAAATGTGGAAGGAAACACAGGTTTCCTGGTTAAAAAGGTTCTGGAGGAATGTGAGGCAAGAGGTGCTAAAACCATTCTTTTGAATGTGGGAAAAATAATGCAGGAGCAAAAGTGCGGTTTCTGTACCGTTTGCTCAAATCCATGTACTGGAAATTGCTATAAGGGTACAAAGCTTGAAGAAGCTTTTGAAATATTAAGAAATGCAGATGGTGTAGTAGTTGCCAGTCCTGTTTATTTTGGCAGTGTTTCCGCACAGCTAAAGGCAATGTTTGATAAAACAAGAAAGGTCAGGGCAAACAAAGGTCTGTACAATAAAGTAGGACTTTGTATGGCAGTAGGAGCCTCTCAATACGGAGGAGAAGAAACAACAATAAAAGCCATGCATGATATGATGCTTATAAATGGAATGATAATAGTAGGTGACGGATATATTGACGACAATTGCGGACATCAGGGTGTATGTGCTACCCGTCCTGCCAAAGATGATGAAGAGGCAGTAAAAAGAGCAGTAATGTCTGCAAAACGGCTTATAGAAGTATGTAGCGCAACTGAAAACATTAGACAGAGCTGATTTTAATTTAAATTTTACACCGCAGGTGCGGATTACGGAGGATATGACAATAATATGTTGCACGAGTTTTCCAGAAGCGAATTAATTATAGGATTAGAAGGACTAGAAAAACTGCAAGACAGCAAGGTAGCAGTATTTGGTGTCGGGGGAGTAGGTTCGTTTACTGTAGAGGCACTTACCAGAACAGGGGTGGGCCATCTTGTACTAATCGATGATGACTGCGTATGCCTTACAAACCTCAACAGGCAGCTTCATGCTACCAGAAAAACCGTTGGAAAGCCCAAAGTTGAAGCTATGAGAGACAGAGTTCTTGAAATAAATCCAAAATGTGATGTTACTATAATTCAGAAGTTTTATATGCCGGATGTAGCTGAAGAAATATTAGATAGCAGCTTTGACTATATTGTAGATGCAATTGATACTGTAACCGCAAAAATTGACTTGGTCGTAAGGGCTAATGAGTTGGGGATACCCATAATAAGTGCAATGGGAGCGGGCAATAAGACTGACCCGACACGGTTTCAGGTATCGGATATATTTAAGACAACAGTTGATCCACTTGCAAAAGTGGTTAGAAAAGAACTTAGAAACAGGGGAATCAAAAAGTTAAAGGTAGTATACTCTACGGAAGAACCTGTAAAACCTGTTGAAACAGAGACTTCCAGTTGCAGTGCGGGCTGTATATGTCCTAAAGGAACAGCCAGAAAGTGTACTGTAAAGCATCAGATACCGGGAAGTCTTTCCTTTGTTCCTTCAGTAATGGGTTTAATTATTGGAGGAGAAGTTATAAAAGATTTGATTGGATTCAATAAGGATTCAAAGAGTATTTAATTAAGAGGAGATTTTACAAATGTTTGATAAACGTATCAACATATTTACCGGGCACTTCGGAAGTGGGAAAACAGAGGTGGCAGTCAATTATGCCATGAAAATGGCAGAAGCCGGGTATAGAACAGCTATAGTAGATTTTGACATAATAAACCCCTATTTCAGAACAGCAGATGCAAAAGATGCGCTGGAAGAGCAAAATATTAAAGTAATACTTCCTATGTATGCCAACACCAATGTTGATATACCTGCCATACCGCCTGAAATATACTCTTTGTTTGAAGACAAAGATATAAAAGTGGTTCTGGATGTAGGAGGAGACGACCTTGGCGCTAAAGCTGTATCAAGGTTCAGGGAAGAAATAGTAAGCGACGACTACGAAATGTTTTTTGTAGTAAATACAAAAAGAATTATGACAGATTCACCTGAGAAGATAGCTGAGATGATTGCCATTATTGAAGACGGAGCAAACATAAAGGTCACAAAATTGGTGAATAACAGCAACCTGTTAGAGGAAACAACCCCTGAAATAATTCAAGAAGGAAACCGCATTATAGCTCAGGTTTCAGAAAAAACAGGAATACCCATTGCTATCACTGCCGGCATGGAAGAAGTTGTAAATAAAATGAAAAACAGTGATATGGGTAATACAGAAATATTATCCATGAGGAAACAGATACATCTTCCGTGGAATAGAGGTTAGGTGGTGACATTATGACATTTTTTTATATTATTCTGGCCATAGCTGCGGGATGTATAATTATGAGTATAACAGGTAAAATATCCCGTACAAATAAAAACAGAAAACAAATAAGAGCCCAATGGGGTAAAGCACCTGATATAAAGTATACAGAGGATATATATAACTCTGTTAGAAATTATTTTGATAACCATAAAAATCAGGGGAAAAACTTTTTTATAGACGACATAACCTGGAATGATTTAGATATGAACAGGATATTTTCAAGGTTAAACATAACCCGAACAGATGTAGGAGAAGAGTATCTATACAATATGCTCAGGGAATTACTCTATGAGCAGAGTGAGCTGGCAGAGAGGGACAGGCTGATAGAGTACTTTAGAAAAAACCCCTCAGAACGTGAAAAGATTCAGTTAATCTTATCAGATTTGGGAAAACTCAGGTTTTTAAGTATATCAGAATACATAAACGGTAAAAGAAGCGGTGGCGGCATAAATGGAATGTACTATAAGTTTTTGTCGTTATTCTTTATAGCATCAATGGTTACCACAATATTTTATCCCCCGGCCATAGCCGTATTTATGATATCACTTGCTGTTAATGTAACAGTTTATTTTAAGGCAAGGGATCAGATAATAGGCCACTTGCAATCTCTCGGTTATATTGTGAATTTGCTTGGAATTTCACGAAAAATATCAAGGCTCAATATAAAAGAACTGGATACATATTTAACTGAATTGAGAAAATGTACTGCTAAAGTAAAGGGCGTTAGTCTAAATGCTTTTTACTTTTTATTCTATACAAGTGAGAACTATTTATTTGAACTGATAAAAATATTTCTTCTTGGAGAACCCGTTGCGTTTCACAGTATCTTTAATATTGTAAAAAAGCACAGTGAGGAAATAGAATCTATAATTAAAACAGTTGGGCTTCTTGACAGTCTGATATCAGTGGCTTCCTACAGAGATAGTCTGGATTACTATGTAACTCCTGTTCTTGAAAAAGGAAATATCAATAGCAAAAAGGTTGAGTTTACAGATATGTATCATCCTTTGATAAAAAATCCTGTTACAAACTCCTTTTCTTTAGCAGGAGGGGCATTGATAACAGGCTCAAATGCTAGCGGAAAATCAACCTTTCTAAAGTCTGTAGCAATAAATGCCCTTTTTGCTCAGACAATTTACACATGTCTGGCAAAGGAGTATTCTTCCTGTTACTTTAATATATACAGTTCTATGGCTCTGAGTGACAACCTTGAAATGAATGAGAGCTACTATATTGTCGAAATAAAATCGCTTAAACGTATTTTGAAGGGTCTAAATGACGATATTCCTTGTCTCTGTGTCATAGATGAAGTACTGAGGGGTACAAATACCATTGAAAGAATTGCAGCATCCTCTGAAATACTGAACTATATTGCAGGTAACAATTGTATATCTCTTTGTGCTTCCCATGATATAGAGCTTACTCAAATATTGGCAGACAAAGTTGACAATTACCATTTCCAGGAATTCTTTGAGGATGACAACATAAAGTTCGATTATAAAATATATAAAGGTAAATCAACTACCCGAAATGCCATAAAACTATTAAAAATACTTGGCTATGATGAAAGCATTGTTGACAGTGCCGAACAAAGAGCTTGTGAATTTACTCAAAACGGATATTGGCCAAAGGTGTAAAAATTGAAGTTTTTGGTTACACAACTTGCAAATAAATACAAAGAGTTTTATAATAAACAATAGTTTTAGTTCACTAAATTACTAAAAATCATAAGAATAAAGTTAATAAAATAAAGTGAGGTTTTGATAATGGCAAAAGTTATATTCCATGAGGAAAGATGCAAAGGCTGTAAACTGTGTGTTACAGTTTGTCCTAAAAAAATTGTCATAATGAAATCTGATAAATTAAATCAGAAGGGTTTTCATCCTGCAGGGGTCGAAGAAATGGACAAATGCATAGGATGTGCATTCTGTGCTACGATTTGTCCTGATTGCGTTATAGAGGTTGAGAAGTAATAGCATCCGTAAGTTATAACTGAAGTGCAAAATATAATGAGGCAAAAATTTTTCTCTTAATTGATGCGTTATAATAAAAATTTTGGAGCCGCTTTTGTGGCTCATGGAGGTTAATATGGCAGAAAAATTATTAATGAAGGGTAATGAGGTAATAGCAGAAGCTGCCTTATGAGCCGGCTGTAGGCATTATTTTGGATATCCTATCACACCACAGACTGAAGTGGCACATTATATGGCAAAAGCAATGCCAAAAATAAACGGTACATTTGTTCAGGCTGAGAGCGAGGTTGCAGCAATCAATATGGTTTATGGTGCAGCAGCAGCAGGAGCACGTGTTCTGACATCATCTTCAAGCCCCGGAGTAAGCTTGAAGCAGGAGGGTATTTCATACATAGCCGGAGCAGAGTTACCGGCAGTAATGGTAAATATCGTTCGCTGCGGTCCCGGTCTTGGCGGTATACTTCCTGCACAGTGCGACTATTTTCAGTCAGTCAAGGGCGGAGGACACGGAGATTACAAAAACGTAGTTCTGGCTCCGTCAAGTGTTCAAGAACTGTACGAGTTGACAGTAGAAGCTTTCAATATATCAGATAAATACAGAATACTCACCATAATTTTGGGTGACGGTATGCTGGGACAGATGATGGAGGCAGTTGAATTCAAGGATAAAGAAGATATTTATCAGGATGATAAAAAGTGGGCCTGTACAGGAACAAAGATGGAGAGGGAAAGTAATGATGTTACCTCCATATATATTCAACCGGAAATCCTTGAAAATCATAACCTGAAGCTTCAGGCTAAATATAAGAAGATTGAAGAGAATGAAACAAGAGTAGAATCATATAATTGCGAAAATGCAGATATAATTGTAACAGCATACGGAACTGTAGCGAGAATAGTAAAGAACGTAATAAAAATGGCTGAGAAAGAAGGCATAAAGGTAGGCTTGATAAGACCTATCTCATTGTGGCCATTCCCAAATGCTGAATTTGAAAAGTATGCGGAAACACCAAAGGCTTTCCTCAGTGTAGAACTGAGTGCAGGACAAATGGTTGAGGATGTTCGCCTTGCTGTTAACGGAAAACGACCTGTTCATTTCTATGGACGTATGGGCGGTATGGTTCCAAGCCAAAAAGAAGTTCTTGATAAAATAAAGGAAATCTTAAATAAATAAGATTCAGACGGAGGGGAAAAAATGGCAACTGTGTTTAAAAAACCACATGCTTTAAAGGATTTATCTCTTCACTATTGTCCCGGTTGTACTCACGGTATTATTCATAGGATAATAGCTGAAGTAATTGACGAATTAGATATTGAAGGCACTACCATAGGAGTATCACCTGTAGGATGTGCATACAATAATTATGAGTATTTTCATGTAGATATGGTACAGGCTGCACATGGTAGAGCTCCTGCGGTTGCAACCGGAATAAAAAGAGTTCATCCTGACAGTAACGTATTTACTTACCAAGGAGACGGAGACCTTGCTGCTATTGGTACAGCTGAAATAATTCATGCTGCTACAAGAGGAGAAAAAATAACGACTGTATTTGTAAATAATGCAATATACGGTATGACATCAGGCCAGATGGCTCCGACAACACTTATGAATCAGGTTACAACTACTTCACCATTTGGTAGAAAACCTGAGATTCATGGATTTCCCATAAAGGTTTGTGAACTGCTTTCACAATTGGAAGGTGCTGTTTATGTTGAAAGAACATCAGTACATGATGTTAAAAATATCAGAAATACCAAGGAAGCCATTAAAAAGGCTTTTAAGGTTCAACAGGCAAACAAAGGATTTTCAATAGTTGAGGTCTTGTCAACATGTCCCACAAACTGGGGATTGAATCCGGTAGACTCACTAAAATGGCTTGAAAGTAACATGTTGCCCTTCTATCCTTTGGGTAATTTCAAAGGAAAGGATTTGGAGGTGTAGAAATGAAGCAGCTTGAATTGATAATTGCAGGTTTCGGCGGACAAGGTATACTATCCGCAGGAAGATTGTTAGCATATGCTGGAATGCTTGAAGGGAAAAATGTTTCATGGTTGCCGTCATACGGACCGGAAATGAGAGGCGGTACTGCAAACTGCAGTGTTGTTATTTCTGATGAGCCTGTAGGTTCTCCTATATTGGATACAGCCAATGTACTCGTTGTAATGAATGGCCCTTCTCTTGAGAAGTTTGAGAAAGCAGTAGTAAGCGGAGGCTTAATCATATCTGACAGTTCTTTGGTAGAATCCAAGCCAAAGAGAGAGGACGTTGACTTTGTAGGCGTTCCTGCAACACAGATAGCCTCTGATATGGGTAATCTTACTTATGCCAACATTGTAATTCTGGGTAAACTGTTAGCCAAGACCGGAATTATTTCAAAGGAAAGCTTTGAGGCTGCTTTGAAGAAAGTTCTTCCTCAAAAGAAGCATCACATGATTCCTGACGAAATGAAAGCCCTTGATATGGGACATGATTATTAAGATTAAAATGTGTATTAACTTTATAGGTTTTGTCACAAGATTGTAAGAAGTATGCTTTATAATTCAAGCTATAGACTATCTGATTGATTAGTGTATAGCTTGAATTTTTTAGTTTGGAGATGATTTAATGAGTATATTGAAAACAGAGGGATTAAGAAAATACTATGGCAAGGAGGAAAACCTTGTTAAAGCACTTGATGGAATAAATATGGAAATCTTAGAAGGCGAGTTTGTAGCAATTGTCGGTACATCAGGAAGTGGTAAATCAACGCTTTTACATATGCTGGGTGGGCTTGACAAGGCTACTGAGGGCAAAGTAACGGTGGCAGGTAAGGAAATTTTTAATTTGAATGATGAGCAGAAAACTGTTTTTCGCAGAAGGAATATTGGCTTTATATTCCAGAACTATAATCTGGTGCCCATACTTAATGTTTATGAAAATGTCACTCTTCCTGTTGAACTCGATGGAGGAACCCTTGATAAAGCCTTTATAGACGATATAATAAAAACTCTTGGCCTTGGGGGCAAACTTACAAGCCTTCCAAACAATCTTTCGGGAGGTCAGCAACAGAGGGTAGCCATAGCAAGAGCTCTGGCAACAAAACCTGCCATAGTTCTTGCAGATGAACCAACAGGAAATCTTGACAGCAAAACAGGACTGGAGGTAATGGGCTTACTTAAAATGACCAGTAAAAGATTTCAGCAGACAATTGTTATGATTACACATAACGAAGAAATTGCTCAACTGGCGGATAGAGTCATCCGTATTGAAGACGGTAAAATAGTCGGAGGTGAGGCCAAATGATGTTCCCTACCGATAACAAGCTTGTAATAAAAAAATTAACTGTAAGAACTATAAAAGCAAACAAAGTCAGAAATATATTTGTTATTATTGCAATAGCATTAACTGCTTTACTTCTGTCAACCATTTTCAGCATAGGCATAAGCGGTACAGAGTCCATTCAATTACAGAAAATAAGAACAATGGGAACAATAGAGCATGGAGGATTGACTTGTCCTACGGCTGAACAGATAAAAAAGCTTAAATCGTTGGATTATATTAAAGATGTAGGAATAATGGCACATGCCGGTGAAATAACAGAAACCTCTGAAATGGGAAATTTATCTCTGTCATTGTTCTGGTTTGACAAAACTGAATGGGAAAAACTCAGAATTCCCGCCATGAGTAATATTAAAGGAAAATATCCTCAGGCGTATAATGAGATAATGATACCGGAATGGATTCTAAAAAGGATGGGAATAACCAATCCTAAAATAGGAATGGATATACAAATAAAATATGTAAAGCCCAACCGACCTGAATCTGAAGCTTCAAGTGAAAACTTTAAACTCTCTGCATATTACACTGAATACTCCAATCTACGCTCAGGAAATGTGGGAATGATGTATGTCTCAAAAGCTTTTGTTGACAGTAAGGAGATTACTCCGGAGAAATCAGGAACTGCTACTGTCCATTTTAAAAGCAATAAGAATATTGAGGAGCAGTTTGAAAAACTTAGCAGGGAGGTCCCATCATACAAAACTCAGAAGTGGAAAACGGTTCCGCTTTATGAAACAGACAATGGAGGCAGGCTGTCAACAATAGTGGGTCTGTCAGGGCTTATACTGTTTATAATGCTCAGCAGCTATCTGCTGATATATAATGTATTATATATTTCGGTGTCAAAGGACGTACGCTTTTACGGGTTATTAAAAACGGTGGGTACTACACCAAGGCAGATAAGAAAGATAGTAACCGGTCAGGCAACGAGGCTTACTGCCGTGGGAGTCCCTCTCGGACTTGCGCTTGGGGCAGTAGTATCCTTTGTTGCCGTTCCCTTTGCACTAAGCGGTGCATCAATAGAGACAGGTATAAAAGTTTCCTTCAATCCTATTATTTATGTTGGAGCAGCAATTTTTTCACTGGTAACTACACTTATCAGCAGTATAAAACCTGCCGGAATGGCTGCTTCTATTTCACCAATTGAGGCGGTAAGATATACAGGAACAACCGTGTCCCGAAAACTAATAAAAGGGTCAACGGGTGGTAAGGTACAAAAAATGGCTTTCAGAAACGTTTTTAGAAACAGAAGAAGGGCAGCAGTTGTTTTCTTATCACTGTTTATGGGACTAACCACCTTTATGCTTGTAAATACACTTGTGCTGAGTATGGATACGGAAAATTATGTAAACAGCTATGTGGAAAATGATTTTACACTAACCAATAATACATTTTTTCAAAATGGCACAGGAGTAAAACAAAAGTTTGATAATGATTTTATGTCAACACTTAAAAGCATAGAAGGAATTACAGAAATAAGAAAGGTATCCCAAAAGATAGTTACTCTCAAATACGATGAAACACTCTATAAAAGACATGTTGAAGAATTTGTGAAAAGATTTAATTCTCCAATGCCTACAAGTGAGGAAATGAAAAAAAACCCAAGGATTTTTTGGTCAAGTCTGGTAGGCCTTGACACCGAATATATAAAGAAGCTGAATAAGACACTCAAAGAGCCTATTGATGAGGAAGCTTTTGAAGACGGACGGATAGCTCTATTTTCTACAAATAATCCAAAGCTTTTTAAAATGGATTCTGATGTTGTTTTTACAGCAGATAAAAAAGAATATTCCCTCAAGCTGGGAGGGTTTTTGCCTGAAAGAACTGCATTTAACGGAGGTACGGGGCTCGCACCAATTGTTTATATTAGTAATGACTACATGAAAAAGTTATTCACGGACCCTGTATTGTGTTCTATAACAATAAATTCTAAAGGTGAAAAAGAGGCAAATGTGTTAAAGCAGCTAAAGGGTATGACAGCAAACGATAATGAAATATCAATTGAATCAAGGCTGGAGACTTTGGAGCAGTTTAAAAGTTCAAAATCAATGCTATATATTTTGGGCGGTGGAATATCCTTGATATTGGCACTTATAGGTATTCTCAATTTTGTGAACGTTATGGTTACGGGAGTAAATACAAGACGTCATGAGCTTGCCGTTTTAGAGAGTATCGGTATGACTTCTAAACAGGTAAAACATATGCTGTCTCTTGAAGGACTCACATATGCGATTATTTCCTGTGGACTGGTTGCTACTATGGGAACTGCGCTAAATGTTTGGATATTTGAACTATTTAAGAAGCAAGCTGACTATGCCATTTTTACCTTTCCTGCAATTCCTCTAATTTTATTTGTAGCTATAGTTTTTGCAGTGTGTTCTTTAGTTCCGGTGGCTGCATACGTTTCAACTACAAAAGCTACAGTTACTGAGAGGTTGAGAAGCGTTGACGGTTAGGATAAAATAAATATATACATGGATATAAATTTCTTTCGGAGAGGTAATATGGCCAGAATACTTATTGTTGAAGATGATAAGCTTATCAATGACGGGATATCAATTGCGCTAAAAAAGGGCGGACATATGGTTTTGTCAGGGTTTTCCTACAATGAAGCATTGTGTTTGTTTTTGAATAACAGCTTTGAATTAATATTGCTGGATATAAATCTTCCTGACAGAAGTGGTCTTGAGCTTTGTAATGAAATCCGCAAAAAATCTGATATTCCCATTATATTCATCACGGCAAATGACACTGAGCAGGATATTGTTAATGGTTTTGTGATTGGCTGTGACGACTATATTGCAAAACCCTTTTCTCTGGAAGTAATGAACCGGCGTATCCATGCGGTACTCAGACGGACCACACCTGAAGACAAAAACACTTTCCGCTCCGGTGAAATATCAATAAATTATGATAAAATGGTGGTTTCAAAGAGGGAAGTATTAATTAAACTCACCGCAACAGAGTACAAGTTGCTGGCACTACTTACACAAAACAGCGGGCAGGTGCTGACCAGAGATATTATTCTTCAGAGACTTTGGGACACGGATGAAGCCTTTGTTGATGAAAATGCAGTAAGTGTTAACATGAGGAGACTTAGACAAAAAATTGAGGATGACCCTAAAAATCCAAAATATATAAAAACTGTTTTCGGGATAGGCTATACCTGGGGAGAGGAGTCCTGCAGGTGATGAAGGGGATAAAAAAAAGAGAAGCTGTTTTAATAGCAGCGATATACTGTGTTTGTATTGCTTTTATGACATACCAACTGTTGATTGCGAAAAATATTCAGGCGGTTATATTCTGTATTATATTTACAGTATTGTTAGTCGGTATGATTACAGCACATATATTATTGCTTCAAAGGGAAATAAAAAGTGTATTGGTTCGGCTTTCAGACATGGTAGCGTCACTTATAGACATGAGGGAAACAGAAGTGTTTTCAGTACTCAACGATGATTTACTGTCAAAGTTGCAATCACAAGTGCTTAAACTTTCAAGAATGCTGAAGCTGCAAAACACAAAGCTGCAGAATGAGAAAAATGAAATAAAATCCTTGATTTCAGACATATCCCATCAGTTAAAGAACCCACTTGCAAACCTAAAAATATATGTATCACTCATAATGGACGAAGATATTGAGCCGTTAATGAGAATGGAATATCTGAAAAATATAGACAACCAATTGGATAAGCTGAATTGGTTAATGGAAAGTATGATAAAAATGACCAGGCTTGAAAGCGGCATTATCCAGTTGATACGAGAAGAGAACAGTTTGAATGATGTGCTGATGACATCTTTAAAACAGATATACCAAAAAGCATTAAAAAAGAATATAGATATAGTGTTTATTCCCTCTGAAAAGGATATGAGGCTGCCTATTGACCTTAGATGGACGGCGGAGGCTATAATGAATATTCTGGATAATTCTGTAAAGTACACACAGGAATCCGGGAAAATAAAAATACAAGTCCATAAATACGAGTTATTTGCCAGAATTGACATAGAAGATAATGGACCAGGATTTGACGAACAGGAAGTTAATGATATATTCAAGCGTTTCTACCGGGGGAATAATTCTAAAGGGATAGACGGGGTTGGCATTGGTCTCTATCTCACAAGAGAGATAATATCAATGCAGGACGGATATATAAAAGCATTGTCCGAATCAGGAAAGGGAAGTACTTTTTCGATTTTTTTGCCTCTGGAAAGCTGAAAAATTTAAGAACCCGGCATACCAATGTTACAATCGGTATGCCGGGTTCTTCTTTATAGTGTCTGTTTAGATTATATATTGAACAGAATATCCGCATAAGTTGGGATAGGCCAGATGTTTGAATCTACTATACGCTCCAGTTCATCAACAACCCCTCTTAATGCTTCCATTCTTGCAAATACATCATTTCTGTAGAACATAGCTTGCTCAAATGTATCTTCAAAAGAGTTCTGAGCTTTGCTCAGACTATTTTCCAACAGAGAAATTTCTTTTTTAAATTGAGAAACAAAGGAAGCCGTTTCTTTTAACAAGTCTGTATTAGCACTTAAATCTGCTTCAATTCCGCTGTTCTTAATCTCGTTTATTGATTTTGCAATATCAGTTTCAAATTTGATGCAAGCCGGGAGAAACTGTCTTTTTGCCATTTCAAGCATAGTCATGGCTTCTATATTAATAGTCTTAATATATTTCTCAAGAGAAATTTCATATCTGGAATGCATTTCAACTCTGGAGAAGACCTTGTGCTTTTCCATGACAGCAATATTTTTTTCCTTTAACAGGCAAGCAATAGCTTCAACATAACTTTTAATGTTTGGAAGGCCTCTTTTTTCAGCTTCTTTTACCCAATCATCAGAATATCCGTTACCATTGAATATTATTCGTCCGTTTTCTTTTACAACATCTTTTATAATGCTGTTTATTTCTTTTGAGAAATCCTTTGCATTTTCAAGTCTGTCGGCAAACTGCTCCAACACATGGGCAACTATTGTATTGAGGAAGAAGTTCGGTGATGCAATGGAGGCAGAAGAACCCACCATTCTGAACTCAAATTTATTTCCGGTAAAGGCGAAGGGGGAAGTTCTGTTCCTGTCCGTTGTATCTTTTCTTAAGGCCGGAAGAGTTTTAACACCGACCATGAGTTTTTCAATACCATTTGCTTCAATATCTTCTCCCGATACAATCTGCTCAAGAATTCTTGTAAGTTCATCACCAAGGAAAATGGAAATTATAGCAGGAGGAGCTTCATTTGCACCTAATCTGTGATCATTTCCGGGGTTGGCGGCAGATAACCTTATAAGATCCGCATACTCGTCTACAGCTTTTATAACGGCACTCAGGAAAATCAGAAATTGAACATTTTCATGAGGGGTCTTACCGGGGTCAAAAAGGTTCTGCCCGTCATTTGTGGATAGTGACCAATTATTATGTTTACCGGAACCGTTAACTCCTGCGAAGGGTTTTTCATGAAGCAGGCACACCAAGTCATGTCTTAGAGCAACTGTTTTCAGAAGTTCCATAACAAGCTGGTTATGGTCGGTTGCAATATTGGAAGTCGTAAAAATTGGAGCAAGCTCATGCTGTGCAGGAGCAACTTCGTTATGCTCGGTTTTTGCTGAAATACCAAGCTTCCATAATTCAAGGTCAAGATCCTCCATAAATGCTGAAACACGAGGCTTTATACTTCCGTAGTAATGATCATCCATTTCCTGTCCCTTTGGTGCTTTAGAGCCAAACAGAGTACGTCCCGTAAAAATCAAATCTTTCCTTTTATCGTACATCTTCTTATCAATTAGGAAATATTCCTGCTCAGGACCAACTGTAGGAGTAACCTTTGTAACGTTTTCATTACCGAAAAGCTTTAGCAGCCTTACCGCATTTTTAGACAGACTTTCAATAGATCTTAAAAGAGGTGTTTTCTTATCAAGGGTTTCACCTGTATATGAACAGAAGGCAGTTGGAATATACAGAGTGTTATTTTTTATAAATGCAGGTGAAGTACAATCCCAAGCAGTGTAGCCTCGTGCTTCAAAGGTGACTCTCAAACCTCCCGAAGGAAAGGATGAGCCATCTGCTTCACCTTTAATCAACTCTTTACCGGAAAACTCCAGAATAACTTTTCCATCATCAGTAGGATTAATGAAGGAATCATGTTTTTCAGCGGTAATACCTGTCATTGGCTGAAACCAGTGGGTATAATGGGTAGCACCCTTTTCGATTGCCCAATCCTTCATTGAGCTGGCAACCACTTCAGCTATTTCGAGATCTAAAGGAAGACCCTCGTCAATAGTTTTCTTCAATGCCTTGTATGTTGCTTTAGGCAAACGTTCTCTCATTACGCAATCATTGTATACATTTGAACCGAATATTTGGCTTATCAGACTCATAAATCACCTCATAAAATATTTTTAAGGCAACCGGCTTTTAATTCCGGATGCCAATAATTATTAATATTACCTAATAAAGATACAATTTTTCCATACTAATTGCAAGCATAAAATGGTGTGGCGTCTTTTCCAAGACTAAATATTTATAAAATCTTCTAAAACCGTTATATTCTTTTCTTATGAAGACGAAAATTGCATTATACTAATAATTTTAATTCAAAAATTAATGAAATATTTAGTACATTTAATTAGGTAATTTAGGGAAATTGAAAAAGAAAGTTGTCACTATGATATAATATAATTGATACACTTCTTTTACTGAATAATTTTGGAAATAATATAATTTATAACAGGCATAGGTAGGTGACCCATTTGATAGATATACTCACAAATCCGATTAATTTAATTATAATTATACCTGTTTTAATAACTTTGGTTAGTTCTCTTGTAACAAGATATACCCGTGAAAGAGTTATTAAGAGTTTTTATTCGATAATAAACAGTGTCGAGTTAATCTCAGGTTTATTAATTGCATTGTTTTTAACAAGAGGAATTCTATTTGACAAAAGCAATCAGTTTTTTGTGTACATTCACAACCATATGCCTGAAACTGCCAAAGAAAGTCTTGCAGCAAACAATATATATACCTATTTATGTGTTGCCTTTGTTGTACTATTAATTGTAGTACTTTTAATAAAGCTGATTATGTATCCTTTGTATAAACATATATTTGGAGCTATGGCTCAGGGAATATACAAGGTTATGAGTTCAATGAATTCTGTGACCAGAAGAATCATTGCATTTGTTTGCAGTGTACCAAAGGCAGCAGTTTCACTAATTTCTATCTGCTTTGTTTTATATTTTTTTTCGTACTATTTTACAGTACCTCGTTTATCAATTTGGATTGACGACTCAGCGGTGCTTCAGGGAGTTTACAGGACGGCTTTAAAGCCGGTAATTGAATCGGATATTGCCAAGAAAATCCCTGTAATAATCAATGATCGTTTTGTAAGCGCTACAATGAACGGACAGGAAGTTAAAATAGCCGAAAATATCAGAGATACTCTTGACAGTTACAATATAAAGGTTATTCAGTATTTTAATGGTGTGACTCTTGATGATGCAGTAAAATCAAATGATGAAATAGATAAGCTAGCCCTTGAATTAACCGCTGGAAAGTCTGGAGAATATGATAAAGCAAAAGCAATATACAAATGGATTACTAAAAATATAAAATATGATTACCCAAAGGCAAAACAGATTGCAATTAAGACAGAGGGAACAAAGTCAGGGTCTGTAATATGTTATGAGACGAGAAAAGGAATCTGCTTTGACTACTCAAGTCTGTTTATTTCAATGTGCAGAGTAAACGGGATAAAAGTAAGACTGGTTACAGGTCTTGGTTATAGCGGATTAGCCTGGGGAGATCATGCATGGAATCAGTTCTATGACAGCAAAGGGAAAAAATGGATAAATGTTGACTGCACCTTTGGTGTAACCGGAAACTATTTTAATTCTTCAAAATTCAATTTGGATCACAAAGGTGACCGGGTACAGGAAGAATGGTAAATAATTAAGATAACACCCTTTTTAGAATTTTTCCTCCCGTATATTCTATGTTTTCATGGGTATAATTTTCATAGTAATGACAGTGTGAATCTGACACATTTAGTTTTCCGGCAATTTTATGTTTGTGCCCTCGAGAAGTCTTAATGGGTAATCCCGTTATTCCTGAATATACATGATAATGCCCGTTAAAAGAGGTTGTTCCAAAATATATATGAAAGTGGAATAACCCTATACCAAACATATATTCAGTATATCCCGTAAGTCTGTGAGAATGCTTTTCACCAGTTAAACTATTAAATTTGTAAAAATGATAGTGATTAACCATAAGCTTTCTCCCTTTACTATTATTCACTTATTATTGTGCATGACTGGACAAAAATTTATTATGAAAAATAATGGAATTAATATAGTGGCTTTACCAGATATGTTATAATATTTTTAGGTTAGAAAGTATTGAAACTGACTGGAGGAGACGGAATAAGATGGAGCCAATAATTGCGATTGTGTTACTTATAGCGAATATACCGGTTTATAAGAAAATATTGTGGTTTATATTTCGAGATCGGGAGGACATAAATAATTCAATAAAGTACTCATTTACCCCTGATTTGTTTTCTTTTTTTAAAGGGGAGTATTGGAAAGACAGGGTGGGTGAAGCAAAACTTACAGCTTTTATATTCAGCTGTGTTGTAGTTGTTGTAGTTGAACTTTTAATAATAAAATGGATAATATCTTTTTTTGCATAAGTACTAAAATAAAAGGCATTTAATAAACTGGAGTTTACATATTATGAAAGAAATTTTGACTGGAAAAGAACTGGAGAAAAGGGCGAAGCGGCTGTGTGCTGTGGCTACTGAAAAATATCCGGATTGGGATACAATAATAATATTGGGGCGTGTTAATCAATATTATTTCACGGGGACTATGCAAGACGGAATACTCATAGTTAAAAGAGATGGAAAATTAATGTATTTTGCCAGAAGAAGCTATGAGAGGGCGAAAATAGAGTCACCCATATCCGATTGCATATATTCTATGGAAAAGTATTCCGATGCTGCAGCGGTTTGCGGTAAATTGTTTGGAAACACGCTTATAGAAACTGATATTGCAACTATTGAAGTACTGGAAAGACTTCAGAGTAAATTTGAGATAGGTAGAATCTATCCACTAAAAAAGATATTGTCTGAGATAAGGGCAATTAAAAGTCCGTATGAACTTGATGCTATAAGGGAGGCCGGAAAACGACACAAATGCCTGCTTGAGGAGGTTGTACCGGGCATTCTCAGGGAAGGAATGAGTGAGGTTGAATTATCAGCAGAGCTGTTTGAAAAAATGTTGAAGCTTGGACATCAGGGCGTTTCACGGTTCAGCAGCTATCAAACTGAAATGATAATAGGGCAGATTGCTTTTGGTGTAAATTCACTGTATCCTACCAATTTTGACGGACCCGGAGGTATGAAAGGGTTAAGCCCGGCAGTACCGCTGTTTGGCAGTCTTAATACTCTTCTAAAAAAAGGTGATTTGGTATTTATTGATGTGGGTTTCTGTGTTGAGGGATATCATAGTGACAAAACACAGGTATATATGTTTGGAGGTAAACCTACAGAAGAAGTAGAAAAAACCCACAGACAATGTATTGAGATACAAAAAAAGACCGCTTCCCTTCTCAAGCCTGGGAATATACCCTCTGAGATTTATAATAGTATTATGAGTTGTCTGGAATCATCGTTTTTAGAGAACTTTATGGGCTTTGGGGACAGAAAAGTGAGATTCTTGGGCCACGGAGTGGGTCTTCATGTTGATGAACTCCCTGTAATTGCAAAGGGTTTTGATAATCCATTAAAAGAGAATATGGTATTTGCCCTTGAACCGAAAAAAGGTATACCGCAAGTGGGTATGGTAGGCGGTGAAGACACATATATTATTACTTCTGACGGCGGCGAGTGCATTACAGGAGGAGAGAGAGACATTATTTTAGTGTAGGATGGGGATATATTATGGCTATGTTGAAAAGATACAATGATTTTATAGATAGAGTTAACGAGTTGGGCTTTATGGCACTTTCAAATATACATGAAGGGTTTCCGTCACTTTCCTCAGAAACCTCAAAAAATCAGTGGCATACGGGAGAAATTGATTCTGATCCTTGGCAGTGGAAGGATAGGGCTGCAGAGGAAAAAAAGCTTGCTTTTGGTTGCATTCTTGGAGGGAACAAGGGCTTTGTTTCTGCTAGGATGTATCCATATTTTTATAGAGCATATAAGCCAACCTTATCAATGGAAGAACGATGGGAACAAGGGATGATATTTCCTGAATTATGGAATTTATGGAAGTTGTTTGCTGATAAGACTCTTATGGACACAGCTGAAATAAGAAAAGAAATGGGTGTTACTGCAAAAAGTGGGGGAAGCAAGCTTGACAGAGCTATTGTAGAGCTTCAGAAAGAATACTTCATTACAGTTGCAGGTAATAGATACAAGATTAATAAGCAGGGAGAGCCCTATGGCTGGCCGGCAAATATATATGACAAGGTAGAAAACTGGGCTCCTTCGGAATGGATTGAAAAAACCTGTAATACTAATGTTGAAGAGTCCAGAGAAACTATTATTAGTACTTGCCTTTCGATATGTAAAGGAGTGGATATAAAGAAGCTGACTAAAACCCTTGCACTAAAATAATAGAGTGGTGGAAGAGAGACAGGTTATCATATTTTTAATTTTCAAAAATAAACATATATAGAGATTGAAAGCACTTTTTAAGAGCAAATCTATATATGGGAGTGTTTGATAATGAAAATAAGATTATTATTGTTAAAGGCAAAAAAAATACCTAAAAAAGTTATAATAATGTTTATACTTACGTTTGCACTGTTTGCTACAATAGGCTATACCGCCAACACAGTTGGCGTTTTTAACCCGGCAAAGCACCTTCCGATTTACAGTGTTGAAACAGAACAAAAGGCTGTTTCAATCACTTTTGACTGTGCCTGGGGAGCAGGCGACATACCACAAATACTTGATACCCTTAAAAAAGATAATGTAAAAGCAACATTTTTTATGGTTGGACAGTGGGCAGAAAAGTTCCCTGATGCAGTCAAACTTATAGCAAATGACGGTCATGATATTGCTAACCACGGGTATTCACATCTACGTATGAGTACAATCAGTAAGGAGAAGTGCAAAAGTGAAATAGAACTATGCAACCAAAAACTGGAAGAAATATCGGGTGTTAAAATAAACCTCTTTAGACCACCATACGGAGATTATAATAATACTGTTGTAGATACCTGTAATGAAATGGGATGTTACCCCATTCAATGGAATGTTGACAGTCTTGACTGGCGTAAGGAAATGAGTAGGCAGGCCATATTAGACAGAATTCTCAAAAGAACCAAGCCGGGTGCAATACTGCTTTTCCATAATGACACCCAGTATACAGCACAGCTTCTCCCTGAGATTATAAAAGGACTTAAATCTCAGGGACTTGAATTCTTACCTGTATCTCAATTAATAATGAAAGAAAATTATTACATTGATGATCAGGGAAGACAGCAAAATAAAAAATAGTAGTTATATAATAAGAGTACGTTCAAGTATTGTGTAAATAGTAAAATGATATTAATTTTTAAATTTAATTTTGGGGCAATGCCTGATTATCAGGTATTAGCCCCTTAGTTGCATTATAAAGCTAAATTAAATTAAAATAAACTTGCAACCAAATTCTTGTTTTTTGTATAATTATTGATTATAATGTAAAATAATGTTTTTAATGGAATTACATACATTTTGAATTTGTTTATTAGGAGGGTAAAATGAGAAAAGTAATTAAGAAAGTCAAATTAGTAGCGTTAGCATTAGCTCTATTTACTGTGGCAGGATTCCTTAATGATAATGGTATTATCAATTTTGGCTTACTATCAAATACGGTATACGCAGCAACTACCTTAACCTCTGATGACGGGTTATGGAATTTTACTGAAGCAGGCGAAATAGGCAACTATTTGGGTAGTGAAACTGTAGTAACAATACCTGAGCAGCTTTCATCAAATAGTGTCACGTATAATATCACAAAGATTCCTTGGAATGCATTAAGCTGGAATAACAATATTACTCAGATTAACATTGGCTCCAACATTACGTACATAGCTAATTCGCCATTTGCAGATATGACAAGCCTAAAGGATATAAAGGTAAGTTCCGGAAATGCAAATTACTGTGATATAAACGGTATTTTATACAATAAGGGAAAATCAAAATTGATGAGATTTCCCCAAATGAATTCCACTGAGGTTTTGGAGTTACCGGATACATTTGTAGAGTGTAATATCAATGCTTTAGAAAAATGCTCAAATGTACATATGTTAAAAATACCTGCAAGCTACAGAGGAAAAGCAAGTAGTGCAGGGGATACATTAACATATAAATCATTTCCAAATTTAGAGAATATTGAGGTTTCACAGGGAAATGTCAATTACACAAGTCAGGATGGTGTCCTTTACAATTATGATAAATCAATGCTTGTATGGTATCCTGCCAAAAGGTTTGCCACTGATTTTACATTTCCCGATAGTGTTAAAAGCATAGCGAATAATGCATTTGAAAATGCAACAAATCTAGAAAATGTAGATCTGACATCAAATATAGATACAATAAAATCTTGTTTTTCAGGATGTAAATTAACATCTATAAATCATATTAAAACAAGAGAAGAATATATTAACTGGGATACTTCAATCAAGTCCGTATTCCAAAATAATTTAAATGTTTTTGAACGGCAGCCCTTCTTAAAATCTCTGGTTGAGCAGGAAGTCCAATATGCTTTTGATAATTATATTCAGGCTGGTATGAATGATTATCAAAAAATCAAGGCATT
>NZ_CP119677.1:5017500-5027861 GCF_029318685.1 Ruminiclostridium papyrosolvens DSM 2782
TCCCCTTAACACCTTGTGAGACCCTACCTATAGGCCTTGCATCAGTTTCCTTAAATCTGATTGCCATACCATTAACCGTTGAAAGTATTATATCCTGATTACCGTCTGTAAGCTTAACATCTATAAGTTCATCGTTTTCCCTTAAACTAACGGCTGCAAGCCCGCCTTTTCTGATACTATCGTATTCCATCAGATCAGTTTTCTTAACAAGGCCGTTTTTGGTTGCCATTACAAGGTATAATCCTTCCTTATATTCCTGTATAGGAATTACAGTGGTAACCTTCTCGTCTCCGTTTAGCTGCAGGAGGTTTACTATTGCAGTACCCTTTGCCTGTCGTCCGGACTCAGGTATCTCATATGCCTTTAACCTATAAACTCTTCCCTTATTGGTAAAGAACATAATAAAGTGATGTGTCGAAGTTACAAAGAGATTTTTAACAAAATCCTCTTCTCTTGTACTTAGACCTATTATTCCCTTACCTCCACGCCTTTGGCTCTTGTATGTGTCGGCAGGCAATCTCTTTATATATCCGAAATGAGTCATTGTGATAACACTTTCCTGTTCTTGGATAAGGTCCTCAATGTCTATCTCATCTTCGTCAATCTCAATCTTTGTTCTTCTCTCATCAGCATATTTATTCTTAATAACTGTAAGTTCATCCTTTATTATTTGATGAACAAGAATTTCATTTGCAAGTACATCTCTAAAATATTTAATCTTTTCAAGGAGCTCGTTATACTCACTTTCCAGTTTCTCTCTTTCTAAACCGGTTAAACGTCCCAATCTCATATCTACAATTGCTTGAGATTGTTTGTCACTGAAACCAAATCTCTCTGATAACTTTTCTTTTGCAACGGATTCTGTTTTTGAATTACGTATAATTCTGATAACTTCATCCAGGTTATCCAGTGCTATTTTTAAGCCTTCCAATATGTGTGCCCTAGCTTCGGCTTTATCAAGTTCGAACTTTGTTCTTCGTCTGATTACATCCTCTTGATGAGCTATGTAATAATCAATTACCTGTTTTAAATTCAAAGTTCTTGGCTCATACATCTTGTCTTCAGTAGGTACTATAGCGACCATGTTCACGCTAAAGCTTTCCTGAAGTTGTGTATTTTTATATAGTTGATTCAGCACAACATTCGGATTGGCATCACGTTTTAAATCAATAACTATTCTTACAGGCTCTTCTCTGCCGGATTCATCCTGAATAAATGATATTCCATCTATTTTTTTATCCTTAACAAGATCTGCAATTTTTTCTACCAGCCTTGCCTTATTTACCATGTACGGAATCTCGGTAACAACAATCCTGTGCCTGTTTCCGTGTAGTTCTTCTATGGTAGCCTCGGAACGTACAATAAGTCTTCCTCTACCGGTTTTGTATGCGTCCCTTATTCCTCTTTTACCTATTATTTTAGCAGCAGTTGGAAAATCCGGACCTTTGATGTATTTCATTATTAATTCATCAATAGTAATCTCTGGATTATCTAAAACTGCACATATACCATCAATTGTCTCACCTAAATTGTGTGGGGGTATATTGGTGGCCATACCAACAGCAATACCTGATGAACCATTAACCAATAGGTTTGGAAACCTAGCTGGTAAAACAACCGGTTCAACTTCATGTTCGTCGAAGTTTGGCTTAAAATCAACTGTATCTTTGTTAATATCAGCAAGCATCTCCATTGATATTTTGGCCAGCTTTGCCTCAGTATACCTCATCGCAGCTGCAGCATCACCATCTCTTGAGCCAAAGTTTCCATGTCCGTCTACTAATGGATGTCTCAATGAAAAATCCTGTGCCATACGTACAAGACTATCGTAAACAGCAGCATCACCATGCGGATGAAAACTCTTTAACGCTTCACCTACGGTTGCAACGGATTTTCTGTATGGCTTGTCCGGAGTAAAACCTGAAGTAAACATGGTGTAAAGTATACGCCTGTGTACCGGTTTCAATCCATCTCGAACATCAGGCAGTGCTCTGTCTATTATTACACTCATAGCATAATCTATAAACGATTTTTTCATTTCAGATTCAATGTCTATGGGAATAATTTTTTGCTCCCTTATTTCATCTGCCATCTAACTTTTTACCTCTTTTCCTTTTATAAAAACAATCTTATCCACTGTATATTGTAATAAACTTTTAACTTACTGTCCACTTTTTTGTATACCTGTTATTTTCAAATACAATATTTAGTATTGCCAATTTATTACATATAGAATACTTCTTATTTATTTATGGAAAACATAGTGAAAGCTTGTTTTTATACATAAAAAACTGGACACCCCCGGCCCAGTTTCCTAAATTATTTTTTATATAACTCCTATTTTATGTATATCAAGCCATATTGTTCTTAGGAACTCGAACCACAAATTCTATGTATTCCCCTCTGTCAACCTGGGCAGCCTTTGCATTTACACCTGACTGTCTCATTATATCTATCGCCTGTTTTATAGTATTGACAAATATCCTTACATCCTTTATTGCTTTTGTCATTTTCTTTTCAGAGGTTGTTCTTTGTTTTATATTTTTTGAGTATTTATCTATAGCTCTTTCTACCAGTTCTTCTGTTTTCTTTACATTCAAGCCTCTCTCGCAGACAAGCCTCAGAACCTTTAGTTGAAGCTGTTCATCGTGGAGCTTTAACAATGCTCTTGCATGTCTCTCAGTCAAATTATTATCAGAAAGTATTTTTTTAATCAATGGAGAAAGCTTTAACAGTCTTATTTTATTTGCTATTGTTGATTGGCTTTTACCAATCTTCTGGGCAAGCTCTTCCTGAGTAAATCCATGCTCATTTATTAGATTGCTATAGCCCTCAGCCTCTTCCATATAGCTAAGGTCTTCCCTTTGAAGATTTTCGATAAGTGCCATTACGGCAGAATCATTATCGTCTACATTTATTATTATTGCCGGAATCTCCTGTAATCCTGCCATAGTAGCGGCTCTAAGTCTCCGTTCACCTGCTACAAGCTCATATGTGCCATGGGAAAGTCTTCTAACGTTAATTGGCTGTAGCACACCATACTGTTTAATGGAATCACACAGTTCTTCAAGAGCCATTTTATTAAATTGTTTCCTTGGTTGGTATGGATTTGGTCTGATGTGGTCTATACCAACATAAGTAATATTTTTCTGGTCTTCCTTCTTTTCCTGTTTTGTAAATTGAATTTTACTCTCCAACATAACGGCACCATCCTTTGTATATTATTTATTAATTTAAATTAGTAATCTACTATATGTTGTAAATTACTTACAAAGGATATTTCCTTTTATGAACCTTCTTTTCCTTTATTACCTATGAAAAATCGTTCGATAAAAAAGAAGCTAATAATGGATAATACTTCCTATATCAACGGTTCTTTCGATGGTTTACCTGCTTTCCTTGGGTATTTTGTCGGCGTCTGTCTAAACTTTCTTACCACAACGACATTTCTTTCTATATTTGTAAACGGTAGTTCCATTTTTTCTATTTTCTCAATTTTACCACCTAAAATGTCGAGAGCTCTATTGCAATTATCAAACTCTTCGGTGCTACTTCCTTTCATTGCGATAAATATTCCGTTTATTTTTATAAATGGAAGACAATATTCGAGTAAAACCGGAAGATTTGATACTGCTCTTGCGACAGCAATATCATACTTCTCCCTATATACAGGGTTAGTTCCAAAGTCCTCTGCTCTGCCATGAATCGCTGATATTTGGGTAATATTTACTTTATTTATTACCTCATTAAGAAACTTTACTCTCTTATCCAATGAATCAAGCAGTGTTATTTTATTTTTTGGGTTCACTATTTTGAGAGGAATACCGGGAAAACCTGCGCCGGTACCTACATCTATAATCTTTATGTCTTCATTTCCTATATGAGGAACTATGCTGATTGAATCAATAAAATGCTTTATTACTATTTCCCTGTCATCCTCTATTGCTGTTAAATTTATTTTTTTATTCCACTCTTTCAGAAGCTCCATGTATTTTTCAAATTGCTCTATTTGTGTGTCGGATATCTCTTTTTTATAGTGTGTCAATCCTTTGATAAGTAATTCCTTTAATTCATTGTCAAGTGCCATAAATTCCTCCGGTTGCTAATTTTTCCTTCTGTTAACCTGTTCAAGATATATGAGTAATACTGATATATCAGCAGGAGATACCCCTGTTATTCTGGATGCCTGACCTATGGAGTCAGGCCTTATTTGTGAAAGTTTTTGCCTGGCCTCTAGTCTTAATCCCTGTATCTCGTTGTAATCAATAGGCTGTGGTATTTTTCTGCCTTCAAGCTTTTTATACTGTTCTACCTGCTGCATTTGCCTTTTAATATAACCTTCATATTTTACGGCAACTTCCACCTGTTCACGTACAGCTCTTGGTAGTTCTGGAAGTTCGCAAACTTGTGAAAGGCTTTCATAACTTATTTCTGGCCTCCTTAGTAGTTCTGTAACCTGAATTCCACTTTTTATGGCTGTACTGTTTCTGCTTTCAAGATATTTTAGAACAGCTTCACTGGGAGGTAAATATGTGTTTTTCAGTCTTTCTATTTCTTTCTCTATCAATTCCTTCTTTTTAAGAAATTTTTCATATCGTTCTTCACTAATCAATCCTATTTCCCTGCCTAAGGATGTCAATCTCAAATCAGCATTGTCCTGCCTTAGAAGAAGTCTGTACTCTGCTCTGGACGTCATCATCCTATAAGGCTCCTTTGTACCTTTTGTAACAAGGTCATCAATAAGTACGCCTATATATGCTTGGGACCTGTCCAATATTAATGGCTCTCTGTTTTGTATCTTCATTGCAGCATTTATTCCCGCAACAATTCCCTGAGCAGCAGCTTCTTCATATCCGGAGCTTCCATTTATTTGCCCTGCTGAAAACAATCCTTCTATTTTTTTATATTCTAATGATAATTTTAACTGTGTAGCATCTATTCCGTCATATTCTATTGCATAGGCACTTCTCATTACCTTTACATTTTCAAGCCCGGGAATAGTTCTCATAAATTCTACCTGTACATCCTCAGGAAGACTGCTTGACATTCCCTGCAGGTACATTTCTTCCGTTCCTATTCCCATAGGTTCTACAAAGACCTGATGGTGTTCCTTATCAGAGAATCTTACTACCTTGTCCTCTATTGATGGGCAATATCTTGGGCCTATACCTGTAATATTTCCACTATATAGTGGTGACCTATGAATGTTTTTTTTGATTACCTCATGAGTATCGGCATTTGTATATGTGAGCCAACATGGAACCTGATCCTTTTCTATTTTTTCTGTTTCAAAGGAAAATGGAACAATTACGTCGTCCCCGGGTTGCTCAGACATCTTCGAAAAGTCCAGACTTCTCTTATTTAGTCTTGCAGGAGTTCCCGTCTTAAATCTAAGCAGCTCTATGCCTATATTTTGCAAGCTTTCTGATAATCTGTTTGCAGGAAATAATCCATCAGGTCCTCCACTGTAATTTACGTCACCGATGAAAATTTTTCCTTGGAGATATGTCCCCGTTGTAAGTACTATTGCTTTACACTGAAATATAGCTCCAGTGTGAGTTTTTACGCCTGTTACACTGGTCCCCGTTTCATCAGTAAGTACTTCTATAACTTCTGCCTGCCTGATATCAAGGTTTTCCTGTGTTTCAAGAATGTGCTTCATTTCCATCTGATATTGTCTTCTGTCCACTTGCGCTCTCAAGGAATATACTGCAGGGCCTTTAGATGAGTTAAGTATTTTTGACTGAATAAAGGTTTTATCCGTTGTCTTCCCCATCTGTCCGCCTAAGGCATCTATTTCCCTTACCAAGTGGCCTTTTGCTGTTCCCCCAATACTTGGATTACAAGGCATGTTTGCAATACTGTCCAGGTTAATAGAAAATACTATAGTGCTGCAACCAAGTCTTGCTGCTGCCAATGCTGCCTCACATCCGGCATGTCCTGCACCGATAACAGCTATATCATAACTTCCAGCGAAATAATCCATAAGGATTCTTCCTTTCTATATATAATCTGTAATTTTTTTACGTAATCTTATTTTCCAATACAAAAACGACTGAATATATCATGCATCACAGCTTCGTCAATTGATTCCCCTGTAATCTGCCCAATGTTATCGGCACAGCTTTTTATATCTATAGTTACCATGTCAAGTGGCATTCCTGTACTAAAAGAATTTAATGCCTGTTGAATATCCTCAATAGCTCTGTCCACAAGGTATTTATGTCTGGAATTTGTTAAAAGCACTTCATCATTTCCTGATATTTTTCCTTTGACAAATAATTCCGATATGGTTGCTTCCAACTCTTCTATTCCTCTGGCATTTATTACTGATGCTTTTAAAATAATATCATGGTTTTCTAACTGAGCCTTTATTTCATTAACTTGCTCTTTATCTGCCAAATCCGTCTTGTTTATTAAAATAAGAGCTTTTTTATTTTTTACTAAATTTAAAATTTCAATATCTTCATCATCTATACCTGTTTCCGCTGAAAGAACTACTATTGTTAAATCAGCTTGTCCAACCGCCTCATATGCTTTGTTTACTCCTATTTTTTCAACTACATCCTGAGTATTTCTTATACCGGCCGTATCTGTAATCTTTGCCGGAATTCCATTGATATTTACGTATTCCTCTATAATATCTCTTGTTGTTCCCGGAATATCAGTTACAATTGCCTTTGTATTTCCTGACAACTGGTTTAACAGAGATGACTTACCTACATTTGGCTTCCCTGCAATTACTATATTTAATCCTTCTCTTAATATCTTGCCTCTTTCAAAAGTTCCTGCCAGAGTGTGAAGCTCACCTTTTATATTTTTAAGATTCTCTAAAACTTTTTCTCCCGTTATTTCTTCTATATCATGCTCCGGATAATCAACAGTCACCTCAATATGAGCCAGTAATCCTACTAAAGTTTTTCTGATGATTTTTAATCTGGCTGATAATCTTCCTTCCAGATGGCTTACTGCAGCTTTTGAGCTTTCAACTGTCTTTGAGTTGATTAAATCAATTATGGCTTCAGCTTGTGACAAGTCTATTCTGCCGTTTAAAAAAGCACGTTTAGTGAATTCTCCCGGCTCTGCAGGTCTTACCCCATTTTTAAAAATCAAATCCAATACACGGTTTATTACTACAATTCCACCATGACATTGTAGTTCTATAACATCTTCCCTTGTAAATGTATTTGGCTTACACATTTTCAGCAGTAATACTTCATCTATAATATCTTTTGATTCTTTATCAACAATTTTTCCGTATGTGACTGTATGTGACTGTATTTCCTCCATTGCTTTAGAGGCTTTAAATATTTTATCTGCTGTGCTAAATGCTTTTTCTCCGCTTATTCGAATAACACCGATTCCACCTGTTCCGTACGGAGTTGACAGTGCTGCTATCGTATCTTCATTGTGCATAACATTACCTCTTTTAACTTAGTGCATATTTTTAATGCCTTACCAACGCACAAAATGGTTCAAGGTATGACCCTGAACCATCTGATATGCATATTTATTTCTTAGTATATGTTTTTAAGTAAGCGATATAGTTATTTCAGAGTAATAACTACCTTTCTCTTTGGCTCTTCACCTGTGCTGTATGTTTCTACATATTTATGTCCCTGAAGAGATGAATGTATTATTCTTCTCTCATATGGGTTCATTGGCTCAAGTGTAATGGGTTTTTTGTATTTAACTACTTTATCAGCAAGTCTGTTAGCAAGCTTTACAAGAGTTTCTTCTCTTTTCTGTCTGTAATTTTCAACGTTTAGTATTACTCTTTTATAATCTTCATATTCCTTATTAACAACCAGACTTGTAAGATACTGCAGGGAATCCATTGTTTCCCCTCTGCGACCGATAATTATTCCAATATTGTCTCCATTTATATCAACAACTATGCTTTCCTCATCTTCGCTAACATTGATATCAGCCTCAACACCCATGTTATTAAGTATTGTGTACAAAAAATCTGATGCTATATCACATCTGTTTTTCTCTTCTTTTTCTATAACTGTCACTCGTATTCTGGCAACTTTAGAACCTATAATACCAAAAATACCTTTGTTGCCCTCTTCTATAACTTCAATATCAACATCATCCTGTGTTAACTGTAATTCCTCGAGTGCAGCAGATATAGCTTCCTGAACTGTTTTACCTTTTTTTTCAATACTGTAAGCCATTATTTACTCACTTCCTCCTTCTTTTTAAGGACATACTTATTTACATAGTATTGCTGAACAATAGCAAACACGTTACCGGTAATCCAATATAGAGCAAGACCTGCAGGGAACTGGAATGAAAATAGTAAAGTCATTATAGGAGATACATACATCATGCTGTTTCCCATCGGGTTTGCAGCCTTGTCTGAAGTTGCCTTAGGCATTGACATACGCACTGACAAATATGTCGTAATGGTTGCTATTATAGGTAACAGCAAAAGAACTGCATATTTAGGCTCGCTCATAATTTTGTTAAAATGCCATGTAGGTATATCACCCAAATTTATCCCAAACCCATGACTTGGGAAAAACATGTTCAAGTTTCCGACTTTAGAACCCTGACCTATACTCATAAAGTGTGTTATAGTATTAATTTCTGAATACGCACTATTGATGGGTATATTAGATGCTTCTGCAAGGTTTTTCAACTGTTCTGGAGTAAAACCCAGCATATATTTGAGTGGCTTTGTGATAGCCTGCCATAATGATAACAATATAGGCATTTGTATAAGTAGTGGGAGACATCCCCCTGCGGGATTTATTTTATGTTCCTGATAAAGCTTCATCATTTCTTCGTTTAGCTTTGCTTTATCATTTGCATATTTTCTTTGAATTTCCTGGAGTAAAGGCTGAACTTTTTGCATTTCAGCAGAAGACTTGTACTGTTTTAAGGTTAATGGGATCATTGCAGCTCTAATAATTATAGTAAAAATAACAAGTGCAAGACCGTAATTATGAAATGCAATAGTATTATAAATCCAATAAAGGAATTGACCAAGTGGCCTAATTATTACGTCGAACATATTTATCTCCTATATATTACAATTAGTATCTATTTAACAGGGTCAAACCCTCCCGGATGAAAGGGGTGACACTTTAATATTCGTTTTAATGCCAGATATGATCCTTTTATACAACCGTATTTAATTACAGCCTCAATCGCATACTGTGAACATGTGGGATAAAATCTGCACGTAGGCCTCATTTTTAGTGGCGATATAAATTTCTGGTAGAACCTGATTAATGCTATCAATATTCTTTTAAGCAATTGTATTTCTCCTGATCAAATATCTGCAGCTTTTTAAGCAAGTATTTGATTTCCTTTAACACAGCTCTAAAAGTAGGAACACTTTCGCCGGATCTTGCTGCAACTACAATGTCAAATCCATTGGAAATATAGTCTTCAAAATACCGGTAACTCTCTCTGATTAATCTTTTTTTTCTATTTCTGATAACTGCTTTGCCTGCCTTTTTGGAAACTGATATTCCAATTCTATTAAAGGATTGTTTATTTGGAAGGATATAAACAGTTATATACCTTCCAACATAAAACGATCCTTTATTAAAAACTCTTGCAAACTCGTAATTCTTTTTTAGTGTTACAGTCTTTTTCATAAAATACTGCCTTTGTAATTAATAGTTTGTACGAAGAATAGCAAGTTTTAAAGAAAAAGACCACAAATATGCGGTCTTACGCTGAAAGAACCTTTCTTCCTTTTAATCTGCGTCTTCTTAATACTTTTCTGCCGTTAGAAGTACTCATTCTTTTTCTGAATCCATGTTCCTTCTTAGCATGCCTTTTTTTAGGCTGATATGTTCTTAACATTGGTACACCCCCGATCCATCTTTGTTTATATAAACAGTTGAGTGTTTTCTTTTAAAGACACCAGACCTATTATATATTATGATATTTCAACCTGTCAAGGCTTATTCAAAGCCTTATTGCTAGAATAATTTTTCAATTATTTTTTTTATAAATTCAAAGAACTATATATGGTATCGATAAAATATATCATTTCAACATGTTGTTACTTATATATTATATTTACACATAACCTGTGGATATATCTCCTATTGAAATATATTTTTGTGGATATCTCTCGTTTTTCTTATTGAATTTTCCACAAAACTCTGATATATTTATTAATACTTGTTGATAACCTGTGTGTTTTTAAGCTGCCAGGTTGTTAATAACTTTTAATGTTTAATGTAATTAACTATTTTTTTGTATTTCTCACTCATAAAAAAACTTGTACAAGCTTTTTAACTCGTAGCGTTTTTGGCAAATAACGTGCTTATTTATATTCGATATCATGCACATTTTTTATTATTAATATGTATAACCAAGGTGGGCGAAGGGAC